>CAYSSS010000037.1:0-12980 GCA_964433975.1 uncultured Planctomycetia bacterium
ATTCGCGAAACGTAAACCGTAGCACACGGCAAAAAATTTCAGGCCGCGAACAAAGACCTGGAGTATTGGCAGGGCGATGTTGGTGCGAGCGGGGCAATCGAGTATTGCGTTGCTTGCTTTGAGTCTGTAAAAATTGACAAAGCCAGATTCGTGTGGTAACTTATACTTAAGTAAGGGCTTATATCATGAAGATAGATAAAAAGGCCGTCACAAAAGTCGCTCTTCTTTCGAGATTGGAATTGGACGATCGGGAGAGCGAGCTCTATTCGACCCAATTAGCCGCTATATTGTCATATATAGACAAATTGAACGAGGTCGATACCGCAAACGTCTTGCCCACAAGCCATGTCTTGCCTACGCTCAAGAACGTATTCAGAAAAGATTCTCTTAAAAGTTCTCTTGATGTAACCGATGTCCTGAGTAACGCGCCGTCCAGGGAAGGCGATTTTTTTCGGGTTCCGCAGGTCATAGAGGGGAAGTAGATGGAGAACCTTTATTCGCTGACCGCCCACGAACTGAAGGAAAAAATAGACAAGTTCAGCCTGGCCCCCTCCAGCATCCTCGATTCACTCTTCGAAAGGATAGCATCTCTCGATGAAAAGATAAAGGCGTTCGTCTCTTTGAACAAGCGCGCTGCTTCCGCGATTCCGGAAAATAAGGCCGGAAAGTTATATGGCATTCCTATTCTTGTAAAAGATAACATCTGCGTCAAGGGCGAAGCCACAACGTGCGCGTCCAGGATACTCGAAGGATTCAAGCCGCCGTATGACGCTACGGTCATAAAAAAGCTCAAATCCGAAGGCGCCGTTCTGATAGGGAAAGCCAATATGGATGAATTCGCCTTCGGGTCATCCTGCGAAACTTCCTGTTACGGCCCCACAAGAAATCCCTGGGATACGGACAGGATACCGGGCGGCTCAAGCGGAGGTTCTGCAGCGGCGGTGGCCAGCGACCAGACAATTCTGGCGCTCGGCTCCGATACCGGCGGATCGATCAGGCAGCCGGCCAGCCTCTGCGGGGTTGTGGGCCTGAAGCCCACATACGGGAGGGTCTCCAGGTACGGACTTATTGCCTTTGCTTCAAGCCTCGACCAGATAGGGCCGATCACAAAAGACGTGAGGGACGCGGCGCTTGTGATGAATGTTATTGCAGGATACGACGAGATGGATTCAACGTGCGTTGATATGCCCGTTCCCGATTACACCAAGTCGCTCGTCAGCGATGTCAAAGGTTTGAGGGTGGGGGTTCCGAAAGAGTATTTTATCAAAGGGATAGACAAAGAGGTCGAGGCTAGTGTGCGCGCCGCGATCGATATCCTGAAAGATCTGGGCGCCGAGATCGTGGATATAACGCTGCCTCACACGCAATACGCCGTAAGCACGTATTATATCGTCGCCCCCGCTGAGGCCAGTTCCAATCTGGCGCGGTTCGACGGCGTGCAGTACGGACACAGGTCCCGGGACTCAAAGGACCTGATAGATATGTACATCAAGACGCGCTCAACCGGATTCGGCAACGAGGCCAAGAGAAGGATACTTCTGGGGACATATTGCCTCTCCACGGGTTATTACGACGCCTATTATCTGAAGGCTCAAAAGGTGAGGACGAGGATAAAAGAGGATTTTGACAGCGCGTTCAAGCTGTGTGATCTTATAGTCACTCCTACAACGCCGACCCCGGCGTTCAAGATCGGCGAGAAGACCGAGGACCCGCTCAGCATGTACCTATCCGATATATTCACCATCTCCGCGAATCTGGCGGGGCTGCCTGCTATATCTATCCCTTGCGGATTCTCCGAGGAATCTCTGCCTATAGGACTGCATATGCTTGCCAGGCCATTCGGGGAAGAGACGCTCTTCAGGGCGGCATATGCCTTTGAGCGGAGGACGGATCATCACAAACGAAAGCCTAAGCTGTGACGGCCAAATACGAAACGGTTATAGGATTAGAGGTCCACCTGCAGCTAGAGACAGAGACCAAGGCATTCTGCGGGTGCTCCACGGAATTCGGCAAGCCGCCGAACAGCCACACCTGCCCGGTATGCCTGGGGTTTCCCGGGTCGCTGCCGGTCCTGAATGAGAAAGCATTTTTGTATTCGATAAAAGTGGCGCTCGCCCTTAACTGTAAGATACAGGATACGATAAAGTTCGATAGAAAAAATTATTACTACCCGGACCTCCCGAAGAATTTTCAGATATCCCAGTTTGATATGCCTCTTTCATACGACGGGTTTGTAGATCCCTTTTCAGGGAGCCTGGACGCGAAGAGGGTGCATATAAAACGCGTTCATCTGGAAGAGGATGCCGGCAAATTAATACATCCCGCCAAGGAGAGCTACAGTCTTGTGGACTTTAACAGGGCCGGCATGCCGCTTTTGGAGATAGTTACCGAGCCCGACATTAATTCTCCGCAAGAAGCTTACGATTATCTCACGGCTCTAAAATCTATCCTGCAGTATCTGAGAGTTTCTGATTGCGACATGGAGAAGGGCAGCCTGCGTTGTGACGCTAATATCTCAATAAGGAAAGCGGGTGAAAAAGAGCTGGGAGTCAAGGTGGAAGTTAAAAATATGAACTCTTTCAGGTGGGTCAGGGAGGCCCTCTCTTTCGAGGCAAAGAGGCAGATAGCGCTCGCCGAAGCCGGGGAGAGAATAATTCAGGAGACGAGGCTCTGGGACGCTCAAAAGCTTGTCACCTTGCCCATGAGATCAAAAGAAGAGGCGCATGACTATCGTTATTTTCCGGAGCCGGACCTCGTTCCGTTCATCGTGGATAAGAAGATCATAGACAGGATCGAAAAGGAGCTGCCCGAACTTCCCCGGGAGCGCGCCGGCAGGTTTACCAGAGACTACGGCCTTTCCGAATACGACGCCCGCGTCCTTACCGGTCAGGTAGACTTAGCGGACTATTTCGAGAAGTGCGCCAATATATACGCGAACAGGAAGACGTTAACGACCTGGATCAACGGTGATATCGCGGCGCAGATGAATGCCAGGAAAGTGAATATAGTGGGGCTGGGTATAGAGCCGAAAGATCTCGTTGAGCTATTGAAGATGATAGACGGCCAGTCGATCAGCGGCAAGATGGCCAAAGATGTCTTGCTCGGGATGATAGATACCAAAAAAAGCGCCGGCGAGATAGTGAGCTCCAAGGGGCTTTCGCAGGTCAGCGACAAGGATAAGATAGAAGAGGCCGTAAAGGACGTTCTCGCCAAGAACGAAAAATCCGTGAACGACTATAAAGGCGGCAAGAAGACCGCCATAACGTTTCTTATCGGGCAGATCATGAAGCAGACCAAAGGCAAGGCCAATCCGGCTGTGGTTAACGATGTGCTGAAAAAGCACCTGGGGGAATAGCTTTGATGAAGAGAGCCAGGATAGTTTTTCTTATCGCAGCGGTAATGCTCGTATCTTCTTTGACGATGGGCGCGCATGAAGCTCCTAAAGGGGCTAAATTACAATCTAAGGAAGATCTCTATAATCAGATCGAGCTCTTTTCGGACGCCGTCAGCGCCATAAGAAGCGAATACGTTAGTGAGGTGGATTCCAAGGAATTGATGTACGGCGCGTTGAGGGGAATGCTCTCTTCGCTCGACGACTTCAGCCAGTTTATGGATCATGACGAGTACGTGGAGCTGACTTCGGAGGCCAAAGGTGAGTTCGGGGGCATAGGTGTAGAGATCACCCTGAAAGACGGAATAATTACGGTGATAACCCCGATGGCCGGCACTCCCGCTGAATCGGCCGGCATAAAACCGGGTGATAAGATCGTGAGGATAAACGGAAAGACGACCAAAGATATACGTTTAAGCGAGGCCGTAAAGATCATGCGCGGCGAGCCGGGCACGCAGATAACTCTCACCGTTTGGAGAGAGAAGGAAGAGAAGGTCCTGGATATATCCATAAAGAGGGCCAGGATAAAGATCAACAGCATAAAGGACGCTTATCTTATAGAGGGCAAGATCGGATATATCCGTCTGGTAGAATTTCAGGAAAAGTGCGCGCGCGAACTGGAAGCGGCTCTCAAGAAGCTGGAAGGAGAGGGGATGGATTCACTGATACTGGACCTGAGGAACAATCCCGGAGGCCTTCTCGAGTCCGCGATAGATGTGTCGGAGAAGTTCCTGCCTAAGGATGAGGTCATAGTGTCGACAAAGAGCAGGAACCCCGCTCAAGATGCCGTATACAGATCGAAGGGCGTTCTAACGCATCCGTCCTGGCCGCTTATAGTCCTGGTCAATGAGGGTTCCGCGAGCGCCGCGGAGATAGTAGCGGGTGCTATACAGGATAATAAGCGGGGCGTTATACTGGGCGCCAAGACTTTCGGTAAGGCCTCTGTACAGACCGTCATCCCGTTGAAGGACAATTCCGCCCTGAGGCTTACCACCGCTTCTTATTTTACGCCGAGCGGCAAATCGATAAGTAAACAAGGAGTTATTCCCGACGTAGCGGTTGATCTCGAGGAGCCGAAGGAGAGGAAGAAGAACTTGTCTGACATATTCGAAAAGATAGATGACGGCAATAAAGAGGTGAAGAGAGGGCCGAAGGTTTCCAGGCCGAAAGAGGCCGTTGAGCGGGATAACCAGCTCGAGCGCGCCGTAGATCTGATGAAAGCTATAAAGGTTTATCAAAGATGAGGACCAAGATAGTTTTAGCGCTGGTTACCATAGGACTTGTGATCGGCATCGCCTTCATATTTTGGAGATCCTCTCATGTGCCGAAGAGGAAGATAATTGTATTAAAGAAGGCGCCCGTTGCGAAGGCGGTTGTAAGAAAGAGAAGATTTCCCGCAATACAGAAGAAATATAACAATCCAAGGGTGGCTATAGTTATAGATGATTTCGGATACAATATGAATAATCTCGAACGCCTCTTTGCCGTAAAGAGAGCCGTTACTTTTTCTGTGCTGCCGAACCTGCCGTACTCTAAGAGGATAGCTTCTCTAGCCTCTTCTAAAAGGTACGAGGTGATCCTGCATCTTCCGTTGGAATCTAACGATAAGGACGCGCCTGCCGAGGCGGGCACCATAAGGACCGACATGGATGAAAAAGAGATATTGGCGCTGCTCGGGAAGGATATAGCGAGCGTTCCCGGAGTGAAAGGCGTATCCAACCATCAAGGCTCAAAAGCTACGGAGGACGGGTACACCATGAATGTCGTCTTGTCCGGTCTCAAGAAGAGGTCTCTCTACTTTTTCGACAGTCTCGTTACCGACAAATCGATATGCGGCGAAGCAGCGGCGCAAGCGGGGGTGCCGTATGCCAAGAGAGGTATATTTTTGGATAATGAGAATAACCCGGAGTATATCGAGAAACAGATGCTATCTTTGCGGAAGATGGCATTTAAATACGGCTCCGTTATCGCGGTCTGTCACGACAGGAAAAACACAATAAACGTTTTAAGCAAGATGATGCCGGAGCTCGCTGGTGAGGGGATAGAGTTCGTATACCTCTCGGAGATGGTAAAATAAGATGCTGACATTAGGCATAGAGACTTCCTGTGATGAGACGAGCGTTTCGGTTACCGAGGGCAGAGAGGTTCTTTCAAATATAGTATCGTCAAGCGTGCACCTTCATAAGAAATACGGAGGCGTGGTGCCGGAGATAGCTTCGAGATTTCATGTCGAGTACATACTTGAGGTGCTCGACAAGGCGCTCGAAAGTTCCGGCAAGCGCCTGGAAGAGATAGAGCTTATCGCGGTAACTAACGGCCCCGGGCTCGTGGGCGCTCTTCTTACGGGCGTATCATTGGCGAAATCCTTAAGCCTATCTTTACGGGTGCCGATGATAGGAGTAAACCACGTTCTTTCTCATCTATACAGCGCGTTCTTAAGCGAAGGAGAGACGCCTGCATTTCCTTTTGTCGGGCTCGTCGTTTCAGGCGGGCATACCGCGCTATTCTACTGCCGGGACAGCTTCAGGCAGAAGCTCCTCTCCCAGACGCAGGACGACGCGGCCGGCGAGGCCTTCGACAAAGTGTCTAAGATATTAGGGCTTGGATATCCGGGCGGGCCCGTGGTAGAAGAGGCGGCAAAACTTTCCAAAAACAGAGAAAGGGTGAAGTTGCCGAAAACGTTCCTGGGTGCAAATTCTCTGGATTTCAGTTTCAGCGGTATCAAGACCGCGGTACTGTACTACGTGAGGAATAGCGAAAAGTCGATGGTCGGTGGTACAGGGCCCTTGGATAAGCTCCTGGTGCGTGATATATGCTACTCGTTCCAGGAGATTGTCATAGATGAGTTGGTAGAAAAAGCAATACGTGCGGCCGTACTGCACAAGGTTAAGAAGATAATAGTGGGCGGAGGGGTCGCGGCCAATACCAGATTAAGAGAAAAGTTTGCCGATGCCGCGAGATTTTCAGGAGGCATTAAAATCCTCTTTCCCGCGAAGGCGTACTGCATGGATAATGCCGCCATGGTCGGAGTTCTTGGAGAAGAGTTGTATAAAAGAGGGCAACGGTCGGACCTTTATTTGAGCGTCGAGCCCAATCTGGAGGTGGCGAGTGCTTAACGAATGGATAATCGTATTTCGCCTGGTCTTGTCGGCGATCCTGAGCGGAGTGGTCGGTTTTGAAAGAGAGTTCCATGGAAGGGCCGCGGGTTTCAGGACCCATATTCTCTTATGCGTTGGCTCAACGCTGATAATGCTCACGTCTATTCATATATTCGACGTCTACTCCAACAGGGTGCTCATAGATCCCGCCAGGCTCGCCGCCGGGGTCGTAACGGGCATAGGGTTCATGGGCGCGGGAACGATAATGCGGTACAAGGCCTCAGTGAGAGGTCTTACAACTGCCACAAGCCTTTGGGTTGTCGCCGGAGTCGGGCTTGCCGTCGGATCGGGATTGTATTTCGGCGCCATCGTAACGACTCTTATAGCCGTGATCGCTTTAATGTTCTTTTCCAGGCTGGAACATGTTATGATACGTAAGAATTGGTACAAGACGGTCATTATAGAGACGAAAGACGGCCTGGAGCAGTTGAAGAAGATAAGACAGACGCTCTCCGAATACGGAAGCGAGATCAATGACCTCGAAGCCGATCGGTCGGCGGATGGGACGCATATGATATTAAAGTTCGGCCTTAAGCTCACCACAAATCTTCATAACGCGCAGCTGATAGAGGATATCGCCCGCCTGGAGGGCGTCAAGAGTGTTAAGTGGGAAGCGGACTAAAGAAGGAGGTGCTTTATGATGGCGAGAAGGGATAAGAAGGGCGAGACCGAAAAGGTTCTCGATGTAGACGCTTCGATGCAGGGAACTCTCATCTTCAAGGATTATGTTAACCTGAAGATCAATGGGACGTTTGAGGGCGTATTGAATACGAAAGGTAACCTTATGATCGGCGAGCAGGCGGTAGTCAATGCCGACATAACGGGGGAGTCGATTGTGATAGCGGGTACTGTGAACGGAAACATAACCGCTGCCAAGGACCTGAAACTGATATCGCCGGCCCGGGTTATCGGAGATATCCGCTCGCCGCTCTTAAGCATAGCCGAGGGCGCCGTATTTGAAGGTCATTCGAAGATGCTGAATAAAGCGGACGATTCGCCGAATAGCATCATGACGCCGGATGATCTCGCCAAGTACCTGGAGGTCGAGACTACCCTGGTTCATGAATGGGCCAGCTCCGGAAAGCTGCCCGGAACCAAAAGTGGCGACGCCTGGAGATTCGAGCGCGCGAAGATAGACGAGTGGGTAGCCCAGGGGAAGATAAAATAAGATGCCGGAACATCTGTTGAATATCAGGGAGGTAGCGGCTTATCTTGGCGTCTCCGAAGAAGAGGTGAAGCGCCTTGTCGATATAGGTGAGATTCCGGCCTATAAGATAGGAGACAGCTTCTTAAGATTCCGTAAAGAACAGGTCGACGCCGTGAAGTCGGAGATCTCGGATGTGGAAAAAGCGGATCCCGGCCGCGTCGATGTCAAGCTCGATTCAAAGGGCTACCCCACGCATCCGTTTACTGAGCTTGAAAGGGATATTAAGAAGAGAGAACCCGCCGCGAGGCAGTATGACTACACGTTCGCGGAGAAGATACGGGATTTCTTATACTATAACGACTTCTATATCGCTTCGGCCGTCATAGTTGCGGTATTGCTCGTGATGATATTAAGGTCTTAAGCGCTATGCACAAGAGAGCAAAGCTTCTTTATGACGATATCGGGTTCGCCAAGGTAGACTGTCACAGGCTTAAGCGCAGAGGGTTCCCTGAGGTCGTTTTTGGTAAAGGCAAGACGCCCGGGCAGATCATAGAAATATCAAAAAAGATAATGTCGCACCACGGCGTACTGCTTGTAACCAGGACCGAAAAAGAGGTCTATCTCAAACTAAAAAAGATATATCCGAAAATAAAGTACTCCGCGACCGGCAGGCTAATATATTACAGAAAGACCAGGGCCCAGGAAAAGAGAGGAACGGTCGTGGTGGTCACCGCGGGAACCGCTGATCTGCCCGTGGCAGAGGAGGCGAGGATCACTTTGGAGCTGATGGGTAATCCGGTAGAGATGTTAATCGATGTTGGAGTCGCCGGCATACACAGGTTGCTTGACAAGAGGCACGTCTTGGAGAGCGCCAGCGTATTGATAGTCATAGCGGGCATGGAGGGCGCCCTCGCCAGCGTCGTGAGCGGTCTTGTGTCCAAGCCCGTGATAGCGGTTCCGACCAGCGTAGGTTATGGAGCGAGCTTCGAGGGCATAGCTCCTCTCCTGACGATGATGAACTCGTGCTCTCCGGGTGTGGCTGTTATGAATATTGATAACGGATTCGGGGCGGCATACTTTGCCTCGATGATAAATAATTGAGATCCATGAAGATATTATATTTCGACTGCTTCAGCGGAATAGCCGGAGATATGGTGCTCGGAGCTCTCATAGACGCCGGCCTCGATATAGGTATATTGGCGAGAGGCCTTAAGAAGCTCAAAATGAAAGGATACGAGCTGAAGGCCGCAAAAGTGATGCGCAAAGCCGTATCCGGGACGAAGTTCGATGTTGTCGTAAAACATTCTCAGGGCGCGCATACTCACAGATCTCTTGCCGAGATATTGAAGCTTATAGATGACAGTTCGCTCAAGAGTGTAGTAAAGGAGAACGCAAAAAATATATTCAAGGTAATAGGCAAGGCCGAGTCCAGAATACACGGTATCAGCGACAAGAAGAGACTCCATCTCCACGAGCTCGGCGATATTGACTCGATTATCGACATAGTCGGCTCAGCCATAGCCATAGATGCGCTTGGGATAAGTGAAATATATTCATCGTCAGTGAGGCTCGGCAGGACCATTCTCAATACCAGGGGGGGCGTTCTTCCGGCTCCGAGCCCTGCGAGCCTGGAGATATTGAGAGGTGCGCCGGTTAAAGTATGCGACGCAGATTCAGAGCTCGTAACTCCCACCGGGGCGGGCATATTAAAAGCTCTCTGTAAAGGGTTCGGCGATATGCCGCAGATGAAGGTCTCCGGCATAGGTTATGGCGCGGGCGCCAAAGAGTTTGAGGGCATACCCAACATGCTGAGGGTAATCATCGGCGAGCGCGCCGCGATATTTGACAAAGACAGGGCCTTCGTTATCGATACCAATATCGACGATATGAATCCGCAGAACTTTGAATACCTCTTTGAAAAACTTTTAAAAGAAGGCGCCCTGGACGCTTATACAACTACGGTCCATATGAAAAAATCGAGGCCCGCTTTTAAGCTTACGGTAATATCTGATGTTTCGAAATTGGAAAAGCTCTGTTCCATAATATTCAGCGAGACCACCTCCATCGGCATAAGGTATCACGAGGTAGACAGGTTAAAACTGAGAAGAGAGACGTTGAGGGTCAATACCAGGTACGGCAATATCAGAGTAAAGTTTAGCAAGGGCCCGGAAGATATATTAACGGTATCTCCCGAATACGAGGAATGCGCCAAAGCGGCGAGAGCGAGAGGCGTGCCGTTGAAGAGAGTTTACGAGGAGGCAAGGAAGGCCGCAGGGGTATGATATGAAGAGGATATTACTTTCTTTTGCTATACTCATGGTTTGCGCTCTGCAGATCGCGACCGGCGCCGCCGCTGACACGATCTACACGAAAGACGGGAAAGAGCTAAAGGGCATAGTCATAGAGGACTATAAGGACAGGATTAACTTCTCCACTATAGACGGTCAGACCGTCGTAATGAAGTCGGAAGTGAGGGAGCTATATTTTGATACCGAGGAGCAGAACCTCTTAAAGCTCGCCGAACAGTCAAGGGACAAGGGCGACCACGTGAAAGCCTTCATATATTACGATAAGGCGTTCAAACTGAATCCAGATTCCAGGGTCGCCAAGGACGGCATAGTCTTTTTACAGGGATACCTCTTCAAAAAAGATATGTCGCAGAAGGAAGAAGTCGTCAGGCGCCATAATGATTTTGAACAAAGAGGGGCGATATACGAGATAAAGAGTGACGAGGATAAGTTTAATGACGATCTGAAGAAGCTGTGGACGGAGGCCGGCATAACTTTGCTGACGACAGATAGCGCGACCCGGATCGAAAGCGTCAGAAAGGGTTCTCCGGCGGACAGCGCGGGTGTCAGGAAGGGCGATATGCTAGTCGCCATATGGGGCAGGCTCGTAGGGTATATGTCATTAAAAGAGGTCTCTGAGACGTTGCTTGAAAAGAACTCCCTGGAGACAAAGATCGCGCTGGATCGTAACATTACTGTGGTTGTAAGGCCGAGGGACTCTATAGGGGTCACCTTATCCATGCAGTTTGACGGCCTTACGGTATCGGCCGTTAAGGATGGCTCAACCGCATCCGAGGCCGAATTAGCGCCGAACGATCTTATAATGGCAATAAACGGAAGATCGACTCGCTATATGCCTTTAAAGAAAGCTATCGCGTTGATTAAAAGATCGAGAGGCGGCAAGGTCAATTTGATCGTAAGAAAAGATATAGTTATGTGGGGAAAAGGAGGATTGTAAAGATGAAGCAAGGCGCTAATTACAGAAGAACGCAGTACCTCATAGCGAAGAAGTTTCAGTTAAAGTATGTGGGGATGATATTGCTGCTCGTCTCCCTGACGGCGATAATGTGCTCATATGTAATATACTACACCATGATGCTTACGATGGGCGATAAGCTCGCTAATGTATACCCCCAGGGCCGCCTCATATCCATAGTGAATATGGTGAATTTCAGGATACTCCTGACCATGCTTTTGGTGGCGCCTCTGGTAGTGATCATAGGCATATACGCTTCGCACAAGATAGCGGGCCCCATATACAGGATCGAGAAATTTCTTGGATCGATGGTGGACGGCGACTTCTCAATGCCTTTAACTTTAAGAAAGAATGATGAGCTGGTATCTCTTGCCACAGGAATAAACATGTTGATAGAAAGCGTAAAGACAACCGTCAAAAAAGAGAAGGCCGCGATCGGCAACATAGCCGTCTCTATGGAAAATCTAAGAAAGATCGCGACATCCAAACCTGTTTCCCACGCCGCGCTCGATCAGGCGCTGGACAAGCTTAATGAAGAAGTCTCGGTACTGAGAAACGAGGTCGAGAAGTATAAGATTTGATGAATAATCAAATTTAATTTGACAAATGTGAAAGCGCATGGTATACTTCCTGTAATAGTAATTATTACAGGAGGGGACCATGGTCTTACCGAGTAAATTCAAAGTAGCTTTCAAAACGATCTCAGTCTTAGTGGCTGGGATTTTTTTATGGAATCAGGTGGCCTGGGCAGGTGATTTAATCAATGCAGCATTAGAACAACAATATAAGGACCAGTCCCAGACCTTCGCACCCTCGTATCTGCAAAATCAGCAGAGTTCCGTAGAGGCCTTAATATCTCAGAAGCAGACTATAGAAGATACTATAACCACCCAAAATTTACTGACTTCCGCCGATACCCAACCGCCAGATGATGAATCTATTGATTTAAAAGGCCCTCGCGGCGGTGGGGAATCTTCCACAGTTACGCAAAGCTCTGTCGAGACGCAGGCTTCTTCTGTGGCCGGTCCAACCGAAGATCCCTCCATAATCACGGTAACCACTGAGACGGGCGATGTCGTCCACTATAAAGGCGACAGCATAGATTCTATAGAGCGCAATGACGGCGCTGTATTAAATAGCATCACGTTGGACGGTGACAATAATCTGGTCGGCGCCGAAATAACATATTCTGACGGAACAATCCAAACTGTCGCCGGTGGTAAGGTTTCCCAAGTCATTAAGCCGGATGGCACGATTTTAAATTACAATGAAGAGGAATTAATATCTTTTATAATTTATCCGGACGGCCAAACCGCCGATTGTTCCTGTGCAAAAGACGGCCAGGGCAATATTATCGAAATTATCTTAACAGATTCAGATAAAACCTCTCGCTATGACAGCAACAACCGACTAACAAGAGTTGAATTCAACACCGGTAAAACCATCGAATATAATAGCGGCGTAATATCGAAAATCACTGAATTAGATAATAGTACCTTCATATTTGATATAAAGAACAATCCGGATAATACAATAACTTCAAGTCTTTCCCAGTATGTAGCCGTGAACGGCACTGCATATAGGTATAGCATAGACAGTAGCAGCTCCTTAATATCTGTCGTCGTAGAGAAAAACGGCTTGATAGCTACATACAATAAGGAAGGTGTTTTATCGGGCGTGACTAAAAATGGGCAAGCAATAACACTAACAGTAATTTCTCAATCTCAGGCCGATTATGATGCGGCTCTTGCAGTTTATCAGAATAGGAGACAGGACGTGCAAAACCTCCAGATTAATTTCAATGCTGCCGGTGCTGATCTGGCGGTAAAAACCAGCGCAAAAGATACTGCCCAGACAAGTCTAGGCTTGGCCACCCAAGCCCTTACCAGCGCTCAATCCACCAAGGACACCAAGCAGACGGCATATACCAATGCCGACAATGACTATCTCGCCGCACAGACCACTTATAACTCGGCCAATACCGCCCTGAACAATGCCAAGACACTGGAGACCACAGCAA
>CAYSSS010000038.1:0-12937 GCA_964433975.1 uncultured Planctomycetia bacterium
CGATGCCTTAATATATAGGTAGGTCTTCTGACTGAGGAGTCATCCTAATATTCGCTGCCTTCTCATCCTCTCATCAAGGATAATGGCCTGAAAAGCGAAGTTCGTCATCCTCTACAGCGGCGGGACCGTTTCCGTTTATCCCGCCAGATTTGCTTTTGCAAATCTAACGGCGGGACGTTGGAATTCCCTTTTAAGCCCTCTCGGGCTCCTATATAGAATAGTCTATCAAAGAATGGAATTGATTATATTCTCAGAGAACCGCTATGTCAAGAAAATTCTCTCCCTTACTATCTACGGGCAGGCAGACCTTGCGGGGTAGTGTCTGAAGCGGCGTTACAAATTTCACGTCGCTCTACACGAGAAATCCCCGAGCTCCGTGGAATTTCCTACTAGTAAGCGAGGGAAATTTTGATACCTTATGGCGATACAGAAAAAATTTTAAATTCCTGAAAGAAGTTAAAATTTTATCAAATTTTGTCCGAATAAATTTACATGCCCAATGTAAATTTATGTCCGCGAAAGCAACTACCCCGCAAGGTCCATGCCTGCTGGCGATAGTATATGGGAGAATTCTATTATGACTTTTCTATCTCTTTGATGAATTCGAGGGATTTGAGGCGGCGTTCGATGTGAAAATCAAGGAATTTGCGCAGTGTCGATTCGAGTTCCTTACCGACCGCTTTCGCGACCTTGATCCGCGCGACCTTCTCGAAAGGCAGCGCGCGTATATGTTCGATAAATTTTACCGTTCCCTGCATTATGGCGTGCGCGTTCGCGTCGCTGGTTAGGCAATTTTTGCATATGAGGCCCCCTTGCGCTACGCTGAACTTTGCGGCTGAATCCGCTTTCTTCCCGCAATTGGCGCAGGTTTCAAGAGTTGGCATGATCCCGAGAAGGCTTAAGAGCTTGATCTCGAATATCCTCGCTACCCTTCTGGAGCTCGCCTCCCCGGAGAGTAGTTTAAGACTGTTCAATAAGAGGTCGAAGACCTGGCTATTCTTATCACTCAGGGCAGTTACCGAATCGAGGAGCTCCGCCATATATGCCGCGTACGCCAGCTTTTCAAGAGACTCTCTTATAGGGTTAAAGAATTCTATCAGATCGCACTGGCTGGTAGTGAAGATATCGCTCTTTTTCCGGTCGTAGAAGACTATCTCGTCGTGAGATAATATTTCAAAGCTGCCCCCGCCATACTGACCGCGAGGGCCGCGGACACCGCGCAATATCCCTTTGATTTTCCCGAAGTCCCTGGTGTAAAAGGTCAGGATCAGGGAGGTCTCCCTGATGTCCTGCCTGCGTAAGACGATAGCTTCTGATTTTTGGATCGGCATTATTGACGCAGTAACTGAAAGATGAGGCCTGTAGAAAGAATGCCCAATATCGCCCCGGCCACTACCTCCCATACCGTGTGTATAGAATCTCTTATTCTATGACGCGCTATCAGAAAGGCCATTATGAAAGCCAGCAGCGTGACTATGGCATTACGTGTAAGAAAGGCTATAACCGTCCACATCGCGAAGGCGATAGCCGCGTGCCCTGACGGCATTCCGCCGCGTAGGGGCGTCCCGCTTCGTAAAGTCACTTTCCCGATTATGGTAAGCGACAGGACCACTATGATGGATATGAATGTCAGATGCCATGGAGACTGCCCGAGCCTGGTTATTCCGTCTTCCAGAGTAAAAGGCACATTGCCGGAGAAGAGCAGATAACCCACAATAATGGCGTTGATGACCGTAAGCAGTACCGCACCTGCCACCGCGTCCTTTATGACCTTGGCTATAGGATGGAACTCCATCTCCACTATGATATCGACTATCAACTCGACCGCGGTATTTATCATCTCCGCGACAAGGACCAGCGTGATAGTAATCGCGAGGATCATCAACTCCTGCGGCCTGAAGCCCAGGTATATTCCCAAAAGCAGTATAAAGATCGCGAAGAGAAAATGTATGCGCATATTGCGCTCGGTCTTTACGACGTAAAGGAAACCCTCTATCGCCGCGTTAAAACTTTCGACAAGCTTATGTTCGCGCATAACATCTCCAGTATAGAGTCTTGCTTCCTCGACATCCTCGACCTGTCCCTGATCTTCTTATCGTCATAGCCGAAGAGGTGCAGCATGCCGTGTATCACGTACAGGATCAGCTCTTTTTCGGGCGTCGTACTCCAGACGCGTGAGTTACTTATAGCCATGTCCGATGATATCAGTACCTGGCCGCATGAGCCCAGCTCAAAACTTAGAACGTCTGTAGCCTTGTCGCTATGTTTGTACTTCTCGTTAACTCTCTTTATCGCCGCATCGCTCAAGAAGACTATCTCCAGTTTTGCATCATCTTTTTTTAGAGCTTTTAGAATCCTCTTCGCTATATCCCTGACAAATCTTTCGTTTATCCTGTGCTTCTTATTGAGATTGGAGACCGCTATGCAGGCGCTCACTTCTTCAGCTTTATATTCAGTTCATTCAGCTGCTTTTCATCGATGGCTGACGGGGCGCTTGTCATGGGACAGAAGGCCTTCTGAGTTTTTGGGAAAGCTATTACATCCCTTATAGACTCGCTTCCGGTGAAGAAGGTCATCAGCCTGTCTAGCCCGAAAGCTACGCCTCCGTGCGGCGGAGCCCCGTATTTAAAAGCGTCGAGAAGAAATCCGAACCTTGTTAGTGCGTCCTGGTCGCTTATTCCGATAGTCTTAAATATCAGCTTCTGTATTTTGCGGTCGTGTATCCTTATGCTCCCGGAACCGATTTCGGTTCCGTTAATAACGAGATCGTATGACCTCGAGCGAACCGAGCCCAGGGACTCTCCTTTTTCCAATAGACCGGCATCCTCCGGGTGGAACGAAGTGAAAGGATGGTGCTCGGACTCCCACCTCTTCTCCTCGTCGTTATATTGAAAGAGCGGGAAGTCGACTATCCATACAAACTCGAACCTCTTCTCATCGATTAGATTCAGCCTCTTGCCCAATAATTTCCGCAGGTTCGACATCGAGTCATAGGCCATCTTCTTGCCGTCCGCAACGATGAATATCATATCGCCGTCAACGCCCGCCATAGCTTCCTTCACGGCCGACAATTCCTCTCTTGTGAAGAACTTGTCTATCTGGGATACCAGGGAGCCGTTCTCCACCTTAAAATTTGCCAGTCCTTTTGCCCCGTAACCTTTAACAAATTCTGCAAGTTCATCTATCTGCCCTCTGGAATATGAGCCGCAGCCTTTAGCGTTTATAGCTATCACCTTGCCGCCTTTTTTTATAACTTCATGAAATATCTTGAACTGGCAGTTCTTCACTAGGTTCGTAATCTCGAAAAGCTCAAGGCCAAACCTGGTATCCGGCTTATCGCAGCCGAATCTCGCCATCGCTTCGGAATACTTTAGTCTCGGGAAAGGCGTCTTCAATTCCACGCCTATGGCGGCCTTGAATATCTTCTTCATCAGGCCCTCGGAGATCTCGTAAATATCTTCCTCGGTTACGAATGACATCTCGATATCGAATTGGGTAAATTCAGGCTGCCTGTCGGCCCTCAGGTCTTCGTCCCGGAAACATTTCGCTATCTGAAAATATCTGTCGAGCGATGAGACCATAAGTATCTGCTTAAAGAGCTGAGGTGACTGCGGCAGCGCGTAGAACATACCCGGGTTCACCCTCGACGGTACGAGATAATCACGGGCACCTTCAGGAGTGGACTTTGTAAGTATCGGGGTCTCGACCTCCACGAAATTCCGTTCGTCAAAATAGTCGCGGGCTGTCTTACATACCTTATGGCGAAGTCTTAAGGCCTTCTGCATCGACGGCCGTCTTATATCGAGATACCTGTATTTGAGTCTCGCCTCTTCCGATATATTGATCGCGTCCGTTATCTCAAAAGGCGGCGTCATAGACTTGTTTAATATCTCGAGTTTCCGGGCTTTTACCTCGATCCTGCCCGTGGGAAGTTTGTCGTTATTCGTGCCTTCGGGCCTTGACTCGACAGTTCCCTCTACGCTTATGACAAACTCCGAACGCAAACCTTCAGCCTCTTTGTGTACCGCCGGATGCGTCTTTGGGTCGAAGACTATCTGTGTTAACCCGTATCCGTCTCTTAAGTCTATGAATATCAGGCTGCCGTGATCCCTGCGGCCTCCTACCCAGCCGCATAATTTAACCACCTTACCTATGTTCTTCTCGTTCAGTTCCGAGCAAGTATGTGTACGCAGCATGAAATCTCCATTTTCAGCTTTAAGCTATAAGTTGTAAGTTTTAAGTTTTTCATTCACGGTCTTCAGTATATCCGTAAACTTCACGCTTATTTGTTCTTTTGTTCTCATATCCCTCAGCACTATCTCGCCTTTAGCAAGTTCATCATCGCCTATTATGATAGTGAGAACGGATCCAAGTTTATCGGCATCTCGCATCTGAGATTTCAGAGAAGAGCCTTCGTAATTCATATTACATTCTATGTCGGCACTTCTAAGCCCAGTCGTTATTTTAAAGCCTTCTTTAGCGGCTTTTTCGCCTATGGTAGCAACGTAAACCGTTGCCGATCCTTTAAACACAGCCATATCTTTTGAGCACGCCATAAGCATGCGTTCTATCCCAAGGGCAAATCCGACCGCTCCCAACGCGGAACCTCCCATCTCTTTTACAAGATTATCATACCTTCCTCCGGCACCGATTGCGTCCTGTGCGCCCAGAGCCGGATGAGAAACTTCAAATACGGTGCTCGTATAATAATCCAACCCACGTACTATATAAGGGTCATTGATGCATTTTTTTTCTGCAGATGTTCCCTTCAGATATTCTTTAACACCAGCAAAATGGTTTTTGCAGTTTTCACATAAAAAATCTATTGATTTTAGGGCGCCCTTTGCAATATTTCTGCAACTATCCTTTTTACAATCAAGCACCCTCAGCGGGTTCTTCTGTAATCTTTTTTTACAATCATCGCAGAGCAAAACCTCTTTATCGGATAATTGTTCCTTCAGTGCTTCGGATAACCGAATCTTGTCATTATGACAACCAAGGTTGTTCAGTCGTATTGTGTAATCTTTTATTCCATTTTTATCTAATATGGCGGCAAGCAGTAAAATAATTTCAGCGTCAACCACTGGATTTAGCGAACCTATGGCTTCGGCCCCTATTTGGTGAAATTGTCTCAGGCGCCCGGCCTGTGGCCTTTCAGATCTGAACATCGGCTCGATGTAATAAAATTTTTGAAACGGATCTGTTTTGTGTAGATTGGCTTCGAGATATGCTCTGACTATTGGCGCCGTTCCTTCGGGCCTTAAGACGACATCTCTTTCTCCTCTATCCTGGAAGGAGAACATCTCTTTTGTAACTATATCGGTTTCTCCTCCAACGGATTTTACAAAAAGCCCCTTTTCTTCCATCACGGGAGTTCTTATCTCGCTATATCCAAATTGGCGCAATACGGATATGGCATTTTTCTCTAACTCCTGCCAGATCCCTGAGATGCCCGGCAATATATCGTTCATTCCTCTTAGCGCTTTGTACATACGATTTCTTTCTCAGTTTTTTGCTTAAAGCCTACAGCTTACGGCTTAAAGCTGCTACTTCATCACCCTCTTCTTCATTACCATGCCCGGCTTAAACGATACTATCCTCTTCTCAGGTATCGGGACCGTCACGCCGGTCTTGGGGTTCCTGCCGACTCTCGATTTTCTAGACCTCACCTTGAAGATGCCGAAGTTCCTCAACTCCACTGTCTCAGACTTCGCAAGTGACTCTATGATATGATCAAGCGTCTTCTGGACTATTATCTTCACATCTATCTGCTTCAATTCGGTTTCATCAGCTATCTTGATAACTATATCTTTCTTCGTCATTTTAAAACCCTCCGCAACTTATTTGTTATGCCCTCTTCAAAAAATTTCTTGATAAATACGGCCATGGGATTAAATTGATCGAGCCGCCGCTTCTTATTCTGCAGTCTCTCAAGTATATTATTCAGGAATACATAGGAGTCTTTCCAGTCACCCTGAAGTTTCTTAAGGTTTTTTTCAGCGACAAACCTTACATTATCTATCCCCAAAATGTCGTTTACCGGATCAGTTAATCTTCCGTGAGGCATATACTTGAACTCAAGGCCGCACTTTAGTCCGTCGTACTTATTCTTTATGATCTCTTTCGTCTCCAGGAACTTCTGCTCATCATCCTTACTGATATTCTCGCTTGAGATGACGCCGGAATATATGGAATGAAACTTGACCCAGAACTCCAGGAAGCTTCTCACTGTCTTTATGTCCGATTCGGTCTTTTTATCGATCATAACGCTTTATTTTATAAGGAGTTAGAGATAAAGTCAATACTTTAAGTCTAATCTGATTAGTCTAATCTGATTAGTCTAATCTGATTAGTTTAATCAGGTTAGACTTTGAAGCTTACTACATCTCTACCGAGTACCTTTTCTATATCCCTGACCAGTCCCTCATGGGGTTCTACCAGGAGATCTCGTCCGGTGGCAACCGTGGTGCGTTTTCCGTCAGGCTTTACGAAATTTAAATAGACTGGTATCCTGCCGGGATAGCGCGAAAATATCCTCTTGAGGTTTTCAAGGCTGTTCTTCTCAAGCCCCGCGGTAACGACGTTGACCGTTATCGCCTTGGTGTACTTGGCGCGGACTGAATCCAATGTGACGATCTCGTTGGCCACTATCTTGGGCGCCTCCTCCCTCAAGTTGATACGTCCTTTAACGAAGACGATGGCATCGGACTTGATCAGGCCGCCTGACTTTGTGAATGTCTGCGGGAAGACGAGTACCTCCACCGTACCGTTCAAGTCCTCAAGGGTGACTATCGCCATCTTTTCGCTGGTCCTTCTCGTGACCGTGAACTTGACTTTGGAGATTATGCCGCCCAGCAACACTTCATCGCCGTCACGCATATTCTGTAGCTGTGTTGTGTTGCAAGTTGAATAAGTCTTCAGCATATTTTCGAACCTGGCGAGAGGGTGTTTGGTCACATAAAAGCCTATCATCTCTTTTTCGTACGTTAGAAGCTGATTCTCCGGCCATTCGGGGATATTCGGTATATCCTGAAATGTCTTTTTAAAATTCTCCTGATCCTCAAAGCTCTCGAAGAAGGAGAGCTGTCCATTAAGCCTGTCCTTATGAACGTCCCCCGCCACCTCTAGCGCCTTATCGACCATCGCCGAAAGCTGCGACCTGAATAATTTCAGCGAATCCATTGCTCCGCATTTTATAAGGCTCTCTATAACCTTCCTGTTTACGAGCCTCGGATCAACCTTCCCCGTAAAGTCATATATCGATTTGAACTTCCCGTCTTTCTCCCTCATCTTTATTATAGAGAGTATGGCGCCTTCACCGACATTTTTTATTGCGGCGAGCCCGAATCTTATGGAATCCCCCACGACTGTGAAGTTGGCGTAGCTCTCGTTGATATCGGGCGGAAGTATCTTTATTCCCATCCTCGCGGATTCATTAATATAAACGGCTATCTTGTCGAGATTATCTTTTTCGCTGGTCAGAAGGGCGGTCATGAACTCTACCGGAAAGTTCGCTTTCAGGTAGGCCGTCCTGAAGCTTATAAGCGCATACGCCGCGGAATGAGATTTATTAAATCCGTAACCGGCGAAATATTCTATCAAGCTGAATACCTTATCGGCCGTCTTTCTGTCTATCGTATTTTTTGCGCACCCCTCGATGAATAGTTGACGCATCTGGACCATGACCTCGGGCGTCTTCTTTGCCATGGCGCGGCGCAGGTTGTCGGCCTGAGCCAGGCTGAAGCCGGCGAGACTTGACGTTATCCTCATCGCCTGCTCCTGGTATAATATGACGCCGTACGTCTCCTTAAGTATCGGTTCCAGGAGCGGGTGGTCATACTTAAGCTCGACCTCTCCGTGCTTTCTCTTCATGAAATCGTCCAGCATCCCGGATCCTATGGGGCCGGGCCTGAAGAGCGCCAAAAGAGCCACTATGTCCTCGAATTTTTCCGGTTTCAATTTTTTTAGGAGGTCGCGCATTCCCGAGCTTTCCAGCTGAAATACTCCGGCCGATTCCGCGTTCGATAATAACTTGTAGGTCTTCTTGTCTTCTAAGGAGATGGTCGATAGGTCGATATCAATATTTTTTGTTCTCTTTATTATCTTCAGCGCCTCGCTAATAACCGTAAGCGTCCTTAGGCCCAGAAGGTCCATTTTGAGAAGGCCTATCTTCTCGAGCGATGTCATGGGATAGCCGGTCGATATCTGTCCGTCGTTGACCTTGTATAGAGGACAATAATTTACTAAAGGCTTCTCGCTTATGACGACGCCGGCGGCGTGAGTCGACGCATGGCGGGTTAAACCTTCGAGAACAAGCGACGTATCTATAAGCTGGGCTATCTTAGGATCCGTCCTGTAGAGCGTCTTTAATTCCGGTTCCTGTTCTATGGCGTGATGCAAGGTTATGTTCAGCTCATTGGGAACGAGCTTGGCTATCTTGTCTACATCGCCGTATGCCATCCCGAGGGCTCTGCCCACGTCCCGGATGACCGCTTTAGCCATCATGGTGCCGAACGTTACTATCTGCGCGACATTATCTTTGGAATACTTACGGACCACATAGTCTATTACCTCCTGGCGCCTCTCGTAGCAGAAGTCTATATCTATATCGGGAAGGCTTATTCTTTCCGGGTTCAGGAACCTTTCGAACAGAAGATCGTATTTTAATGGATCTATATCGGTAATACCGAGAGCGTAACTGACCACGCTTCCGGCGGCACTTCCCCTTCCGGGGCCTACGGGTATGGCATTCTCTTTCGCGTAATTCACAAAATCTGACGCTATAAGGAAATAGCTTGAATAACCGAAATTCTCTATTACTTTGAGCTCGTGTTCGACGCGCCGGGCTATGGGATCATCGGCATCGGGATATCTCTTCTTGATGCCTTCGGCGACAAGCTCTCTTAAATACGATTCCCTAGTCTTGCCCTTAGGGACTTTGTACTGCGGCAGATGGATCGCTTTAAAGTTCAGCTCAAGATTACACTTTTCGGCTATCGCTAGGGTGTTCTTGAGAGCTTCGGGAGCGGTGTTTCCGAAAGTCCGCGCCATCTCCTGCCTGGACTTAAAATAGAACTCGTCGGTAGCCATCCTCATCCTGTTAGGATTGTCGACATTTGTCTGAGTCTGTATGCATAGAAGCAGGTCGTGGGCTCTCGCGTGGTCTTTCTCCATATAATGCACATCATTGGTGGCGGCCAGCCCAAAACCGAGATCCTTGGACATCTTTATCAGCTCTTGATTAACGATCTCCTGCTCCGGGATCCCGTTGTCCTGGATCTCCAAATAAAAGTTATCTTTTCCGAAGGCGCTCTTATATTCGTCGGCCGTTTTTTTGGCCCTCTCCAATTGGTTCGTATTAATGAGATGGGGAATCTCTCCTTTCAGGCAGGCCGACAGGCATATCAAGCCCTCCTTATGGCTGAACAAGAGCTCCTTATCTATGCGCGGGCGGTAATAGAAGCCTTCCAGGTATCCGGCAGTGGTAAGCTTCATGAGGTTCTTATATCCGGTTTCGTTCTTGGCCAGAAGTATTATATGGAAAGAGGCGTCCTGAATGCCGCGGCTCGATTTGTCAAACCTGGAATCGGGGGCTATATATGCTTCGCATCCTATTATAGGTTTTACGCCGGCCTTCATTGCCATATCATAGAACTCTATGGCGCCGAACATATTACCGTGATCGGTGATCGCGCATGCGGGCATTCTGAGTTCTCTGGCCTTCCGGAAGAGCCGTTCTAATAGGCAGGCCCCATCTAGGAGACTATACTGCGTGTGGACGTGCAGATGCACGAAATCGGAGTGATTCATTGTGACTTACTGCTTACTTTCCCATTCCAACCCGCTGGGCGACCTGGAATACTTTTCCTTCTGTCTGTATCGACGGAGCTATTATGATCTCGGTCTTTTGCATCTGACTTATGTTCTTCGCGCCCACGTTTCCCATCGATGTCTGGAGGGCTCCCATGAGATTTTGTGAACCATCATCGACTTTAGCAGGTCCGAAGAGTATCTCATCGAGCGTG
Source organism: uncultured Planctomycetia bacterium (assembly GCA_964433975.1). Classification (GTDB taxonomy): domain Bacteria; phylum Omnitrophota; class Gorgyraeia; order 2-01-FULL-45-10; family 2-01-FULL-45-10; genus 2-01-FULL-45-10. The sequence goes on from CAYSSS010000038.1 coordinate 10,026, forward strand.
CCCGTGACACCGACCTTTACCCTGGTGCCCCTGGGAAGGTTGGCGTGAGGTGTCGCCATTCCCCAGTGGTTACCTCTGCCCGGGGCTTCCTTGCTTCTGGCGAAGGCCGAACCGACCATAACTGCGTCGGCACCGCAGGCGAAAGCTTTACATATGTCTCCGCCCGTCGTCATGCCACCGTCGGTGATTATGGGGATATATCTTTTTGTCTTTTTATAAAAAGCGTCCCTGGCGGCCGCGCAATCTATGGTTGTAGTCACCTGCGGAACACCTATACCTAAAACACCCCTCGTGGTGCAGGCGGCACCCGGCCCTATTCCCACAAGAAGCCCGGAACATCCCGCATTCAATAGGTCAAGGGCGACCTCATAGGTGACGCAATTACCTATCACGACAGGCATCTTTACATGCTTACAGAATTTCTTGAAATCGAGCGCCTTATATTTCGTTGAAATGTGTTTAACCGTGGAGACCGTCGACTGGACTATGAATATATTCGCTCCCGCCTCTTCGGCTATCTCGGCAAAGCGGTCCGCCCTTTGAGGTATGGCGCTAACTATAGCGGGGACTCCCGCTCTTTTGATCTGGTCTATCCTTTTCGATATCAACTTCTCTTTTATGGGCTCGACGTAAACGCTCTGAACGAGCGCCGTAGCCTGGTCAGGCGCCGCCATCGCTATCTTTTCAAGGACCTCTTCGGGATTTTCATAGCGTGTCTGCACGCCTTCGAGATTCAGAACGGCGAGTCCGCCAAGCTTGCCCATCGCTATGGCAAACTTGACATCGACCACTCCGTCCATCGCGGCGGCGATTATTGGAATGCGAAACTTTTTGCCGCCTATTGACCATGAGGTATCGACATCCGCGGGATCTATGGTGATTCTACCCGGAACCAGCGCTATTTCATCAAACCCGTAGCAACGTCTCGCTTTTCTTTCAACACCAATATAGAATTGCCCCATTTATCCTCCGTGATAGACTAAATTCGTCGTTCGTTCTTCGTGAATCGTGTTTCGTTGGTTCGTATATATTATAATATCGGGATAAGGTTGTCAAGGGCGCATAAATAAAACTGGGCCTGAGTTTCCGCTCAGACCCAATTTTATTACAAATCACGAAAAACGAACGACTAACGACGATTAATACATCCCGCCCATTCCGCCTCCCGGAGGCATGCCACCAGGCATTCCCATGGGAGCCTTATCTTCTTCAGGTATGTCGGTCACTATAGTTTCGGTAGTGATCATCAAAGCGGCTATGCTCGCCGCATTCTGAAGCGCCGAACGGGTAACCTTCTTAGGATCGATGACGCCGGCCTGTATCATATCACAGTAAGTATCTTTATCGGCATCATACCCTTCATTGGTCTTCATATCTTTTACTTTTTGAACTACCACCGAGCCTTCCTGACCGGCGTTATTAGCGATAGTCCTGATGGGCTCTTCAAGAGCCCTCTTCACGATATCGGCTCCGATCTGCTCATCGCCCGAGAATTTCGACTTATTAAGAAATTCTATACACCTTAATAGGGCGACTCCGCCTCCCGCAACGATGCCTTCCTCGACAGCAGCTCTAGTCGCGTGCAGAGCATCTTCGACGCGCGCCTTCTTCTCCTTCATCTCCGTTTCGGTCGCGGCTCCGACATTGATGACAGCGACTCCGCCGGAAAGCTTTGCCAGTCTCTCCTGCAGCTTCTCTTTGTCATAATCGGAATCGGTGCCCTCTATCTGCTTCTTCAACTGGGCTATCCTGGACTGAATATCGGCCGTCTTGCCGCCGCCTTGAACTATAGTTGTGTTGTCCTTATCGATCCTTACCCTCTTGGCGCGTCCTAGCTCTTCCAGCTTCACGTTTTCGAGCTTCATTCCGAGATCCTCGGTGATGGCTTTGCCGCCCGTTAATACCGCTATATCCTCCAACATTGCTTTACGCCTGTCCCCGTAACCCGGAGCTTTCACTGCGGCGCATACAAGAGTGCCGCGCATCTTGTTCACTACCAGCGTCGCGAGCACTTCGCCCTCTGTCTCTTCCGAGATTATGAGTAACGGCTTGCCAGCCCTGGCTACTTTTTCCAGTAGCGGAAGTATATCTTTCATCGCGGATATTTTCTTCTCATGGATCAATATATACGGGTCTTCGAGCGAACATTCCATCTTCTCCGCGTCGGTCACGAAGTAAGGTGAGAGGTATCCCTGGTCAAACTCCATACCCTCGACAAGTTCCAGCTCCGTCTTGGAAGCCTTGCCTTCCTCAACCGTTATGACGCCGTCTTTTCCTACCTTTGTCATGGCTTCCGCTATCAGATCTCCTATTTCGCGGTCACTGTTTGCCGCTATAGAAGCGACCTGAGAGACCTCTTTCTTATCCTTAACATTGATGGCCTTGGATAGCCTCTTAAGCTCTTCAACAACTTTCTCTACGGCCTTCTCTATACCTCTCTTGAGCGCCATGGGATTCGCGCCAGCGGTGACATTCTTCATGCCTTCCCTGAATATGCATTCCGCGAGGACAGTGGCAGTTGTCGTGCCGTCTCCGGCTATATCAGAGGTCTTTGACGCGACCTCCTTCACGAGCTCCGCCCCCATATTTTCATAGGGGTCCTTCAATTCTATTTCTTTCGCTACGGTTACACCGTCCTTTGTTATCGTCGGTGCGCCAAACTTCTTGTCGAGGACCACGTTCCTTCCCTTGGGTCCGAGAGTCACCTTTACCGCCCTGGCGAGCTGCTCGACGCCCCTTAAGATGGCTCTACGCGCTTCCTCGCTGTATAATAGTTGTTTTGCCATTTTGTCGCTCCTTTTTCTTGTTGTACAAAATGGTCCCGCCGATTTTTGGCGGGACCTCTCCACTATTTCACTATCGCTAAAATGTCTTCTTCTTTTAGTATCAGGTACTCATTCCCGTCCACCGTT
>CAYSSS010000039.1:0-12909 GCA_964433975.1 uncultured Planctomycetia bacterium
GACACGGTTCCCGACTGCCTCTTCGCCCTTCTTTAACGACGCTATACGCCTCAGGTCTATCCTCACTGATGAATAGAACTTTAAAGCGCGTCCGCCGGGAGTGGTCTCGGGATTTCCGAACATAACGCCTATCTTCTCCCTGATCTGGTTTATGAATATAACGCAGGTCTTGGATTTCGATATAGATCCGGAAAGTTTCCTTAAAGCGTGGCTCATCAGGCGGGCCTGAAGCCCGACGTGAGAATCGCCGATATCGCCTTCGATCTCGGCCCTCGGCGTCAGCGCCGCTACCGAATCTATAACTATGACGTCAACGGCATTGGACTTTACCAGGGTTTCCGTTATGTCGAGCGCCTGTTCACCGGTATCCGGCTGAGACATCAACAGGTGATCAAGATTCACGCCGATCTTTTTCGCGTATCCGGCATCGAAGGCATGCTCCGCATCGATGAACGCGGCCTGGCCACCCATCTTCTGGGCATTGGCGATGATGCTTAAGGTAAGCGTCGTCTTACCGCTCGATTCAGGCCCGAATATCTCTATGACCCTGCCGCGCGGCACCCCGCCCACTCCAAGGGCCATATCTATAGCGATCGAACCTGTCGGTATTGTAGGCACATCTACTTTAAAATCCTGTCCCAGCGTCATGATGGCCCCCTTGCCGAACTGCTTTTCTATGTGCTCCAAGGCTGTCTCGAGCGCTTTGGTCTTCTGCTCTTGAGTAAAGTCTTTACGCTCCCTTATCTCCACCCTTACCTCTTCCTTATCTTTTGTTCTGAACTTAGCCATTTCGCCTCTCCTTATTTTAGACTGCCTGCAAAGACCCCATATAGTATAATCATAACATTTGAGTCATTGTATTATACATGCGCACCCTCCTTTCTGTAAAGCGATTTCAGCCTTAAGCCGTAGGTTTTAGGCTTTAAGTTTCTTTTGGAAACAAAATAGCATGCATCCTATCTCATCCGCTATTTTGGATAACCTTTCATAGTCCTCTTTTTTTATGTATTTGAGCTCAAATGATAAAAATGAATGATACTTTGTCTCCTTCAAGGAGCCATCCGCTATGCTCAAAAAATAGGAAAATTCCTTATCTGTCCTCCTTTTATACCTTTCTACTATGTTGGTAGAAACAGAGGCTGCCGACCTTTTTAGCTGTGCGGTTAAACCATATTTCTCGCTTGCCGGTAGCATATTGGTTATTTTATATACCTCCATAACCAGCTCATGGGATTTTTGCCAGACCCTGACATTTTTGAACGTATATGCCATTTTTAGCTTACAGCCTAAAGCTTAAGGCCTACGGCTGCATGTCCCCCTATACTATAAGACGGAATTTACGGCGAAATTATTGCAAGGAAAATCTGACTATTTTTGCCTTAACCGAAAAATATTCTGGGAGTGAAACGCGGATTACGCGGCTTGCTTTATATTGTCTCTTATGAGGTTATTTAATCGGTGGCGTTCTTTGTAGTCTGCTACTTTTGCTGCGGGTAGTGTGAATATTAGTTTTCTTATTAATTCATTAATATCTGTTACGGCTGATAATTCCGAAGGAAGTTCTTTGCCTGTAAGAAAACGGAATGCGTCGCGAAGGCTTTCTATCTTCCCTGAATTAAGCGCTCTCAAGGCCATTATAATACCTTCTACCTGCACAAGGTCAAATTCCATTTCGCTGCACGGCTCGAACGCAAGGGCTTTTACTCCTAAATTGCTTTCGAGGACCGCATTGACAAGCCCTGTATCAGGGCACGCGACGTCAAATTGCACGGTATAACCTTTATATAGTTCTCTTTGTCGCTCCATCAGCACGGTCAATTTTTCAACAAATTTATCCGGCGTTTTAACCGAGAGAGCGACCACTTTCTCGCTATATTCGCTGCCTCTCATATTCTTTTCCAATTGTTTCAGCATGTTCCTCTGCCCTGCCGGCACTATCGAATCCGTAATGATGTGGCAGAGGATCGTCTTATCAGGAATTGTCGGCGTAAGCCTGAGGCTCTCTTCATGTATAGCAGAAGACTCCGCCATCTTCTGCCTCATTGAATAATCAGCTATTTCAGCCACATTGTATGGCGTGCCTAAAACAGAATACGGTGGTTTTATTTCGCCATATGCTGCTGCAAGCAATGGTCGCAGTGGCTGCATGAATGACATCACGTCCGCAATCTTGTGATCAAAATATGTAAGAGTCCATATGTCAGCTTCCGGGCCAATTAACAGGTCTTCCCTATCAGCATCGTTTAGACGATTGCCGTGGTATCGGAGATAGCTTGAATCGTTTTCCGGCATTACTTCACGCAATGTTTTTATACGCTGCATGCTTATAGGTGTTATGGTCATATTTGATGCTTCAGGGATATTGGTTTTTAACGCTTTTAAAACCTCAAGCGATATAGCTGTACAGTAAGGTATTACTATGATGACATTTATATTCTCTCCTGGGAACATTCTGGCAATTGATTGTAAGGTGCCGCTAGTTTCATGGCCGGAATACATTGCATCGTCGAATATAACAAATGTATTTACGCCTTGTTCAATGAAACTATTCATCTTGGCGTAATTATTGGCTGTAACATCTGCAGGGACAAAATAGATGCCACCTGCGGGTTTGGCGGCAATCCTGTCACTTATGAGGTCATAAACCCAGCGCCGCGATGCGCCTGGCGCGCCGTTCCAAAGAACAACATATGGAGTATCTCCAATGGTTTTATTGAAAATGTCGACCGATCTGTCGAGAGCTTCCTTAAATTCTGCAAATGTCACATGGTTCAAATTATCGAGAATGAGTTCCCGTATATGTCTTGTGCGTTCATCGCCGGCTCTATTAAGCCACGCAGCTTTATCTCCTTGTTGTATCTCAGTTAAAATGTTCGGTACCGGTGGCGCAACAGACAGTTTAACCACGCTTGTACCGTTTGCGATTTGCATCGGCAACGTGTCCGCCTTTGCTTCACGTCCCACCGCAGCGGTGGGGATAGTAGTACCACCCGTAGCCTGTTCGTTGCTGTGGACATCCGAAAATTGATAAACTTCCCAAGGTTCTACAAAAGGGCTCCAAAAATCAATTTCCATATTAGCTAGTATCGTCGCGACATTTCTCAGGGCGAATGTCTCCGGTTGTGAAGTACACTCTCTACTGATTAACAAGAATCCTTTATCATCTAGATTGCGTAATATATTCATCCAAAAGTCGCTATCCCTGGATAACTTGCCAGCCATGCCAGGCGTTTGTATATACACAACCCCATATTTACTCGATTCATTTTTGTAGTCACCTATTTTATATATTGCTTCTATTTTATCCTTTTTAAGCACGGCTTTCGCCTCATCTGTTTCTACTTTGATAATCATCTTAAATGTTTTTTCGTCGACTATTCTAATGTCGAACCTTCCGATACTGTATTTCAATGGCTCAAAAAACATGTATAGATCTATAACTATGGCTGAAATGTCTTTGGCATCCGGAATACTTATAGAGGTTTCACTTTGCTCAAAAAGGTCATTAAATACAAACCTGCATGCGTTAGGAAATAGATTTATCAAAGCCACAAGACTAATGCTATCATAACCTGCGCAAGGATAATACACTTCCCCGTCGTAATCATGGAATTTATTTATAAGCGCATTCGCATATTCACCGCCCGAAATAACGTCTCCGCTGCGATAACGAAACTCATCTACCTCCGGTGCACTCGGCGATGATTCATTCGGCGCCGCCCTGCCTGCCTCTGCCGCATCCGCCTCCGCTAAAGAGCTTTCGCCTTTAGCTACGGCGGACAAGTCCGGCGCGGCGGGCGATGCGGCTGGGGTGGCACTTTCTGGGATGGCCCCAGTGGCCTGGCTCGGCGAGCTATTCTTCGGCTGCGGTTCTTGCAAGGCGTCCTGGCCGGTGCTCGCGGCTGCGACCAGCACAGAGGGTACCGAGATAGGCGGCACTTTCGTTGCTTGTACCACGTAATATTTGTATTCGGGGTGATCTTTCTTTATCGCAGTATATAGAGCAGAGTTTCCAAGATAGATATCAACTATTTTGGACGGATCGTCGCTGAACAAAGCGCTAACAATGCTACCTTCAAATCCCGGTATTTTTTGAATCTCTTGCCATACATTTTTATCAACAGCTTCCACTTCAGTGATGACCAGCAGTTTGCCGCCCGGCTTAAGTTTTCGAAAATAGGCAGTAATAAAAGATGACTCGAACAGCCTGGGAGGGATATCCCCAACAAGCTCCCGCGGCATAGCATCCCGCACATTTGCCGGATCAGGAAATATAATTCTGATCTCATTGATAGAATTATCCTTAAAGTTTTCATCTAAAACAATCCCGCCATCACCTTTAATCAGTCGAACATTTTGACCTGCCTCAATCCCCGAATCTTGAGCTTCAATCCCAATAAAATTCCATTCTGGATGTTTTTTAGACTCCGCCTTTAATACTTTACCGTTGCCATATCCAATCTCTACAATTACAGGATGCTCGTTCCTAAAGGTAGCCTGCAAATCAATAGGCTCATCCCCAACTTGAATAAACCGTTTATCAGCCGCATTAGCCTGACCGCCAGGCGCGGGAGTTTCCGCCTTCGCTAAAGAGCTTTCGCCTTTAGCTACGGCGGACAAGTCCGTCGCGGCTAGCGGCAGGCGGATCGCCTGCCCTGAGCTCGGTTCAGATACCAAGGGGAGCCGAAGGGTGAATGTCGTGCCCTTGCCTAGCTCGGACTGGACGGATATTGTGCCACCACAACGATTTTCGACAAGATCCTTTACTATCGCGAGACCAATCCCCCTGCCATTCTCTTTTGTCGTGAAGAAAGGCTCAAATATTTTAGGTAGATTCTCTGCGGATATACCCGTGCCATGATCTTCTACCTGTATCAATACAAATGTAGGGTCATCACTTAACCGTGTCCTTATAGTTATATTATTTTTTCTGTCATCGGATGTTGCCTCTACTGCATTTCTCAATAGATTTCTCATAACCTGGAATAGGGCCACTTCGTCTGTATAGATTGTAATATCGCCTGCACCGAAATCTTTTGTAACGCTTTCAATCAGCCGCTGTTTGACAGCAGGGTAGCATCCCAATAGGTCATTAAGTTTTATATGACGCTTTTCTCTCTTAGCCTTGCCGACATAATATCCTGAATACAACTTTATCACTCTGGCAACAGTGGATAGTTCACCTAGCATCTCTTCTCTATTCCGCTTTTGCCTTAAGCTTTCAAACTCTATAGGCACTTTGCCGCGTATGTTAGTTTTTAAACTCTCTATCTGTTCATCTGAGAATTGGTAGTATAGGTCTTCAAGCAATCTGTTTATATCCACCTTGTCGCGATCGTAAACTAATGTTTTGCATAGTCCCTCATATTTATCAAATATCCCCTTCTCTACACCGGCATCCTCAAAATGCCTTGTAGTACCCCGAAACCAATTCATAAAGCCCCGCAATTCATGCAATGCCATATCATCAATGCTTTGTGGATCAAGCTGGCTCGATTCCGCAAGCTGATCAGTGGATTCGGCCGCAGCGGGCACGGTAGCGGGAACTTCCTTTTTGTTAGTAGAAAAAGTAACCTTTTTATCCTTAAGTGTATTTACCAATTTTATTGTAATCTCAGCAGGAGGGAGCCCTCGATTATCATTTATTAGTTCTATGCAATCGCGGTAACCCTGCTTTAAATCAATGCCCACCATACCTAATGACAATACAAAAGTATGCATCAAATCTTGGCAATGTACGGAAAAGTTGTCGAAAATGTTATGACCGTTACTTTTTAAGCGCTCACGTGGCACTCCCCTTTTTTCGGCAATATCCACCATTTCCCAAAAATGGCCATACCATGTCGCATTACCTTTCAGCAGCATCTCAAATATCCAATTCAGCCCGGATAAATCACCAGAGGGCGCTCCAGATTTAGCACTGTCAGGAGAAAGGTCTTTATACAGGCGCTGCCTTAACTCTTCAAGGCCGGCCAGATATTGTTCCACACTTGGCATAATAACTTCAACCATGCCATCGACTTTCTTTTCCGTGCTTGCGGCGGGGGCGAGAGTTTCCGCATTCGCCTGTGGATGTGTAGTGTCTGGATTGGCTTCCGCCTCCGCCCTTCGGGCTTCGGCGGACACGTCGGCGGACAAGTCCGGCGCGGCGGGCGCAAATTGGTTCGCAGAATCGTCCCCAATCACTATTCCTATCACGCAGCAACCAAGGGCAAGGATGGCCGAGACGGGGTCAAAAATCGGCAAAGCGCAGACTGACGAAAAACCTGTTTTCGCATTCGGTGGACGGCTATTTATACCTTTGTCCTGCTCTATTATCTGTTTCAGCAATTCCTTAAGCTTGCCCAATGCAATTTCACATGCCTTTAATTTTTGTACCTTGGCTTTAACTGACGGATCTTCTTTATTGCTAAGGGACAATGATTCAAACGCCTCCCATGCTAATGGCAGGTCCTTTTCTAACCCCAAAATAACATGAGCCGTGGTCATATCCATATTCCTAATAAACCATTGATAGAAATAAATAAGGTTATAAACTTGCCAAACAAGGTCTAATCTTACTCCCAAGGACTTAAACCTCACACCAAGGGCTACATGTGGCTCAGCTTCTGACTGCTTCCTTAATATGGCTTCCCATCTGACAATACTAATTGCCACTGCTCCCTTATTTATATGCAAGCTAGTCATCATGGTTTTAAGATCGCCTAATGATAAACCGCTTTCGCGCTCTAACTCTTCTAATTTGTCCATTCTGAACATGATTAAATCATGTAATCGCTTTGCCTCTTTTAAAAGTACTGTTGTATTATCGTAAGGCATGAATAAGGTAATAAAGAGCGCTTTAAGGAAGAGAGGTATTTTAAGCAGATTGCCTATCTGCGCCTTAGTCCCGCTGGCGATAAATTTATCATAAAGTTTCTGCAGAAAAGCCACGCCGGGCGTACCGAGATATGTCGCGCTGTCTGCGCCCTGACCGACAGGCGCGGCGAGCGGCATCCGTATCGTGAATGTCGTGCAATGGTCGTCAGGATGCTGCTTTATATTACGCGATTCCACTGAAATTTCGCCGCCATATGATTCGATTGTTTGTTTAACTATATAGAGGCCCAGACCTGTGCCTTTTTCGCCTTTAGTAGTAAAACCCTTCTCAAAGATATTGGGTAACGTTTCCTTTGGTATACCACTAGCAAAATCAGTAAATTTTATATTTATAAATTGCTGACCGGCAGGATCTATCTCAAGGGATGTCTTTATAACCATTTTTCCTTTTCCACCCTTATCAACGCTACTTGTAACCATGCCACTTTGTTCATATGCCTCGGATGAATTTATTATAAGATTCAACCATATTCCGGATAGCTGAGATTCAATCGCCTCTATCTGCGGCAGGCCATCTTGAAATTCATGCTGGATCGTTCCTACCGCAAAATGTGATGTCTGGGTAAATATATCCGATATCTTTTTAATGGAAGCGTTGATATCTACTTGTGTTTTATCCTGCATCGCGAACAACGAATTGATACCATCCTTCATAATCCGGGCTTCCGTTCTATTCGTTTCAACAAGGCCGTGTAACCTCTCATAATCTCCTTTATCCATGTATTTACAGCCTATCGCAAGCATGTCATTTATTTTTTTCTGTTTTTCGAAGTATTCCTCAAATAGCTGAAGCATGTTTGCGCAAATTTTGGAATGTATTTCCGGACAGCGTTCTATATCTATGCTACTAACGCAGTGGACAAATGACACTACCCTGTCCCTAAAATCATGGATTTCTAAACCGAGCGCTTTCAACATCTGCATATCGGAAGGTGTTATCGGAGTTTTCGATTCATGCCTTATGGTCTCCTCCATAATCACCAATCTTGTAATATGGTTAAAAAAGTGCAGGAAAGAATTAACCATTATGACCTGTTGGGACAATGCAACGATATCCTGGCCTTTAGCGGATGAGGGCTTGATATTTTCATCTATATAGATGAGGTAGGATAATGTACCTATTGTATCTTCAGTAAAATCATTGTTTAATAATATGTATACAGATTTTATTCCATAGCTTGCATAGAGTGTTTTAATAAATACGATATCTCTGTCGGTGATTGCAAATATAGATTTTATTTTATTTAGCCATTTTTTCTTTTCTTCATATGGCAGTTTCAATAACTCAGGATCAGTGCTTACCCGGTCATAAAAATTTCTGAAAAATATCTGGACATCTTCTTTCCAAATCTTTTCAAGGTCTGAGATGCTGGGTATTGGAGAATTTTTATCTCCGGCAATATATTTATACTTGCCATCGTCACTAATTTTTATTGCGCCCCATCGGTTCAGATTACCCAAGGCCCTGCTAACCTTTTTTCTGTCATACTGTGATAATGATTGCAATATTCGCTCTGTATTAGCAGTTTCGTCATGTCCTCTTACATATTCCAGCACCGCTAAATGTATTTTTGCCGCTTCGGCGGCGGGCGGTGCTTGTGCTAAAGGCAGGCGGATCGCCTGCCCTGAGCTCGGTTCAGATACCAAGGGGAGCCGAAGGGTGAATGTCGTGCCCTTGCCGGGTTCGGATTGGACCGAGATCGTGCCGCCACAACGTTTCGTTATATATTCGCTGACTATGGTAAGACCTAGGCCGTGACCCTTGCCCTTGCTTGATCCAACCGGCTTGCCCGAATTAAAAGCTTTCACCTTATCTTGCGACATTCCGCCTGCGGTATCCCCTAAGATAATCTTTACATATTTTTCGTCACTGGAAAGCTGCGTTTGGATTTTAAAATCACCCCTGCGTTCATTCTTATTTATTGCATCAGATGCATTTAATACGATATTCGCCAAAGCACGGGTCAATCCTGCCTCATCAGTAATAATTTCTATATCACCAGCACCGTACTCTATCTTTGTTCTATTCACATGATTTGCCTTCAAAGACTTTACTGAATCTATCAACGCGCTTAGATTAACAGCTTTGGGTTGCTCTCTAAAATCAGGTGACCAATCAGATAGAATATTCTTTACGTAAAGTAAGCAAGCTATTGGTGAATCAATAAACACTCTTTTGAATCCCTGGGTTTTATCTTTAGCGTCAAAACGTTGATATACATCTTCAAATATTGCCTTTAGCCTTGGATAAACAAGGTGATCTTGACATTTTTTAACGATGACTTTCAGTTTTGATGTAAACTCTTCCAATGTAATTTGTTCTTTTTCTAATGCATATAACCTTTCTAACGCATTGCTTATTTCATTACTAAAACCTAATAGTCCTTGTAATTGTGGCGTCATATAACCATGGTCTTTATGAAATAAAACCGCGCCTTGAAAAGCAAATAATTCATTGTTAATATCATGTTTCAAATAATGAAGTTCTTTCAAAATTTCTTTTCTAGTTTTTCCTGACGCGGCGGGTTTTTCTTTGGGTGCAGAAGTGATCTCATTGCCCTTATCATCGAATTCCGCGCCTGCCCTCATCGCGCCCATCGATGCGACGTCGGGACGGGGCTCCGCATCCGTCGCGGCGATTGGCAGACGGATCGTGAATGTCGTGCCCTTGCCGAGTTCGGATTCGACATCTATTGTGCCGCCGTGGTCTTTCACAATAAGGCGAGACTCAGTAAGCCCTATTCCAGTCCCGCCTGTTGTTTGAAACGGTTTCCATATCTCCTGCAGCCTTTCTTGCGAAATACCGTTGCCGTTGTCGGAGATTGTAATGATTACCTGCCCGTTCACAACCTTAGCGTCAATAATAACTTTTATAGTGTCATTCTCGCCATAACGTATAGCGTTGTTGGCTATGTTGCATAATAAAGAGATGGCGGAATTCCTGTTGCCTTTAATAAAAATTGAAGTTTCCGGATTTTTTATCTCAATCATACCAGGGCGGAATTTGTCATGGGGGTAACAAAAATAATCGTAAAAACTATCGAATATCTCATTTAGTGAAAATACCGTGTTTTCAGTTTTGCCTTCCATAAACAGAAGGCGGTCTTTTAATTTCTGCCGGGCTTTTTGCGTTTCTTCTAATAGCTCTCTTACCTTGGTTCTTTCTTCCGCCGAACAATCAGGTGATTCTTTTTCCCATTTTTCAGCCGCTGCTATCACACTCTCCAGCCATGCATAAACTTTTTCGGCATCCGCCTTTAAAGGACTTGCCGTATCTAAACTAAAATTGCTTTCTTTTATTGCTTTAACAGCATCGTCCGCCGCTTCGCCTAATTTATTAATCTGGTTCTTTGTTTCTTTATAAATTTCATCAAATAGAAGAGCGTTGGTTTTTACTCCCCAGCGTGCAACAGCAATTGAACCGGATACATTTTCTAAAGTAACGTTAACATCGGTTGCTCTATTTGTGCCGTGCGAAAAACTGCTTATGCTTGCCAGTATGCGGATAGCTTTTTCTTCTGTCGCGGCGGGATTGATGATCCACACGCCTTCCAGGCCAGGGCAACTTAGGTGCTCTATATCTGTGGCGTTCTTGATTCCAAACTTTCTTAATTCTTCGAGGTCCTTGGGGCTAAAGTTCGCATAATCTTTGAGCAGTAGTACCTTTAATTGTTTTTTTTCTTCATTAAATTTAAAAGTGGCAATTGCCCATTCTCTTCCACTGCTTAAGCTGCCTTTTTCAAGATTCGTACCTATTTCTATCTTGCCTTTGGGAAAATGTCTTATATTTAACCTCTTGATATTCCCTTCTCTGACATTTTCACCTATGAATAGCCCTCCAGACGTAAACAAATTGCGTAGTTCAGCAACTGCATAATTCATGCTAAAACCATCGCGGATTCCATATTTATCAAAAAATGGTTTAAGTCTTAATTGTGGAGCAAGAGTGGATTTTGAAGAGGAAACGCTGAAGTCTTGTGCCCAGACAATATCATTAATTATGAATAAGCAGGCTACTGCCAGCGCTATTGCTTTAACTAATACGCTATATCTGAACCTATAAATAAACATAATATGAAGATTATATCATGTAATAGCGTTAAGACAACAGAAATCTAGCTATCTTTTTTCTCTTTAACAGAAGATTTCTTGAGCCTTGACCATGGATACCAGAGCCTGTACAATACGACTATATGAAGGTAGAAATTGTGGTGGGCCAGCTGTTTCGCAAAAAGAGAAAGACTTTGGCAGTTGCCGAGTCCTGCACCGGAGGACTTATATCAAGCCGCATAACGGACTCAAGCGGCAGCTCCGACTATTTCCTGATGGGCATCGTCGCCTATTCCGACAAGGCAAAAGAGGATATCCTTGGCGTCTCTGCCGGGTTACTCCGCAAGCGCGGCGCGGTCTCTGAACAGGTTGCGCTTGAAATGGCCAAAGGCGCGCGGCGCCTTGCCAATGCGGATATCGGTATAGGCGTAACCGGCATTGCCGGACCCGGCGGCGGGACTAAGAAAAAACCTATAGGATTGGTTTATGTCGCGTTGGCGACGAATAAGAAGAGAATTGTAAAAGAATTCCGTTTCAAAGGCAGGCGGCAAAAAATCAAGTGGCAGGCATCAGAAGCGGCTTTGAACATGTTGATGCGAATACCTTAATCCCTATTCTCTAATCCCTAACTTATGCGCGCATTTATTGCGATAGAGCTCTCACCTGAAATCGTAGACTGCCTGGCACAGATCCAATCTCATTTGAAATATTCCGGAGCCGATGTTAAATGGATAGAGACGGGTAATATTCACCTGACGCTAAAGTTCCTGGGCGATATCACTGAAGAGAAATGCGTGGAGGTAAGGTCCGTCCTTGATGAAACCGGCAGGTCCTTCAAACCTTTTGAGATTTCTATAAAAGATATCGGCGCATTTCCTAATATAAATTATCCCCGCGTGATCTGGGTCGGACTGGATAATGGCGCTAATGAATCTAAAGCATTGGCAGAAAAGATTGGTGAGAAACTACTCGAGATCGGCTTTCAGAAAGAGCCGCGTCCGTTCGCGCCACATCTGACCATCGGCAGAGTCCGGTCACCGAAGAATAAAGAAGCGCTAAAAGAGAAGATCGGCAATGCGCAATTGCCGATCATAAAATCTCATCTTGTATCTTCCGTTGCCCTATTTCAGAGCATGCTGTCTACGAAGGGCCCCGTATACACAAAACTCCATGAGGCGCGCTTAAGCTGAGCGCAGGAATGGCATGAGGCGAGTAACTATCTGCAGGATGAAATTGGCATAAAGCGCAGCTATAATGTCATCGAACATCACTCCGTAAGATCCTGAAAACTTCTCTATCGCCTTCGCCGGCGGCGGTTTTAAAATATCGAACGCCCTGAACAGGACAAAACCTGTGATCATGATCCAGACATTATACGGGACCAGGAAAAGCGCCAGCATCATGCCGCACGCTTCATCGATCACGATCATCTGGGCGTCTTTCCTCTTGTATATCCTCTCAGCTTCCGCGGAAAATAGAATGCCGAGCACAAACAAAAAGACGATGGAAAACGCATAGATGGGAAATTTATCTTTGACGACAAAGTAGATGAGCAGGCCCGCGAGGCTGCCCAAAGTGCCGGGCATAAGAGGCGAATGCCCCAGGTAGAAGAAGCTAGTGGTGATTTTAATTAGTTTTCGCATTAAAATACACCCCCCTATTCTTTATAAGATACGACACTCCGCTTATCAAAGTCAAGATAGTTGTTATAAGCATCAAAATGAATATGGCGTCCTTATAAACCCGTTCCGTAGAGGCGCTCCAAAAGTAAAAGACCTTCATGCCCGCCTCCCTGAATATCAAAAATAGGAGTATGACAAATATGGCGAAGACCTGGGAGACCATCTTGTGTTTCCCTCCGTCGTCCGCGGATATGACTTTACCCCTGGAGAGAGCCGACATCCTTAAGCCCGTGACGGCCACCTCCCTGAATATTATTATAACAACCATCCAGGCGGGTATCAACTCCATTTCAACGAA
>CAYSSS010000040.1:0-12874 GCA_964433975.1 uncultured Planctomycetia bacterium
CACAGTCAAGTGCTCTAGCCAGGCTGAGCTACACCCACCGCGATTTCGGATATTATATCGTCTTGCCTGGATTTTCGCAAGTAAAGATAGAACTACTTTTTGTGTAGTTTTTTAATTATATTCTGTATTCTTTTTTTCCGCACGTAAGCGTCTATCAATTCTATGTTTTTTTTCTGCATCCAGACAAATTTCAGGCCTACGTTGTATGATTTTTTGCTGCTACTTAATTTAACCCTGACCACTTCACCTAAACCAGTCAAAATCTTGTCGGTGCTGGGAATTCTAAATTGAAATTCCAATATCGCACGCACCGGCATTCTCTTCCGTACGACAAATTTGACTCCGTTTGCACAGATATTATCCGTATGTGACTTTATCACCATATCTACCAATGGTCTTAAGTCTTTTGATAATACTGTATATTTCAAAACGCAACGGCTCGGCACCCTTAAATATGCTCTCTTTTCTTTGCCTGTAAATCTGATCTTTGCCATCTTATTATTTCTTCTTCTTTGTTTGAATTTTCTGAATTATACCTCTTACCATGTTTTCTGCAGATTTATTTTTCAAAAGAGGGTTCAACTCATTTATAAAAGAGTCGTCGGCTAATTCTTCTATGGCCAGGGCGGCTGCCTGTTTTATATCGTCGCTTTTATCTTTAAGGGCTTCTATCAAGATCTTCAAAGATTCTGTGGTACCGATCTTTTTTAGCGTTACGACACATTGCCTTCTTACTTGAAGAGAGTCAGCATCCAAGAAGGGGGCTATGAGCGGGACAAACTCCTTGTTGCCGATATATCCGAACATCTCTATGACATTTCTTATGACATGACTTCGCTTGGAAGTATTCAGCATCCTCTTCAAAGCATCTTCTGCGGGCTGACCTATCTTTTTAAGCATCATGGCCACTGAGTTGCGTATAACAAACAGCTCAAACGGGTCTTTCTCACGGGGTTCTTCTTGCGTCAAAATGTCAAGCATGGAATCGAGGGCATATTCACCGAGCGACTCCAAAATATCAGTGATATTTGTGGGATCACCGGACCTCAGCTTTGCCCTAAATGCTGTCATTAAAGCCTCCACCACTTTCGGGTGGGCGATCTTGTGTAGTCCGTCTTCTACAATTTTTTTCTGTTCAGGCGCCCGCTTAGAATCGGCGGTGATCTGCGCCTTTAAATTATTGATGATCGTTCCCGCCTGGCTATAACTTCCTTTATCTATAAGATGGACGGCCATGGTCTGCAGTCCATCGCAAAGCTTAGTAAACTCTTTCAATTGCTTAGTATCGTTGAACCTATTGAGCATGGCTTTTATCAATATCTCTAAAAGATCCGACTTTTCGTAAACTAGAAGAGATTCGCCAAGTTTGATAGCCCCTTCTGCGATCGCAGATTCATCTTCGATATTTCCTGCGTTGAGACCCTCTGAGAATCTATCGACTATACTTTTTATTTTTTCGTTATTCTTTGCCAAAATAAGGGCCTCGGCTATAAGGTCCATTTTGTTTGATACTTTGGGATCGAAATACTGCTCAAGAGGCATATCCAAGAGGCTGTCTTTCGTTAATTCAGCGATCGAAGGCACCCATCCCCTGCCGCCGGCAGACATTGTTACATCAGACAGCTTTTCATATCTCACCTGATCTATCTTTATATGCGAAACGCCCTTCTCTCTGAGTAGTGCTGCAATATCTCCTTCGGGATTGGAAAGATAGTACAAAAAATACGCGAACTCTTCCTGTCCCAAGTCACGCTTGAAGGTTATGCTGTTTATACCATAGTCTTCCATCAGACTTATAAGAGTGAAACCTATGATGTTTTTTGCATCAATATGTTTGGGCACATATCCGTTTACCAGAATCTTACCTTCCGTGTTGGAGAATGTCAGGGTGGGGTCGTTCTTAAGAATTTTGACCATTATTTGATAGGCCCTGTTCTCCAAGTCTATCCTCATACTATTGCCGGCGGGGTAGAGCAGAGTTCCTATGGCAGCTGCCCGAAGGGCCAATATCGCGTCCTTGGCGATCCTGGTGCTTGCTTCGCTGAGCGGTTTCTCCAAAAGCTCTTCAATGCTTACGGGTGTCTCTTTTTGTTTCTCCAGAATATCGGTCAATTTTGCAGGCAGAGAGAACTCTTTGATCAGTTTCTGGCGGATATTTTTATATTTTGAGGCGGCCTCATCTTCTTTGGCCAGATCAAGATGATAGATCAAGCGATCCAGCTGTCCCGGGAGCTCATCCTTGTACTCTTGCTTGATAAGTTCCGCGAGTTTGTGATGGACTAAATCCGCTTTTTGGGCCGTAACTTTATCGGCAATTATTTTTCTTACAGACTCAGTACTGAAGGACAATGAATCGCAGCTTGGGTCCGGCAATCTTATTATTCCTGCTTTTGTTGCGCGGTCCAGCAGTTCCATCAGATACCCTTCCTTATATCCTCCGAACCTCTCTAGAGTATCGAGCTCCACTTTTCCGCCCATTATTGCGGCCATGGAAAGCATCTCCCTGGTTTCATCGTCCAAACCTCTAAGGATATGCTCAGCGGCATCGGACAGGGAGTCCGGGATATCCTCTGTGCCAATGTCCGTCAATCTCCACCTGCCGTCTTTGTATTGTATATGACCCTTCTCAACCAGATTCCTCAATATCTCACACAATAAAAGAGGGTTCCCCTTGCTCGCTGTAAATATATCTTCCATCTGCTTCGGCTCGAACTCAATGCCGTGAAAGATTGAAATGATCAGCTGGCTCACCTCATCTTTCTCAAGAGGCCTCAGCTTTATGGCCGTAAAAACACCCGTGGCTAACAGATCTTTTAAATCTTCCGCTTTTTCCTTTCCATATGCCCCTATAAAAAGAAATTTTTTAATACCGGAAAACCCCAGGATGGTAGAGAAAAATTGCAAAGTGATCTGATTTGCGCGGTTGATATCATCAACTACCAAAACCAGCGTCTTTTCGCGGGCGGCACTTACAACTATTTTGCATAGGGCTGAAAAGATATTTTTGGCTCTTCTTTCGGGTTCATTATTAACGGATGCGTTCTTGATAAGCTTTTTAGCGGCTGGATATAAATATAAGACTTCCGCAAGTTCCGGGGGACTAAGTTTTGCAAGGATATCCCTAAACTCATCTTCACCCAGCAAATTCGCCAATAAGCGAAGTAGCTCTGTCAGCGCCGCGAGAGGACCACCATCCTGCTTTTGCTCTAGTTTACAGAAAAGAAAAAGGACGTTTTGGCCTTCGGTCCATCCGGCAAACTCTCCAAGGAGCCTCGTCTTGCCTGTACCGGGCTCACCCTGCAATAATATGCTCTGCTTCTTCCCGCTCTCAGAAATTTTGTAGTGTTCTTTCATTTTACCAAGCTCTTCACTGCGGTTTACCAGGGGCGGCCTTAGAAGCATCTGCCTTACCATGATACGGTTTTTTATCTCTTCGCCTACCGATTTATAATGGAAGATCCTGTTTTTTCCGGCTTTTTTTGCGGCGTACAAAGCCTGGTCTGCGCAATTTATCAAATCCGCCATGGAAACGCTATCGTCAGGATAGGCTGCAACACCTATGCTCAGCCCCTGACCCTTGAAATCTCTATCTTTTGTAGACCATTTAAATTCGGATGAATCTTTTAATATCGACTCTCCTATCTTGTAGGCCTGATCTTCATCCATCCCCGGAAGTAGAATTAAAAATTCATCCCCTGCATATCTGGCCACAATGCCATTGTCAGCGACCGATTTTTTCATTACCCTGGCCAGTTCCATCAGGATCATGTCACCCACCAAATGGCCGAATGTATCGTTTATATTTTTGAAATTATCCACGTCTATCATAAGAACAGAAGTTTTTTTGGAAAAAGCTTCCTCTTCAGTGATGATCTTAGGCATGTTATTGTAAATGAAGCGGCGATTGCAGAGCTGGGTAAGGTCGTCTACCAGCGAGAGGGATAATTTTTCAGTATTAATTCTGCGAAAATTAGACATCGCTTATCCTAATGTCTTCCATAAATATCAGCTTCATTGAAGTTTGTACTGAATCATCGTCTTCCCTGCCTCTCTGTTTTAGAGGCATAATAATTGGCGTCCCTGGCCTGATTCGAACAGGCGACCCTCTGCTTAGAAGGCAGATGCTCTATCCAACTGAGCTACAGGGACTCGTAGTTTTTAAAGATCAGATATATCGATTAGGGCCTCAATCCAACCCATTATTTTATAAAAAAGATTCGAATCGCAGACTATGATAGACGCAATTCCATTAGAAAGTTTACGAAATCGCTTACCATTTGAATCGCTCTTTTTCAATGTGGTTTTATAACATCTGTTTTTAGGTATTCCTGTTATGCTAGACCAGTAATTTTCTGCTTCTTCCTTGTCTGTATCCGAATGAATTCTAACATGTAACCGTAGCTTTTCTTCAGGAACATCGCATATCACCCTCAACCATTTAACCGCGAATTTGATAAATCCGGGATCTGCATTAGTAAATTTTACTAACCCATCATTTGTCTTAGAACCTTCTGACCAATAAGCCATGACGCCCAGCAGCTTAAACGTATCAGTATCTATTTTTTTAATTTCTTGCTTCGCTGCTGCTTTAATCTTTGACACCCTATCTATCTTTCTTCTGTGCAACACCTGCCCGGCATTTATACTGGCTATTCTTCTCCTCTGATTAGAGGCCTCGCTTGGCAAATAAGGAATACTATTTAACCACAAACTTAAAGACCCTTTCGATACATTTAGGAGCCCTTCTATTTCTCTGTATGTTAAGCCCTGTTTTCTTAGGCCTATCGCTTTTTCTCTTTCAATAATTTTCATCTATTGTCCTGTAATAGTCGTTACAATATGGTCGGGAAGGCGAGATTCGAACTCGCGACCCCCTGGTCCCAAACCAGGTGCGCTAGCCAGCTGCGCTACTTCCCGAATTATACCATATTGTTAAAGAGCTAAATATACTTTCTCAAGAACTTCCGAGCTTTCTTCAGCGCCTTCGAGCGGTGGCTCATCTTGTCCTTGACTTTAAGCCCGAGCTCTCCGAAGGTCTTATTATATTTCGGTACCAAAAAGACCGGATCGTAACCGAAACCTTGCCTCCCCCTTACAGAATCGGCTATGCGGCCATTGCAACACTCTTCTACGACATTTACGACCTTGCCATTATCAGCTATCGCGATAGCGCAGACGAAACGCGCTCCTCTTTTGCCGGCCGGCACGGCCTTCATCAACTTCAATAACTTCGCGTTATTATCGTGATCCTTTTTATTGTTTCCCGCGAACCTGGCGCTCTTTACACCGGGCCGCCCGTCCAGCGCGTCGACACAAAGCCCGGAATCATCCGCAAGGACGAGACCCTTCGTGAACTTCGATATGATAACGGCCTTCTTTATCGCGTTGCCCTTAAAGGTACTCTTGTCTTCCCTTATCCGCGGCGCGCCCGACGATTCTTTAAGAGAGGCTATGCGGGCCACTACGTTCTTCAAATACCTCTTAAGCTCCCGCAGCTTCTTATCGTTCTTTGTAGCTATGAGTACTTCTATCATCAGGCTATCTTTATGCCTTTGAGAATATTTTTCTGTGAATGGACGATCTCTTCTATTCCATTTTGCGCGAGAGAGATAAGTTTATTTAAGTCCTCTTTTTTGAACGGCTCCCTCTCGGCGGTGCCCTGTACCTCTATAAACTTTCCGGCGCCGGTCATGACTACGTTCATGTCGACTTCCGCCTTGGAATCCTCTTCATAATCGAGATCTATCACAGTCACGCCGCCTATGATTCCCACGCTGATCGCGGCCACGTAATCCGACAGGGGAACCGTCTGCAGTATGCGGTCTTTCTTCATCTTTTCCAACGCGAGCGCCAGAGCTACAAAGCTTCCCGTAATACTCGCGCAGCGTGTGCCGCCGTCGGCCTGGATGACGTCGCAATCGAGCCATATCGTCCTCTCGCCGAGCTTCGTCATGTCGGTAACGCTTCTTAGAGATCTGCCTATAAGGCGCTGTATCTCGTGGGTCCTGCCTCCGAGCTTACCCTTCGACGCCTCGCGCGAAACGCGTGATTTGCATGAGCGCGGTATCATTCCGTACTCGGCTGTTACCCAGCCGTTGCCAGAGCCTCTCAAAAAATGCGGCACTCCATCTTCGACCGAAGCGGTCGCTATCACTTTGGTATTATCCAGCTCAACGAGACACGAGCCTTCGGCGTATTTTATGTAGTTCTTGGTTATCTTCAGCTTCCTCAGCTCGTTATTCTTTCTTCCGTCCTGCCTTATCATACAGATCTCTTCCTTTCGAGTCTATCCCCACCAGGAGCGGGAAATCTTTTACCTCCAGCTTGTGTACGGCTTCCGGCCCCAAATCACTGTAGAGGATGATCTTGGACGACTTCACCTTGGTTGACAACAATGCGCCTATACCGCCGGTGGCCAAAAAATATACGCATCTATGTCTCTTTATAGCTCGCTTGATCTCATCCGACCTGTCACCCTTCCCTATCATTCCGCCCAGGCCAAGCGAAATAAGCGCGGGAGTAAACGAATCCATCCTCGAACTGGTCGTCGGTCCGCAGGAGCCTATCGGCCTGCCTGGCCTCGTCGGCGTCGGGCCGCAATAATATATCACAGCGTCCTTAAGCTTCAGAGGCAGCGACTTACCTTTTTTCAGAGTATCGCATAATCTCTTATGCGCGGCATCGCGCGCGGTAAGTATAGTGCCGCTCAAAAGGACTTCGTCGCCTGCTTTTAGCCTCTTCCTGACATCTTCTGTAAGTGGAGTTGATATATTAATCATTTTGTTTGTTGAGATTGCTTCGCTCACTTCGTTCGCTCGCAATGACGAGAGTAAGCTGTCGTTGCGAGGGCACGATAGTGCCCGAAGCAATCTCTATATTATTTTTTCGGCGCTTCTGGTGGCGTGGCAGCTTACACTGACAGCTACCGGCAGCCCCGCTATGTGCGTCGGAAACTCTTCTATATTCACGCCTAAAACGGTCGTCTTACCTCCAAGCCCCATCGGCCCGATCTTTAGAGAATTTACCGCTTTCAACAGGTCCTTCTCAAGGCTCCTAAAATGTTTCTTGGCGTTTCTCGTTTCAATTGAACGCAGAAGCGCTTTTTTTGAAAGCTGCGCGGCGTGATCGAACGTCCCGCCCATCCCGACCCCAAGGACAAGCGGCGGACATGCGCTGGCGCCGGCGTTCCGCACCACCTCCAGCACAAAATCAATTATCTCGCTTACGGAGGCGGTGGGCTTAAGCATCTTTATGGCGCTCTTATTTTCGCTCCCGAAACCCTTCGGCGAAACCGATATCCTGACTCTATCGCCTTTAACAATATCGACATGAATAACGCACGGTGTATTCGTATTTGTGTTTCTCCGCGCGAGAGGATCATCCACTACGGACTTGCGAAGATATCCTTTTTTATACGCTTCTTCCACGCCCTTGTGAAGAGCTTCTTCAAGATCACCCTTTATCGCGACATCGTTACCTATCTCCAGGAATATCGAGACGAGACCGGTATCCTGACAGATGGCGAGCCGCTTTTTCTTCGCGAGCTTTGCGTTTTCCATTATCTCCTTCAGTATATTTTTTGCGCGAGTGGACGTCTCTTTCTTTAGCGCCGACTTAAGCGCCTTCAGGATGTCTTTACGCAGCTCGAAATTCGCTCTTAAGCAAAGCTCGGTTACTGTCTCCTTTATTTTTGAAACGCCTATCTCTCTCATGGCTTATATTCTGCTTTCACCGTAGTCTTGATACCGCCGCGGGAGTTAAATTCGCCGGTGATCTCCATCCATCTCGGCTTGCATGCTCTCACAAGGTCATCAAGAAATTTATTTACGACATTTTCGTGAAATATGCCGACGTTCCGGAAGAATATTTCGTAATATTTCAGGCTCTTGAGCTCTATACAGGATTCGTCCGGCATATAGCGTATCGAAATCAGGGCAAAATCCGGTAATCCGGTCTTCGGGCAGATGCATGTAAACTCCGGCACATCTATCGTTATGATATAGTCCCTGTCCGGGTACTGGTTCTTCCACACCTCTATCTTCGGGGTCTTCAGCCTCTTTATTGCGCTTTGCAATCCTTCGTACGATGATCTGGTCATTTCACTCCCAGTATCTTATGCATTTGCGGTATGACGCGCGAATTTTCAATCTTCTCTTTCAGCGCGATATCCAAAAACTCCAAGAGGCGATTCTCACCCGGCTTTTTGTCAAAGTTCTTGACCGGCGTCGCCGGCTGCATTATGAATGGTATCTTCTTGTTCACTGTCCTTATAAGCCTGACCGCCTTTCTAACGTCTTCTTTCTTTGTTTCCGTCGTTACGACCGATTTAACAAAGACTTTTTTACGAGCAGCTATTTTTAAAAATTCCAGATGCTCATTCCAGTATGCCCTCTCTTCCGTAGAAGATGGGAGCTTGAAATCCATCGCCACTATATCGATAAGATCTATCACGCCCTCAAGCTCACCGGGCAGCGTCCCGTTAGTCTCAAGATAAGATTTAAAGCCCGCCTTCTTCAGGAGAGGCAGCATCGCCTTCAAGAACTGCGCATAGACCAGCGGCTCGCCTCCAGTCAGCGATACCGAGTGGTGCGGGCCCTTGGCCTCTTCCAAGGACCTTATCTCACTCATCAAAGAGGCAGAAGTATACTCTTTAGCCGGTCCATCGTTTGGAGTATCGCAGAAACTGCATTCCATATTGCATTCTTTAAAACGGACGAATATCTGGCGCGCGCCTACGAATATTCCCTCACCCTGCACCGATGAAAAAATTTCAGTGATCTTGGCCCTTTGCCCTATCATTTCATTGCCGGGTCCTTCAAACCCGCCTCCCTAAAACCCTTTGCCCTCAATACGCACGAATCACATCTGCCGCACTGTGATATTCCGCCCGCGTAACACGACCATGTAAGTTCAAGCGGTACACCCAATCTCTTCCCGGCCCTTATGATGGCGCTCTTACCCTTATTGATCAGCGGGAATTCCAGTGTCAGGGCATTATCTCTCCCGGCCTTTGTCCCAAGCTTCACAACCTTACGGAAAGCCTCAAGATAATCTTTGCGGCAATCCGGATAACCGCTGGAATCCTCGTGATGCGCGCCTATGAATATCGCGCGGGCTCCTATAGCCTCAGCCAGAGAGCTCGCAATGCCTAAAAATATCGTATTTCTGGACGGAACATAGGTAGAAGGTATCTTACTATGTATATCCCTGATCGTCCTGTCGATCGGTAATTTCCGCTTTTTATCAAGAAGGCTGGAGCCTTTCCATGGCAGCCCAAGCTTCACAATATGCGTCTCGGCGCCGGCGTTGCGCGCAATGAGCCCGGCTCTATCTATCTCTTTTTTATGCCGCTGACCGTAATCGAATATGAGGCAATGGCAATCGTATCCTTCTCTCTTCGCCGCGTATAAAACTACTGCCGAATCGAGGCCCCCGGAAAGTAATATTACGGCTTTTGATTTCATATGTTTTAGATTGCTTCGGGCTTCGCCCTCGCAATGACGGCGCGGTACGTCGCGCAGGAACTTTCGTTCTCCCAAACAGAGACGGAATATATGCGCTTGTTAGCCTTCTTTATCCCATCGTAGATCAATCTGGCCATGTTCTCGGAGGTCGGGTTCAAGCTCTTAAAGGCGCTCTTCTCGTTCAAGTATGAATGGTCGAACTTTTCAAGCACAGACTTGAGGAGGCTTCTGGCCTCTTTAAAATCCACCGCCATGCCGTCCTTGCCGAGTAACTTATATGCGAATACCGCCTCGATATTCCAGTTATGCCCATGCAGGTTCTCGCACTTGCCGCGATAGTTCCTTAAATTATGCGCCGCGCTGAAGCTTGACCTGACTTTTATCTCATACATCTTTCACCTATTGAGCCCTCTTTACGCACTTCATCTCTCTCTTTAAGAAGCGCTCGCTTAAACGTATAAAAGGCCCGGGTTCATCGCTGACAAAAAATTTATGTTTTTTCCTGCCGGGACTTTTGTTCAACAGGCCGCTCGCGTCCAGTATCGACCTGGCCTCTTTCGCGACCTCCGTGGCGGAATCTACCAAGAGGACCTTGTCTCCCATGGACTTCTTTATGACGCCTTTGAGTAGCGGGTAGTGCGTGCACCCCAGTATCAGCGTGTCGACTCCCTTACTCTTCAGGGTATTTAAATATATCGACGCCACTTCGTAGGTGACTTTCTCTTTAGTCCACCCCTCCTCTACGAGCGGAACGAATAACGGGCAGCTTTGGCTATAGACAGTGATCTTGCGGCTTATCTTCTTAATGGCCTTTTCATAGGCGCCCGATATAATAGTCGCGCTTGTTCCCACGACCCCTATCCTGTTATTTCTTGTGGAGTTCACGGCGTTCCTGGCGCCCGGCTCGATAACCCCTATTATCGGTACCCTGAAACAGCGCTTCAAAAAGTCTAGGCTCAATGATGACGCCGTATTACACGCCACCAGTACGAGCTTCACATTATGCTTCATCAAAAATTCCACGTTCTCGACCGAGAACTTCGTCACCGTCTCCTTCGACTTTATCCCGTACGGGACGCGCGCCGTATCGCCGAAGTATACTATCTCTTCCCCCGGCAGGGCCTTCTCAACTTCACTGAATACGGTGAGTCCGCCCACCCCGGAATCGAATATACCTATCGGCCTTCTATCGCTCATGGTTCGACTCGTTTCACTCGCTCACCATGACCCCGAGCAAAGCTGTCTATAATAAGCTGGATGCGTCGAGGGGTCACAACGTAAATCCTTCCGTACGTTCGTATTTATTTTTGTACGCCAATACGCCTTTTGCTATGACATACGCCATCCTGTTGGCGTATTTTTCGTCTTTGAGCTTCAGCTCCTCAAATTTATTGCTTAAGTAACCGACCTCTACCAGTACGGACGGTATCCTCGTAAACTTCACCACGTAGAACCGAGCCGTCTTGACTCCCCTGTTGCGCGTAACAAGGCTGCTATCGACCGAGCTGCATATATCACCTGCCAGCTCGGCCGACTCACGCCTGTTCTCGGTAAGTTTCATATCCCAGAGAGTCTTGTCAAGGCTGCTCGAATGCCCTACTACCGTCCCTTCGTCGGTCGCTAATGTCGCGTTCTCAAACGCTTCCAGCGCCCGGGCGTTATCGTCAGTCGCCTCCGATAAGTAATAACACTCGAAACCGTTCATCAATCTCGATCGCGAGGCATTGATATGTATGCTGACGAAGAGGTCCGCGCCGCTTGAATTGGCTATCCTCACTCTTTCGGGAAGAGAGATGAATTTATCCGAGTCTCTTGTCATGATGACCCGGATCCCGTGATCCTCGAATATCTTTTTGAGCTTCCCGGCTATCGACAGCGTCAGATCCTTTTCCCTGATACGCTGCCTCCTGCCTATGGCCCCCGGGTCCTTGCCGCCGTGTCCCGCATCTATAACTATCGATTTTATCGAGTACTTTCCCGGCGCTCGGACCTCAGGAGTCTTTTCATAGCTTTTTCCTGCCGGGGCCCGGACCTCAACTATAAGGCCGAGATCGTTCTTTACAAAAGTTACCGGGACGAATACAGTGCCGTTGGTCAATACCACCGGTGAGCTCAGCCTTCTCTCTTCAGCGTTAACTAAGATTCTGTCGCTACCCGGCCTCAGGACGATCTTACCGTTCTTCGTTATAACGGCGGTTCTTGTGAAGCTGTCCCATTTCCATTCAATACCGTAGGCCGCGCATAACTTGATGAGGGGTACGTACTGAACGTTCTCATAGACCCTTATGTCGGTCTTTAAAGAAGGGTCGAGCTTTAAATACGGGCCTTGAGAAGCGCATCCCGCTATTAAAAGCGCCGCTAAAAATACGAGCCCCGCCTTATATTTGATACATGATTTCATAGAAAATTAAAATGGCTGTGCCATGTACCCGACCATGCACCAGTCACCTCATTCAGACACATGGGAGTGGTACATGGTGCGGAAGGAGGGATTTGAACCCTCAAGCCTTGCGGCACAGGCTTCTGAGACCTGCGCGTATGCCAGTTCCGCCACTTCCGCACGATGGTATATCTTTTTCCCCGCCTCGCCTCTATACCCTGTCGTGGCGGGGCCACTTCCGCACTATTGAGCCAATAAGTATACCCCAAAACGGGGTAACTGTCAATTGAGCCCATGCCGCCTTGATACTTCGGCAAAAGCTCAGTATCAACCCTGAACCTGTCGAAGGGTTGATTTAACCGTAAAATTATGATATGTTATGTCGTAATAAGATGAATCCTGTTAGAAACACAGCTTCTGATGGGATAGGGGGTTTCTAACGGGATGGATAAAGTGATAACGACCAATAGGAAGGCTTTTCACGACTATGCTGTTATTGAAAGCCTTGAAGCGGGTTTACAGCTCAAGGGAACCGAAGTCAAGTCTATAAGGGCCGGGGGGGCGAGCCTCTCTGACAGCTTTGCCAAGCTTGAAAATGGCGAAGCTTTGTTGTATAATATGCATATACCCCCTTACGAATTCGGTAATATATATAATTCCGATCCGCTGAGGCCGAGGAAGCTCTTGCTTCACAAGCGGCAGATCAATAAGCTCGCGCTGGAAGTTTCGACGAAACACATCGCACTTATACCTCTTAAGCTGTATTTCAAGAACGGTATCGTGAAAGTTGAGCTGGCTCTCGCCAAGGGGAAGAGACAGTACGACAAGCGGGAGTCGATACGCCGCAGAGAGTCGGATAGAGAGCTAAAGAGGACTTTAAAAGGAAGACAAAATAGGGGGTGAAAGGCTTCGACCCAGGTAAGCACGACAAAGGTGGCATGTAGAGGTTGTCAGGAGGCCTCTCTAAAAACCTGGCAAATATCAAATGCTGAAACTCTAAACGTTCCGGCATCAGTGGACCAGCTCCTTG
>CAYSSS010000041.1:0-12712 GCA_964433975.1 uncultured Planctomycetia bacterium
CGTTCCTGGAGGCGGCATCGAGGACGATGATAAGGTTCAAGAAGCCCGAGCACCTCATCAAGATGATAGTCAAGACCATTGACGATCAGCTCAAGGTAATGCATACGGCGGTCCTGCTTTATAAGGAAGAGAAGAAATCATATATTCTTATAGATTCCAAAGGAACGACAGGCCTGAAGATCCCCGTGGGTTTCGTGCGGTTATCCGTAGATAATCCCCTGATAAGCGTATTCAGCGAGAAGAACAGCTTCTTCATCTCTGAGACGGGCATACTTAATTATGACGATATCATATGCGGCTTAAGGAACAGGAATATACTGGAGCTCCAGCCCGATCTATACGATAATCTTCTCGCCATAAAGAAGCAGATGGATCTCCTGAAGGCCGTTCTTTGCGTCCCCTGCTATTTTAAGAGGGATCTTCTGGGGATACTCGTCCTAGGGGAAAAGATATCGGGTGAAACTTTTAACCGCGAAGAGATGGGTTTCTTCGTCACTTTAGCCAACGACGCGGCTATGGCCATCGCCAACGCGCAGCTGATCGAAAATTTACAGCAGAAGATAGAAGAGGTAAAGGATCTGTATGTGCGCGAGCACAGGATATTTATACATACGTCAATAGCGCTAGCGGCCGCTATAGACGCCAGGGACCAGTATACTCACGGGCATACCGAAAGGGTGACAAACTATTGCATTTCAATAGCCAAGGAGCTCGACGGGGTTCCCGAAGTGGCCAATTATAAGAATTTCCGGGAGACGCTGCAGATATCGGCTCTGCTTCACGATGTCGGAAAGATAGGCATACCGGACTACATATTAAGCAAGAACGGGAAGCTGACGCCGGAAGAGTACGAGGAGATAAAGAAGCACTCGATAATAGGAGCGACTATCCTTTGCCCTATTAAAGAGCTGAGCGATGTTGCTAAAGAGGTCCGGCATCACCAGGAATGTTTTGACGGATCCGGCTATCCTGACGGATTGGCGGGGAACAACATACCGCTTATAGCGAGAATAATAGCCGTGGCCGATGCGTTTGACGCCATGACCACAAACAGGCCTTACCGCAAAAAGAAGACTGCCCAAGAAGCTGTCCAAGAATTAAAAGCCAAATCCGGCACGCAGTTCGATCCCGTCATAGTCAGCGCGTTCCTCTTAGCCTACGAAAAAGGGAATATCCTAGCCGCCCGCTCCCCGGCGCGGTAACATATAAAGATCGTAGATGGTGTAAGTGGCCTGATCCTGATTTGATGGTTACGGTTTCGGGGGAGAGACTATGCAGATCAGCTTCGTGTCATGGCTATGGATGTTTTTAAAGAAATGAGGCGAGGATGCCTCAAAGTATAGAGTGTCACCTTTCGTTAGATCGTATTTTTCCTCACCGATA
The DNA here is from genome assembly GCA_964433975.1 of uncultured Planctomycetia bacterium. Lineage (GTDB taxonomy): Bacteria > Omnitrophota > Gorgyraeia > 2-01-FULL-45-10 > 2-01-FULL-45-10 > 2-01-FULL-45-10. The sequence continues at coordinate 1,384 of CAYSSS010000041.1, forward strand.
GTCGCCTCAATTTTACCTTCGAGTATATATATGAATTTTTCGATCCCGGTCTGCGTCTGGTCCTTATGAGTCTTGCCGCCCTTGCTTATTTTGATCAAAACGGGCAACATCCTCTTATTCAATACCTTCGAGACCAGTATCTCTTCCGAAGAATTTTTATCATGGATGAAGACATCGGTACGGGATTTATTCGTCTGGATATCAACGGCTTTTTTTGAAAGGTAGAGGTTCTTGTACAGTTCCGGCAATGATAGATCGAGCGCCTCGCAGATATGCATGTGCGACTCTAATGTGCCGGTCATCTTGCCGTTCTCCATACGGCTTAAAGTGGCGAGGGCGACGCCGGACTTTTGGGCGAGCTCCAGGAGCGTCATCTCTTTTTCTTTACGAAGACCACGAATAGTATCCCCGATATTCATATTCGTAGTATACTTGTATTTTGGTCTTTTGTCAATACCGGTTTGAGTTTTCTATAATACGAAAATCCCTGCCTCTGGCAGGGATTGACGTTCTGTAGATGGTTATGCTAGAATCAGATGGCTTTTTTGACTTTGCCGGCCTTGAGGCACTTGACACATACGCGGATCCGTTTGGGCGAGCCGTCCACGATGGCCCGAACGGTCTTCAGGTTCGGCATAAAACGCCGTATATTGACACCGGTGGTCTTTAAGCCGACGCCGCCTTTTTTCTTGGACAAGCCTCGGCGCTTGATTGTCCTTCCGGCTACCGGTTTTTTGCCGCATATCAGACATATTTTTGACATTTTGGTTACTCCTTTAGTGGGCGGTATGTTAACACAGGTAAATTTTATATGCAAGAGAAAAATACGGTATGGAGGATTCTCATTTGGTGCGGCGGGATAATTTAAAGACGCTGGTCCGGTATGTTAAGGGCGTCGGCCCGAAGAAGAGCGAATCTCTCGCCAGGGTGGGCCTTAATACCGTAGAGGATATCCTTTATTATCTTCCCAAAAGATATGAAGACCGCTCAAGCGTTACTGCGATAAGAGATCTAAAGGCGGGCCAGGCCAGGACGATCCAGGGTGAGATAACGGCCTTGAATTCGCGCACGAGCAGATCCGGCGCACCTATATTTCAGGCGGTCGTGACGGACACAACGGGATCGATAAACGCCGTATGGTTCAACCAGCCATATTTAAGAGATGTGCTGAAAGCGGGCGACAAGGTGATACTCTACGGCAAGGCGGAGATCTATGACAGGCTGCAGATGGTTCAGCCCGAGTATGAAGTCATGGAGGGGATAGAAGCGGATTCAGTGAATATAGGGAGGATCGTTCCGGTATACGCGCTGGCGTCGCAACTGACACAAAGATTTTTAAGAAACCTGACTTTCAAGGCCGCGGCCGAGTACGTTAAATTCGCGATCGAGCGCCTGCCGACATACATAATAGCGCGCCAAAAACTCGTGGACATAAAATTCGCGCTGCGCAATATACATTTTCCCGTGAATTTTGAAATGCTGGAGAAAGCGTATAAGAGGATCGTATTCGAGGAGTTCTTTATCCTGCAGTTGGCGCTCGCTATACGAAAAAAGGGCCGCGCTCCGGCTCAGGCCGTTTCCGGCCATAGCATGACGGAGGGGGAACTTTCAGGGTCTTTCAAGAAGGCGCTTCCGTTCGAATTGACCGACGGCCAGAAGAAGGTCGTGGCGGAAATAGAGCGCGATATGGTCAGCGCAAAACCTATGAACAGGCTCCTGGAGGGTGACGTGGGAAGCGGCAAGACTGTGGTGGCCGCTCACGCTCTCGTCCTGGCGGTTCAAAACGGATTCCAGGGCGTCATCATGGCGCCGACGGAGGTACTGGCTCGCCAGCATTTCATAACGTTGAGCGAACTGCTGATGCCGCTGGGAATAAACGTCGTTTTGCTGATAGGTGGTATGGATACGAAGGCCAGGGAGAGGATCTATTCCGAGATTAAATGCGGGAAAGCGGATATCGTGGTAGGAACTCACGCTGTAATTCAGGGTCCCGTGGAGTTTAAGGGTCTCGGGCTTGCTGTAATAGACGAACAGCACAAGTTCGGGGTTGCTCAAAGGGCGATGCTCGGCCGGAAGGGGCGCAATCCTCACATCCTCATAATGACGGCAACACCCATACCAAGAACGCTGGCGCTGACTGTATACGGGGACCTCGATATCTCCACGATAAAGGAGCTGCCGAAGGGCAGAAAGCCGATAACCACATACTGGGTTGAGTTGGATAAGAGAGATCAGATGTATGGCTTTATCAGGGAGGAGCTAACACGAGGCCGTCAGGCTTATGTGGTCTGTCCGCTGATAGACGCCAAGGCCGCAGGGAAGTCCGGTGTGGTCGAGACTTTCGGGAGGCTTAAGAACGAAGTCTTCGTCGATTACGAGGTCGGGCTTTTGCACGGAAAGATGAGCACCAAGGAAAAAGACAGGGTTATGAAGGATTTCAAAAAAGGGAAGATCGATCTGCTCGTTTCTACGGTGGTCATAGAGGTAGGCATAGATATCCCTAATGCGACGGTGATGCTGATAGAGAATGCCGACAGATTCGGCCTTTCGCAGCTGCATCAGTTGCGCGGCCGGATAGGCCGCGGCGGTCACGACTCTTACTGTATCCTGCTGGCCGATCCCAAGAACGATTCCGCTGCCGAGAGGCTCAAGGCCATAGAAGGAACACTCGACGGGTTTGAGATAGCCGAGGCCGACATGGACCTGCGCGGCCCGGGTGAAATGTTCGGCACCAGACAGCATGGTCTTCCGGAGATAAGATTCGGAAACCTGGCCAAAGATTTTGGTATAATGGAACTTGCGAGGATCGAAGCCTTCGCGCTTATCGAAAAAGACCCGGACCTCATGGAAGAGCACCATCAATTGCTGAAGATGAGCTTGTATGATAGGTTCAGGGGGCGGCTTGAATTGGTAAAGGTGGGTTAGCTTCGTCATTGCGAGCGAACCTTTAGGTGAGCGAAGCAATCTCGTTTTTAAAGAGATTGCTTCGTCGCACTACGAGAAAAGCGGCATGCTCCTCGCAATGACAAAAGGAGTAATACTAGATGCGGATAATAGGCGGAGAATACAAGAGCCGGGCGATAGCGATGCCCAGAGGCGTCGAGATACGGCCCACTCAAGATAAGGTCAGGGAGGCCCTGTTTAACATGCTGGGCGATATCTCCGGCAGGAGAGTGCTTGAGCTATTTGCCGGCTCGGGTGCCTTCGGCATTGAAGCGATATCGAGAGGAGCCGGAAGCGTAACTTTTGTAGACAATAACTTCCGCTGTGCTCAGGCCGTTAAATCGAACCTCGGGTCGCTTGGCGTTCCCGGTTCAAAACACGATGTAATAAAGGCCGATGCTTTAAAATTCCCCCAGAGGCTCGGCAAGGCCCGCGAAAAGTACGATATCATATTCCTGGATCCGCCCTATTACAGGGATATGGCTAAAAAGTGCTTGATAACTATAGACTCTTATGATATAGTATCGCCTAATGGGTTGGTGATAGTGGAACACTTTAAGAAAGACGCGCTCGAGGTAGCGGAGCTTGAGCGCCTTGTTTTTGTAGACGAGAGACGGTACGGCGACACGATAATCACAATCTTAAGAAGAACCTCATGAAGAGATCCAGGATAGCTGTATACCCCGGAACATTTGATCCTGTCACGTACGGGCACATCGACATAATCAAAAGAGCGGCCAAGATATACGATAAGGTGATAGTGGCTGTAGCTCACAATGAAGATAAGCTCCCTCTGTTCAGTGTTGCGGAGAGGGTCTCTATGCTTAAGGACTCGATAAGGCCTTTAAAGAACGTCGTAGTGGATGACTTCGACGGCCTCGTTGTGGACTATGCCAGAAGCAAAGGGTCGCGGGTCATGATACGTGGGTTACGTATGATATCGGACTTCGAGAGCGAATTCCAGATGGCCCTGACGAACAGAAAGCTGTCGGGGGACATCGAAACTATATTCATGATGCCCAATGAATCCTACTCATACATTTCGAGTAAACTCATGAAAGAGGCCGCAAGGCTCGGGGCCGATGTCAAAAATTTCATCCCGAAAAAAGTCCAGGCATTACTGAAGGATAAGCTGGGAAGATAAGGAGAAATAGAAACGTGGGTATTCTTGATCAGGTAAGAGAGCGCGCAAAGAAGAATTTGAAGAGGATAGTGCTGCCTGAGAGCGAAGACCCCAGGACGATGGCGGCGGTAGAGTATATTTTAGATAACAAGATCGCCAATCTCGTGGTCGTTGGCGACGATTCGGTGAAGAAGAGCGTCAAGAGCAAGAACTCTTCGTATATCGAGGTGATAGATCCGAAGAGCTATAAAGATATCGACAGGATGGCTTCCGAATATTATGAGATACGTAAACTCAAAGGCGTAACCCCCGAAGAGGCTCGCAAGACCGTACTGACAGACTATCTGACGTTTGGCGCCATGCTTGTGAAGGAAGAGGCCGCCGAAGGATTTGTCGCGGGTGCCAGCCACACTACGCCGGACGTTATACGCGCGGCATTGAGGTGCCTGAGCATAGACAGGGCGATAGGCGTCGTCTCCGGGGCGTTCCTTATGGAAGTGCCCAATTGCGCTTACGGAGAAAAAGGCGTATTCATATTCGCGGATTGCGGCGTTAATCCTTCGCCGAATGCCAGGCAGCTGGCCGGTATAGCGGTTGCTTCCGCAACGCTCTTTCAGAAACTTACGGGCAAGCGTCCCACGGTGGCTTTCTTAAGCTATTCCAGTAAAGGCAGCGCCGAGGGAGAGATGGTAGACAAGATGAGAGAAGCGGTGGGGAAAGCCAAAGAGATAGCGCCGGACTTACTGATCGACGGGGAGTTTCAGGCGGATAGCGCAATAGTGCCGGAAATCGCGAAGATAAAATGCGGTGACAACCCGGTTGCCGGCCACGCCAATGTATTGATATTTCCGAATCTGGATTCGGGCAACATTTCATATAAACTGACGCAGAGGCTCGCCAACGCCAGGGCCGTAGGGCCGCTTCTTCAGGGTTTCAAAAAGCCGGCGAGCGACCTGTCGAGGGGATGCAGCGCGGAAGATATCGTAGACGCGGTTGCCGTCACGGCTGTAAGGGTTTAAATCTAAAAGATGCTGATATTAGTTATAAATTGCGGCAGCTCATCCGTCAAGTACCAGTTGTTCGATGTGACGAGGCGCCGTTCTTTGGCAAAGGGGTTGGTGGAGCGCATAGGGCAGCCCGGGCATTGCGAGAACCACTATGAGGCAATAGCTCTGATAGTCGACGCTCTTACCAATAAGAGGACAGGAGCTATAAAGTCGAAGCATGAGATCGACGGCATAGGCCACAGGGTCGTGCACGGGGGAGAGGAATTCAAAACAGCCACTCTCATAACCGGTAAAGTTATAAAGTCGATAGAGAAATATTCAGAGCTTGCACCTTTGCATAATCCGCCGTCTCTTTCAGGAATAAGGGCGTCTTTTGATATACTGAAGGGCATTCCACAGGTGGCCGTATTCGATACATCGTTTCACCAGACGATGCCCGAGAAGGCTTTCCTGTACGGCCTGCCTTACAGATACTATGAGAAGTACAGCATAAGAAAGTACGGCTTTCATGGGACGAGCCACAGGTGGGTGGCCAAGGCTGCGGCCAGGGAATTGGATAGGCCGATCGGACGTCTAAAGATCATCACCTGCCATCTGGGCAACGGATGCAGCATGGCGGCTGTTGATAGGGGCGAGTCGATCGACACGACCATGGGATTTACGCCTCTTGAAGGGCTTCTGATGGGGACACGTTCCGGCGATCTCGATCCGGCAGTGGTCTTCTATTTGATGGAGAAAGAGAATCTCTCACCTCAGAGTATAAGCGATATACTGAATAAAAAGAGCGGGCTCCTGGGAATATCGGGTGTAAGCAACGATATGCGCGACGTGCTTAAAGTGTCAAGAAGCAGAAATGCCAAAGCGTCTACGCGCGCGAAATTGACTATCGAGATCTTCATATACAGGATCGAGAAGTATATAGGCGCTTATCAGGCGGCGATGAAGGGGCTGGACGCCGTGGTCTTTACCGCAGGGATAGGAGAACATAACCCCTGGCTGATCGGCAGGATAAAGAGGGACCTGAGGAGCGTGGTCAATAAGAGAGTGAAGTTCCTTGTGATACCCACGAACGAGGAATTATCGATCGCAAGAGATACCTACGAAATAATCAAGAAAGGATAAATTCATGGCATTACCAAAGAGGAAACATTCGAAGTCCAGACGCGATAAGAGAAGGTCGGCTAATAGTAAGTTATACGCCTCAAACCTGTCGATCTGTTCGCATTGCAAAAAGCACGCCCAGCCGCACAGGGTATGTCCGCACTGCGGATATTATAAGGGCAAGCCGGTCGTCATCATTGCGGTAAAAAAGAAGAAGTCCCGCTAGACGGCTTTATAGTTATAGATAAGTTTTTAAAAGGTGTCTAGCGGGATCCCGCAAAACACCTTTAAAGAAAGTCAGTTCGCTATTAAGATGTTTTGCGGGAAAGTGAAAGGTTGATATGAAGATCGTATTGGATGCGATGGGCGGCGATAATGCGCCCGCGGTAGAAGTAGAGGGCGCTATACAGGCAGTGCAGGAGTATGGCCATGAGCTCATACTGGTCGGTGACGAGGGCCGTATCGAGAAAGAGTTGGAAAAGCGCGGTTTCTCATCGGATAAGATCACGCTTAAGGCCGCGTCGCAGGTGATCGAGATGGATGAGCCGGCGGCGATATCGGTAAGGCGTAAACGCGATTCCTCCATAGTGGTCGGGATGGACCTGATCAAGAAAGATCAGGCGGACGCCTTCGTAAGCGCTGGTAATACGGGAGCTGTGGTCTGCGCGGCGACCCTTTCGTTGAGATTGCTGCCGGGCATAGAGAGGCCGGGAATAGCGATAGTAATCCCCACGCTGAAAGGAACCTCCCTGATAATAGACGTCGGCGCAAATATAAATACCAAGCCCATACATCTCTTGCAATACGGAATAATGGCGGATGCATATTCGCGGTATCTCCTGGGAAAATCCGATCCATCGGTTGGGTTATTGAGCGTAGGTGAAGAGGAGAGCAAGGGGACGGAGTTCATAAAAGAGGCGCATACCCTACTCAGCGAATCGAAGCTGAATTTTATGGGTAATATAGAAGGCCGCGACGTTTACGCCGGAAAGGTCGATATCATACTGTGCGACGGGTTCGTCGGCAATGTTATACTGAAGATCTCGGAGAGCGTAGCCGATACCATAATGCAGTCATTGAAGCAGGAGATAAAAGCGAGCCTCATTGCTACGATAGGAGCGGTGCTGTCGACCTCCGCCTTCAACGAACTTAAGAGAAAGATGGACTATTCTGAGCGCGGAGGCGCGCTGCTGCTTGGCGTTGACGGCAGATGCATAATATGCCACGGATCATCTACGCCTAAAGCTATCAAGAATGCGATAAGGGTAGCCGCCGAATTTGTAAAACAGGACGTCAATAAACATATCATAGAAGAATTGGAGAGCTATTAATAGATGTGCCAATCTAAAAAAGCGGGGATAATCGGTTTAGGAATGTATCTGCCGGATAATGTGTTGACCAACGCGGAACTCGAGAAGATGGTAGATACGACGGACGAGTGGATAGTTACGCGCACCGGCATAAAAGAGAGAAGGATAGCGTCTAGCGATGAAGCCACGAGCGATATGGCCGTTAAAGCCGCCAAAGAAGCTCTTAAAGACGCGAACCTGAAACCTGAAGATATCGATCTTATAATAGTGGCCACCATAACTCCCGACATGTTCTTTCCCGCCACTGCATGCCTGGTCCAGGCGAAGCTCGGGGCCAGGACAGTTCCCGCGTTCGATGTAAGCGTGGCATGTTCGGGCTTCATCTATGGCTTAGCTATCGCCAGCCAATTTATATCGCTCGGCACCTACAAACACGCTCTTGTGATAGCCGCGGAAAAATTGTCCGCCATAACCGACTGGAATGACCGCGCCACATGTGTGCTCTTCGGAGACGGCGCGGGAGCTGCCGTTTTGGGGCCGGTTGAGGAAGGCGGTATACTTTCGATATCACTCGGAGCCGATGGAAATAAAGGGGACCTTATTAAACTTCCCGCCGGCGGCTCGCGTATACCGGCTACGAAAGAGAGCGTTGATGCGAGGCTGCATTTCATAAAGATGAATGGTACGGAATTATTTAAAGTTGCGGTAAAGATCATGGCCGATGCCGCGCTGGGTGCCACAAATCCTCTCGGATTAAAAGCCGAGGATATAAAGCTTGTAATACCGCATCAGGCGAACATAAGAATACTCAATGCCGCGGCCAAAAGGCTGGGCTTAAGGCAGGACCAGATATACCTTAATATAGAAAAGTATGGCAACATGTCGGCCGCATCGAGCGCGGTCGCTTTGGCGGAGGCCGTTAAGAAAGGCCTTATAAAGAAGGGCGACAAGATAGTGCTGGACGCGTTCGGCGGCGGATTGACTTGGGGAGCGATGGTAATAGAATGGTCGAAATAGCGTATATATTTCCGGGGCAGGGCGCGCAAGTATCGGGGATGGGTAGAGACCTCTACGATAATTTCCCGGCCGCAAGGGAAGTATTTGATAAGGCGAACTCTGTACTTAAGATAGATATCAAGAAATTATGTTTTGAAGGGCCTCAAGATGAGTTATCTACCACGGCGAACAGCCAACCGGCCATACTCGCTACGAGCATCGCCGCATTGCGCGCCTTTGAATCTTCACCGCTTGCTTTACAGTACGCGCCTAAATTCAGCATGGGGCTAAGCCTTGGTGAGTATACCTCTCTGGTCGCGGCCGGGGCCGTATCTTTTGAAGACGCCCTGGTTCTCGTGAGGAAACGCGGAGAGTTCATGGAAGAGGCCTCCAGGAAGAACCCCGGCAAGATGGCTTGCGTGCTAGGGATGGAGCTAAAAGCCGTTGAAGATCTATGCAAAGGCATAGGTTGTGAGATAGCCAACCTCAACTGTCCGGGGCAGATCGTGGTATCCGGAAAGACGAATAATGTTGAGCTCTTCTCGAGCCTTGCGAAGGATAAGGGAGCCAAGAGAGTCTTGGTGCTCGACGTAAGCGGGCCGTTCCATTCGTCGCTTATGACCACAGCGCGCGATAAATTAAAAGATTACATCGAGAAGGTCCAGTTCAGCTCACCGAAGCTGAGTTTCGTAAGCAATGTCGACGCGAAGATCCAGACGGACCCGGCGGCAATAAAGGATAATCTCATAAAACAGGTTAATTCGAAGACCCTATGGGAGGAGTCCGTCAAGCTAACCGCGCAGAGCGGCATAAAGACATTTTTGGAGATAGGCCCTGGCCAGGTATTAAAAGGGCTTCTCAAGAAGATAGATCCTAAATTAGAGGTAAAGAACTTTGGGTGCCTTCAAGATCTGCAGGTACCCGCTGCGCAATGAGCATCTTTTCATCCAGGGGATTACTGCTTTTGGTCCTTCTGGCGGTCGCCGCATCTCTCTTTGCTCTGGAAATTAGTTCCAATCCGTATCCCTTCAAAATCACAACGCAGGGCGTAGGGTCCTTCGAATACGTCAGGGCAGGAGAGAAGTTCCTCGACAAGGGACTTTACGGCAGGGCCGTAGGTTTTTACGAAAAGGCTTATGAGTCATCTCCGGAAAACGCCTCTATAAGATCCGACCTCATATTCGTCTATTCCAAATACGCTTCAACCCTGGCGGACGCCGCAAAGTACGATCAAGCCATAGAGTACCTGACTCGTGCCTACAATATAAAACAGGATCCGTCCACTATACAGAATCTCGCCATAATGTATACCGCCAAAGCGCTCCCGCTCGCCCAAAAAGGCGATATGGAAGAGGCGATCGGGCTGCTTAAGGAAGCGCGCCGTATCGCTTACGGTTCATATAGCGCCGCAAGGAATTTGGGCATATCTCTTCTGAATGATGGCGTAGCCGAGTTCAGGCAGGCCCGTGAAGCTACGGCACTATTATGCCTGAAGGAGTCTTCTCTGATATATCAGTACGGTAAAACATTCTCGCTTCTCGGGGATATATATTATAAGGTAGGAGAGCTCAAGAGGGCTCTCTTCTACTGGCACAGGGCAAAACTTCTGGATCCGCTCGATAGATCTGTCCCGTCAAAACTGAGGAGGGTGATCAAAGAGATAAGGTTGGAGAATTCACAAAGGGATCTCGAGTTGCCGCATTTTGAGGTGAAGTACAAAGACCGACTGCCCATAGATGCCGAACTTGCCGCGTCAGTTCTGGAGAAGGCGTATTTTGAAATTGGAAAGGACCTCGCCTATTTTCCCGAGACCAAGACAGGGGTCTTCTTCTATTCGAGCAGCGATTTTAAAAATATATTCAAGATGCCCGCCATGGTAAGAGCGTTCTACGACGGCAACATAAGAATGCCTGTCTCTGACAGGCGCCTTGGGAACGAGGAATTTTCAAGACACATTTATCATGAATATGCGCATGCGCTACTCTCGGCAAAGACCGGTAATAGATGCCCTGTATGGTTCAGCGAAGGCATAGCGGTGCGGGAGGAACTCAATAAGAGCGGCCGCAACTTGAGGGATCTACCCATAGACGCCGAAACTGTGGACGGCGTAACTTTAAGATCCCTTGATAAGGAGTTCACCACCGATGAGATCGGTCCGAATAGAGTGGCCTACTATCTGCTCTCTTACACTGTCGTGGCTTTTATCGTTGACAGTTGGGGCGTGGCGGGCCTGCAGGAGATACTCAAAAGGCTCTCCAACGGGCAGCACGTGGTCAACGCCATAGATGACGAATTTCTGCTGTCAGAGAAAGAGTTTGAAAGAAGGTGGAAGGCGTACGTAAGCAGTAAATATTTGTTAAGATAGCATTCTCGTTTTTATTAGAATAATAAATTAAATAAAACTTGACAAAAAGACTTTTTTTGCTATAATAAAGCACTCTTAAATTTATTTAATCTAACACTATATCAATTAAGTTAGTATATAGAGAGTTTTTGATATAACTCGAAGTAGGGATTTTTTTGTATTTGTGGTAGACATTTCCCGGAATCAGATGCGATTTTCACCCGGCGCCCATGTAGCTCAGTTGGTAGAGCGCCTCCTTGGTAAGGATGAGGTCATCAGTTCAATTCTGATCGTGGGCTCCATTCTGCTTCGCCCTTCGATACGAAGTGCTTGGGTGGGGCTTCGCAGGAATAAATTTTTGTAGCCTGAAGCAGAATGCCTCTACGAAGCCATACCGCAGTATTCGGATTGGATGGCGAAGTAGGGCAGTAAAAAACAGTTAGAGGGAGGTATTTATGGCAAAGGAAGCGTTTGTTAGAAGTAAACCTCACGTTAACGTAGGAAC
>CAYSSS010000042.1:0-12637 GCA_964433975.1 uncultured Planctomycetia bacterium
AAGAGGAATGCTCGCCGCTAAATATTACAGCAATACCGATATCCGCCTGGAAGATATACCCAAACCAAAAATAACGGACGGCGAGATCCTCGTCAAGGTAGCAGCCAGCGGGATCTGCGGTACCGACGTCATGGAGTGGTACCGCGTCAAAAAGACGCCGCGCGTTCTGGGCCACGAGATCGCCGGCACCATCGTAGAATCAAAATCGCCAAGATACGCCGCCGGACTTAGAGTATTCGTTAGCCATCATGTCGCCTGTAATGAGTGCAAATATTGCCTGTCGGGGAATCATACCGCCTGTGAAACGCTGCATACGGGCAATTACGATCCGGGCGGCTACAGCGAATTTGTAAGGGTGCCCGCGATAAATGTTGATAGAGGCGTGTATATACTGCCCGACCATCTCTCTTTCGCCGAAGCGACTATGATCGAACCGCTGGCATGCGCGCTCAGGGGCCAGAGGGTTATCGATGTAAAGAAAGACGCCGTAGTCATGGTGCTCGGCTCTGGCGTATCGGGCCTCTTGAATATATTGGTCGCCAAATTAAAGGGCGCTAAAGTGATAGCCACTGACGTAGACGCGTACCGGCTTAAGAAGGCGAAAGAGTGCGGCGCCGATGAGGTCCTGCATGCTGAAAAAGCGGGCGATATCAGGGCCGATAAGATCATTGTATGTACCGGGGCGCTTTCGGCGATAGGACAGGCCTTCCGGTCTATCGACCGGAAGGGGACGATCCTCCTCTTCGCGATTCCGGATAAAAATATTGAAATTCCGACGGTCGATATGTGGAGAAACGAGATAACCGTCACCTCTTCTTACGGCGCTGCGGCAGACGACCTCGCAGAAGCCCTGGAGCTCATATCAAGCGGTAAATTGGATATGAAGCCGCTGATAACTCACAAGCTACCATTAAAGAAGATACAGGAAGGATTCAGGTTAGTCGCACAGGCGAAAGAATCGCTTAAGGTCGTTCTGGAGCCTTGAACGTAATCGGCGATGATATTGATCCTTCGGCCCTTCGACAGGCTCAGGGCCGATGGTGAGCAAAGTCGAACCATCGGCAAAAGCTCAGGATCAATGGTGAGCATGGTCGAACCATTGACTTTGTGCGCTGTGGTGTGATAATATAATGACTCACAAAAGAGGGAATTATATGGCAGATACTGCAAAGAAATTAAAATTAGGGTTACCCAAGGGCAGCCTTCAGGAAGCTACGGTGAGGATGTTCAAGAAGGCCGGCTTCATGATAGGCATAAGCGAGAGGTCCTATTTCCCCTCGGTGGATGACGAGGAGATAGAGGCGATACTCTTCAGGGCCCAGGAGATGTCGAGATACGTCGAGGACGGTATCCTTGATGTAGGCATTACGGGCAATGACTGGATATTGGAGAACTCTTCCAATGTCGTCAGGGTGGCGGAGCTTATATACGCGAAGCAGAGCATGAGGCCCGTCAGGTGGGTCCTCGCGGTGCCGCAGGACTCAAAGGTGAAGAGCGTGAAGGATCTGAAAGGCAAGAGGATAGCGACCGAACTCGTCAACGTGACCAAGAATTATCTCAAGAAGAATAAGGTCAAGGCCGAGGTGGAGTTCAGCTGGGGAGCCACGGAGGTCAAGGCCATCATTGGAATAGACGCCATAGTGGAAGTCACCGAGACCGGTTCCTCCCTGAGGGCCAACAAGTTAAGAGAGGTGGCGACCGTCTGCGAATCTACAACGCAGCTCATAGCCAATAGGAAGAGCTGGCTGAACCCGTGGAAGAGGGCGAAGATAGAGAATATGGCCATGCTTCTTAAAGGAGCGATAATGGCCGAGGAGAAGGTGGGCCTGAAGATGAACGTCTCCAAGAAGGACCTGAAGGCCGTGCTGGCGCTGCTGCCGGCGATGAAGATGCCCACCGTATCGACTCTTTCGGACCCAGCCTGGTGCGATGTGGACACGATCATCGACGAGAAGACGGCTAAAAGAATAATCCCGGAATTAAAGAGAGCGGGTGCCCAGGGCATTATAGAGTACCCTTTAAATAAAGTCATCTATTAAAGGAGAGGTCCTTCGTCCGCCTTCGGCGGATTCAGGATCAAACTTACTTCGTAAGTTTGGAGGTGATTCGACATGCCGTGCGGAAGGAAGAGAAAAAGAGCGAAGATGGCGAAGCATAAAAGAAAAAAGAGGATGAGAAGAGATCGCCATAAGAAGAAATAGCAGCACCATCATAGTCGTTAGCATAATTGCCGCACTCTGTTTTTCAAGCAGTTCCAGAGCGGCGCGCGGCGTGTCGTCAAAAGGGGAAGTATCGTCCGGAGACTTCAGGATAGAGAAGAAGAGAAGTCTTCCGGACGCCTCCTCCAGAGCGCTTGCCCATTACGCGATGGGCATTATTTATGATAACGAGGGCAGGCCGGATGACGCCGTCCGAGAATATAAGTCGGCGCTGGCCCTTGAGCCAGAAGTGAGCTATCTGCACTCCAGGCTCGGCACAGACTTTTTTTTGACTAAGGATGTAGATAAGGCGGTCGAAGAGTTCAAGATCGCCAAGTTTCTTGATCCCAGCGATACAAAACCCAGATTTTTACTTGCGCTCGCCTACACGGCTCTAAACAAGTTTGACCTCGCTCAAAAAGAGTATGAGGACGTAGTCCGGCTCAATCCGGGCGACATAGCGGCATTAGGTTCTTTGGCAGACCTTCTTGTTATACAGGAGAAGATGGAGGAGGCCGCCGGAATATACGAGAAGCTTATAGAGAAAGAGAAGGGGTCGAGTCTACTATATTTTAATCTCGGCGTCATCTACTCGAGGCTCGGCAAGCCCTCTCAGGCTATCGCCATGCTGAACAAGGCGGTTGATCTGGATCATGATTATCTCGAGGCGTACATAGGCCTGGGGGTACTCTGCGAAATGAAGGAAGATCTCCCCGGCGCGATCTCCAATTTTGAAAAAGCGCTTAAGGTCGACCCTCTGAACATAAAGGTTTACTACTCCTTAGGCGGCGTGTACTACCGCGCCAAGAAGATAAATGACGCGGCGCATCAGTACGAATTATTAACGAAACTGAACCCGAAGGACCTCGAAGCTTACATTCAGTGGTCCGGGATGTATATAAGGCTCAAGAAGCCTGAAGAAGCGATAGCGGTTTTAAACAGAGCTCTTTCAGAAAATATCAGAGAGACGTCCCTCTATCTTGCGCTCGGGTACGCGTACAGCGCGGCTTCGCGTGAGGCGGACGCCCTGAAATACTACAGGATGGCTCTTGACATGAGCCCGGAGAGCGCGTTAGTTCGCTTTCATATGGGCGCATATTATGATAAGATAAGAGAACGTCCTATGGCTGTAAGCGAATTTCGCGAAGCGATAAGACTCGACCCGAAATTTTCGGATGCGTATAACTATCTCGGGTATATGTACGCCGAGGAAGGTTCGAATCTTGACGAGGCGATCGCGCTTATAAAGAAGGCCGTAGAGATGGAGCCGGGTAACGGCGCCTACATAGATTCGCTCGGCTGGGCATATTTTCAGAAGGGCATGATAGACGAAGCATTAGTAGAGCTGGAGAAGGCGGTGAAGCTCGAACCGGACGATCCCACGGTGCGCGAGCATATGGGCGACGCCTATTTCGAGAATGGGCTCTTGACCCAGGCGCGCGCCCAATGGCAGAAGTCTCTAAGGCTCGATCCGAAACAGGATAAAGTAAAAGAAAAGTTAAGAAAGAAGAAGAAGAAGTAGAAGAAGATGTCGAAAAAACCGGATATAAAAGAATTAAAGAGGAAGGCCGTTGGGATACGCAAGGACGTCCTGAGGATGCTTACTGCCGCGGGATCCGGGCATACCGGCGGGAGCTTGTCGATAGTCGACATACTGATCGCTTTATATTACTACGAGATGCGCAATGACCCAAAAAAACCGGAATGGCCCGGGCGGGACAGGTTTTTACTTTCCAAAGGGCATGGGTGTCCGGCGCTCTACGCCGTGCTTGCCGAAAAAGGCTATTTCAGAAAAGAAGATCTTCCGGGTTTAAGAAAACTTGGAAGCAAATTACAGGGCCATCCGCAAATAGGACTTGAAGGGATAGAGATATCGAGCGGCTCTCTTGGGCAGGGGCTATCGATAGCCAACGGCATGGCCCTGGCGGCGCGCCTCGATAAATTGGATACAAGAATATACTGTCTGATGGGAGACGGAGAGACCAATGAGGGCCAGGTATGGGAGGCCGCCATGACCGCATCCCACTATAAGCTCGACAGCCTCTGCGCCATCATAGATTATAACAAGCTCCAGATAGACGGGTTCTGCTGCGAGATCAAAGATATGGGCGCGTATCTGGATAAATGGAAGAGCTTCGGCTGGCACGTGCTAGAGACGGACGGCCACGATATAGGGAAGCTTATGGACGCGTTCGATAAGGCTAAGACCGTTAAGGGAATGCCGACGGTAATCGTCGCCCATACCATAAAAGGCAAAGGCGTTTCGTTCGTGGAGAACAAGGTCCAGTGGCACGGGATATCGCCTAAGGCCGAAGAGTGCGAACGCGCCATAAAAGAATTAGACGAAGAACTAAAGAAGATATAAGGTCTACTTCGCCATTCAACCCGTAAAATTCGGGTATGGCTTCGTAGCACCTTGCAGTT
Source organism: uncultured Planctomycetia bacterium (assembly GCA_964433975.1). Taxonomy (GTDB): domain Bacteria; phylum Omnitrophota; class Gorgyraeia; order 2-01-FULL-45-10; family 2-01-FULL-45-10; genus 2-01-FULL-45-10. Next base: position 4,623 of record CAYSSS010000042.1, read on the forward strand.
AATTGCTGCGAAGCCTAACCGGCTATTGATAGCTGAAGGGCGGAGCAGAATAAGGAGACTCTTCATGATACCGCGTAAATGGAAGATGTATATCAAGATGTACTGGGTAAAGATAACGATCGTGGTGGTCATACTGCTGGTGGTCGTCTTGGCAATCGTGGGCCTGAATTCACTCGAGTCGTACTACAGGAATATCACTCTGGCTACGATGCCGGTAAACCTGCTTATGGTAGCGTTAAACGCCACGATATTTGTCTTCATGTATATGACTTTCATGAAGGGCGGTTTCTCAAAGCTGAGTAATAAACTCAGAGTGCGCGGCGACTTTGTCAATATTAAATGGTCCGATGTCATAGGAATGGAGAACGTCAAAGAGGAGGCGATGGAAGTCGTCCAATTGATAAAAGACAGGGTGCGCGTCAAGAAGATAGGCGGTAAGATCCTGCGCGGCATACTGATGTTCGGGCCTCCGGGCTGCGGCAAGACATATCTGGCAAAGGCCATAGCTACTGAGGCCGGAATGCCTTTTATCTCCATGTCCGGCAGTGAATTCGTGGAGATATTCGTCGGAGTCGGAGCGTCGCGCGTAAGAGGACTATTCAAGAAAGCGAGACAGCTCGCGTACGGTAACGGCGGATGCATAATATTCATAGACGAGCTCGACGCCATCGCCCGCAAGAGAGTATTCTCGGCATTCGGAGGCACCGAAGAGACGAACTCCACGCAGAATCAGCTCCTGGCGGAGATGGACGGGCTGCAGGAATTAAAAGATAAGCATGGCGAACCTTCTCCCGAACAGAACATTATAGTTATCGGGGCGACGAACGCTCCGGAAGATACCATAGACAGGGCATTGCGGCGCCCGGGACGTTTCGACAGGATAGTCTATATAGAAAAACCCGGCCTTGAAGACAGGGAGAAGCTCTTCACCTACTATCTTAACAAAGTCGAAGCCGATAAATCGCTCGATATAGGGCGGCTCGCGAGAAAAGCGATAGAAAAATCGCCCGCCGACATAGAGAATATAGTGAAAGAGGCCGCTTTGGTAGCCACAAAAAAAGGCCGCGACAAAGTTATACTCGAAGATATAAGCGAAGCTATGGAGAGGATAGATATAGGATTGAAGCGAAGAATTACGATGACGCCGCACGAGAGGGAGGTGACCGCCTGTCATGAGGCCGGCCATGCCGTGGTCATTTACATACTGCATCCTACCGACGACGTCTTTAAGATCTCGATCATACCGAGGAAAGATACGCTCGGCGTAGTTTATCATCCACCCAGAGAAGAGCTTTACCACCACACAAAAGATAAATTACTTGCCGACATAATGGTATCTTTGGCCGGCTATGCGGCGGAAAAGATGCGGTTTAATATGACATCCAGTGGATGTGAAAGCGATTTTCAAAAAGCGATGTGGATCGCGCATCGTATGGTATGGCAGCATGGAATGGGTAACGCCGGACTGCTGGGTGATTATACGATCATCCCAGCATCTCAGCTCTCCGACAACATAAAAGAGCAGTTAAACCAGGAGACGCAAAATATAATACAGGGATGCCTGAAATCGGTCGAAGAGCTTTTGATGAATGAAAAACCGATCCTCGAAAGACTTATTAAGGAGTTATTGGCCAAAGAAGAGCTGGAGTACGACGAGGTGGAGGCGATCTTTAACGAATTCGGCAAGACACACATAAAGAGCAAATGGTAGCAATGTCACCACGTCACAAGGCCACAAGGTCACAGGTTAAAATATTCATTTCGCTTGTGTCTTGTGTCTTGTATCTTGTGTCTTTGATCGGGTGCACCTCGACTTACCCGCAGGATAAGATCAAAGAGTCCATAGTAAAGATTTGCAAAGAGGAGTACAAGTCGGACGTTAAGGTTGAGACCGCGGGCAGGACGATGGTGATATATCTTCCCCTCTCGGATCTCATGGATTTTTCTTTCGCCCTTACAAAGACGGCGAGCGCAAAGATCAACGATGTCATCTTCACCGCCGCCAGGGTCGCCCTTTCGACGGACGCCAAGATAGACTTTTACTGTGTCATAGCGCATGACGTCAAGATGCCGGAGCTGCAGATAATCATCATAAAGAACGTCGAGGACGTGAAGCGCTTATTCGCCAATGATATATCGAGGGGCGAGTATATGAAGCGCATGCTTATAGACCTGCGCTGGAGCTCGCAGGCGAAGAAGGAGCAGGTGGTAAAAGAGGTATTCAGCAAGATGAGCCTCGACCCCAAATGGCAGGACCAGGTGATGGCGGACTTCTTCAGGAGCGAACCGACGTCTCTGGGAGATATAGGCTACTGGGAGAACAAATTTTACATAAAGGATATAACGCTTGCGGAGTTTATCGCGGAGCAGATAGCGAACAGGGTCAAGCTCGCCTTCAGGGAAGACAAAAGTTTGGAAGAGAGCTTCCTGCTAAAATCCGCTAAAGGGGTTTATGTCTCGCAGAGGGGCAAGCGTCTCTTCAGGTTTGAGGTGCTTGCCGAGCGAAGCGCCGGAGGCGCCGCTAGTGCAATAGAGGACTCCGATAAGATATTTGAGACCGTTCTTTCGATAGCGGCCCATGTGATACACGGGTATCATTTTAAGGATTATGACGGCGTCGAAGTCTTTGACCAGAAAGAGGGAAGGTCTATAGAAGTAGACCCGGTGGAATTGGAAGCGTTCAGGACCAAGAAGCTGAAGTTAAGCGAGATAGGCGTGTGAAGCTATAAGCTTTAAGCTGTAAAAAACTTTAAAGCTTACGGCTTACAACTTAAAGCTGAAATAGTTATAAAGAGGAGCACAATGGTTGAAAAGAGTTACAAGATGGTTCCGACAAGAGACGGTTTCGGGCATGGCCTGGTGGAGCTGGGCAAGGCCAATAAGGATGTGGTGGTGCTCTCCGCCGATCTTACCAATTCGACAAGAGCCAGCTGGTTTAAAAAAGAGTTCCCCGACAGGTTCTTCGGACTGGGGGTGGCCGAGCAGGATATGATAGGCACCGCCGCCGGGCTCGCCCTTATGGGAAAGATCCCTTTTGCCTGCACTTTCGGCGTCTTCGCTTCGGGAAGGGCCTGGGATCAGATAAGGGTGTCGGTAGCGTATATGAATCTGAATGTCAAGATCATCGGCACGCACGGCGGGATATCTGTAGGCCCGGACGGTGCCACCCATCAGGCGCTGGAAGAGATATCGCTGATGAGGATACTGCCCAATATGATTGTAATAGTTCCCTGCGACGCCCTCGAAGCGAAGAAGGCGACGATAGCCGCGGCCGGCCACAAAGGGCCTGTCTACATAAGGCTCGGCAGGTCCGGGGCTCCCGTCATAACTAAAGAAGAAGACCTCTTTAAGATCGGCAAGGCCTCTATTTTAAAAGACGGCAAAGACGTGACCATATTCGCCTGCGGGCAGATGGTATATGAGTCGCTCGTCGCTTGCGAGATACTGGAGAAAGACGGCATAAGCGCGCGCTTGATAAATATGCATACGCCAAAACCTATAGATAAGGATTGCATAATAAAGGCGGCCAAAGAGACAGGCGCGATAGTTACAGCCGAAGAGCATACTATAGCAGGCGGCCTCGGCAGCGCCATATCGGAAATATTGGTCGAGAATTGTCCCGTGCCGGTGAAGTTCGTCGGGGTCAGGGACAAGTTCGGCCAGTCCGGAGAGCCGGAAGAGCTCTTCGAGTATTTCGGCCTAAAGGCGAAGAACATCGTTCAGGCCGCCAAAGACGCGATCGCAATGAAGCGAGCGGCGTAACCCGTGGGGCGTTGCCTCCGCGGACGCAAATTTACATTGGGCATGTAAATTTGCTCGGACAAAATTTTTACAAAAATTTAACTTCTTTCAGGAATTTAAATTTTTTCCTATACCGCCATAAGGTGTAAAAATTTCGTAACGCCGCTTCGGCAACTACCCCGCAGGTTACGCCTACGACAACTACGAAAAGTTATGCGCAGCATTACAATTAAAGCTCCGGCGAAGGTTAACCTTTTCCTCAAGGTCCTCGGTAAAAGGAAAGACTCCTATTACAATATAATTACCGTATTCGAGCGCATATCGCTTGCCGACACCATCAAAATATCGAAGATCCCCAAGGGCATAATCGTCAGATCCGACAGGCCTATAACACGCGATCCGAAGGAGAACCTGGTGTTTAAGGCGGCCGAAGCGGTCCTGAAGCGCGGGAAAGTGAAGTCCGGAGTAAGGATCGAGATAAGGAAGCGCATACCGATCGCGTCGGGGCTTGGCGGAGGCAGCTCGGACGCCGCTTCGACCATCATAGGAATAAAGAGGCTCTTCAGGCTGAGACTGGACGCCAAAACTCTCTTTAATATAGGAAGAAGGCTGGGCGCCGACGTGCCATTCTTCCTTCTGGATGCGCCATTTGCCATAGGCAGAGGCAGGGGCGATATACTGGAGGCCTTAAGATCGAAGGTTAAATTCTGGCATCTTATCATAAAGGCGGGAGATAAGACGTCCGCTGGGGATATCTATAAGGCGTTTGACGAAGCGTCTAAGCACTTGACACCTCGTATCGGGAGTGCTAAAATACAACCCCTTTCGCTTAAGCTTCCGGAGGCAGTCCTCCGAAGCCAAATGCGTAAGCAATTTGGCGAAGGAGGGCAAATCCCCTCGAAGTTTCCGATGGATTATGAGCAGGCGGAATCCATGCTTTACAACGACCTCGAAAGAGCTGTTTTGTTGAAAAAAGGCGCCGCTGGCAGGATATTGAAGAGCTTGGCACAACTATTGGGTAAGAAGACAATCGTTTCCGGAAGCGGACCAAGCTTATTTTGCTTGTATAGGACCAGGAGGGAGGCGATAGATGCTAAAGACGCGGTCTTGAGAGGCATCAGTGCCAGATCAAGGACTCTCTGGCAGATATTTGTGGCTTAAGGAAAGATATATTTAAAAAGCATATTCAAGGAGCTCACAACGTATGGAAATCAATGAAGTCAGAATTTTCTTAAAAGAAGGACAGGACAGGAAGTTAAAAGCGTACGCAACCCTCACATTCGATAAGGCGTTCGTCGTACGGAATGTCAAGATCATCGAAGGCACCAAGGGATTGTTCGTGGCGATGCCGTCGAGAAGACTGAAAGAGTCCTGTCCGAAATGTAATTTCAAAAATGCCGTCAGGTCTAAATATTGCAATCAATGCGGAAGCGCGCTTCCCCAGTATGTTGAGCCGAAACCGGCCTCGCCTGCCGATAATTCGCCCAGACAGTCCGAGCACAGGGACATAGCCCATCCGATAACATCCGATTTCAGGGAGTATATACAGAAGAAGGTCCTCGCCGCATACGAGGAGGAGGGAAAAACGCCGACCCCTCAGGCCCGGGCCATGCCGAGATCTTCCGGCAGCCCCAGTAGCGGCCATTACGAGGATGACGATATAGAGCTGTAGATAGTATCAAGATAAGGGACGTTGGGATGTCGTTCAATGGTAGGACACGAGAATTTGGGTCTCGGTATTGTGGTTCGAATCCACACGTCCCAACCATGTACCACTTGCGATAATAGATAATAGCCATCGCTCGGGTACATGGCACAGCCATAACATGTAGTGGTACATGCCCTATACCGGAGCAAAAACAAAGTTTTTGCGACTGGTATAGGGCAAAAAGAACGCATATGATGCTTTACGAAGAGATATTTAGAGAATTTCAGAGGAAGAAGGTAAAATATGTTGTTGTGGGCGGAATAGCGCTTAACCTTTTGGGTGGAAACCGCTCCTCTTTTGATGTGGATATGTTAGTTGAAATGAGCGATGAAAACCTCAAGAAAGTAGTCTCGATCTTAAAAAGAGAGGGTTATAGAGTAAAGCAGCCGATAGATCCGATGGATATAGCGGTTAAGGGCATAAGGACGGATTGGATTCGCGGGAAGAACATGAAAGCGTTTAATTTTTATAAAGAAAAAGATATGAAAGAAGTGGATATAATCATCGATTCGCCGGTGCAGTTTGAGGACGCTAAAAAAGATTACGTACGTGTCAAGATCGGAGCATTGAACGTTCCCGTCGTATCGATTAAAAAATTGATAAAAATGAAAAAAGAGTCCGGCCGTTCCGTAGATCAGCTTGATATAGAGATGCTCAATGAGATCCAAAAGTTGAAAGGGAGAGCAAAGTGAATTTTGGGTGGGAGGACGAAAAAGCGAAGCTTTTGCGGTATATGAAGATCTCCCCTAAGAAGAAATTAGAATGGCTTCAGAAGATGCACGAATTTACCTTAGTGATGGCAACTCCGGAAAGAAAAAATATATTCTGGAAGTCGCGCGGTATCAAATAGGATATAGAGCATGAAAAAGACGATAGCTGTTATACTTGCCGCGGGACGCGGAACGAGGATGAAGTCCGACACGCCGAAGGTTTTGCACGAGATCCTCGGTAAACCCATGATATCTTACGTGACCGGTGCCGTATCGGGCGCCGCCGTAAAAGATATAGTCGTCGTAACGGGTTTCGGAAGCGATAAAGTAAAGGACTTTTTTCACGGCACTAAAGTAAAGACCGCGGTACAGAAGAGGCTATTGGGATCAGCGGATGCAGTAAGCGCGGCAAGGAGAGAGATCTCCCGCTCGAGTAACGTTCTGGTGGTATATGGCGATACGCCGCTGGTAACAAAAGAGACCCTTAAGAGGCTCATAGAAAAGCATAAGAGTTCGGGAGCGAGCCTGACGCTGCTAACGGCGGTCTTGAAGAACCCCGCGGGATACGGGAGAGTCATAAGAGATACCGGCGGCAGGATAGTCAAGATAGCCGAGGAGAGCGAGGTTCGTGAATACAAGAAAGAGATCAGGGAGATCAATGTGGGCACGTGCATATTCAGCCAGCCCGACCTGCTCGAGGCTCTTAAGGATATAGGCCGCGACAACAGCAGGAGAGAGTACTATCTTACCGATGCCGTCAAGATACTGGCCGCCCGCCAGAAGAAGGTGGAGTCGATATCCATGGAAAACTTGGACGAGATGATAGGCATCAACTCCAGGGTTGAATTGGCGCGGGCGACGGATGTGATGAAGAAGAGGATCATGGAAGAGTTGATGGTTCGGGGAGTAACGATAGAGGACCCCGCGACTACTACCATATATCCTGATGTGTCGATAGGCAAAGATACCGTAATTTACCCGAACACGATAATAGAGTCCGACGTAAGGATAGGAGCCAAATGTCATATAGGCCCGTTCGCGCGCCTTCGAGCCGGGACGAGAATAGGCGATAAATCTGAGATAGGTAATTTTGTGGAGCTGGTGAGGACGAGCGTCGCGGAGTCGACAAAAGTCAAGCATCACACCTATCTGGGAGACGCGACGGTCGGTAAATTTGTCAATATCGGCGCCGGCACCATAACGGCCAACTACGACGGCAGGAACAAGAACAAAACTTTTATAGGAGACGGCTCCTTCATAGGGGTGGGAGCCATACTTATCGCCCCGGTTAAAGTGGGTAAAAAAGCTCTCGTGGGCGCGGGCGCGGTGATACTGAGAGGAACTATCGTCAAGGATGGCGCTACCATGGTGGGAGTGCCGGCAAAAATTTTGAGAAGAAGAGCGGGTGACAGAAGAAAGGAAGAGAGGCGATGAGGAACCATCTATTGATCTTTAGCGGAAACTCGAACAGGAAACTGGCCCTCGATATATGTAAACACCTGAAGGTGAAGCTGGGCGAAGCGTCAATAGACCGTTTTTCAGACGGAGAGATACGCGTAAAGATAGATAAAAACGTCCGCGGGCACGATGTATTTGTCGTGCAGTCTACGTCGGATCCGGCGAACGAGAACCTGATGGAGCTCCTGATAATGATAGACGCCCTGAGGCGTTCTTCGGCGCAGCGCATAACGGCGGTTCTCCCTTATTTCGGATACGCGCGCCAGGACAGGAAGGATCAGCCGAGAGTCCCGATAACCGCAAAGCTGGTAGCGAATTTATTGACGACAGCCGGAGCCGATAGAGTCCTGACCGTGGACCTGCACGCCGGCCAGATACAGGGGTTCTTCGATATACCG
>CAYSSS010000043.1:0-12223 GCA_964433975.1 uncultured Planctomycetia bacterium
TCCCGGCCTCCGAGATGGCCTTATAGACCGCTCTGACGAATTCATGGGTAAAGTTATGGTTATTCATCAATCCGCCGTCTCTTATTGTGCAATCCAATACTTTTATCTTCTCTCTAAACATCAAAACCCTCCACTTTCTTTCGTAACCCCTTCTTACGGGAATGCATTCTCTTGTTGTCGAGCATCTTCTCTTTCGCCCTCTTCGAACGCTTGCGCTTCTGGCGCCTGATCTTTTCTACGCGCCTGCGCTCTTCTGACTGGCGCCCCAGGATCATAGTCTCGATCTTGGCGGTGAGAACCTTGCGGGCGGCGTAACGATTCAGCGCCTGGGAACGCTCGCTGCAAACCTTAACCTCTACGTTGCTTGGAAGATGCTTCAGATAGACGCCGGTAGATACCTTATTTACATTCTGCCCGCCCGGTCCACGCGAACGCATGAAATGCTCTTCCAGTTCGGCCTCTCTGATACCGAACCGCGCCATCCTCTCTCTAAGCGCGCCCTCCTTTTTACGGCTGACTCCGAAAATATCCATAATTATACTGTCATTATACCACTTCTTTTATCCAGCCGCCACCGACAACTACACCCTTATCATAGAAGACGACCGCCTGACCGGGAGTCGGAGCTTCCTGCGGCAGGTCAAAATCTACCCGCACCAGATCGGCGCTCACGCGTGACACGATAGCTGCCTCAGGCTTATGATTGTAGCGTATCTTTGCCTTTACGCGCAATTCATGGTCTATATCCTTTATGGCTATCCAATTGAGACGATGCGCGAAGAGGCTCTTCTTTAAGACATCTCTCTTCACCCCCACTATCACACGATTCCGTGACCTGTCTATGCCTGTAACATATAATGGCTCACTATATGCCACGCCGAGGCCGCGCCGCTGGCCTATCGTGTAGTATGGAATGCCTTTATGCGTTCCTAAGACCTTTCCCTCTTTATTGACTATATCTCCCTTTCTTATAGCGACGCCTGTCTTCTTTTTGATATATTCCGCGTAATCGAGGTTCTGGATAAAACATATATCCTGGCTTGAGACCGTATTGTGAGTCTTGATCTTAAATTTTTTTGCGGCAGCCCTTACCTTGCCTTTGGTATAACCCGATAAAGGAAAGATGGAATACCTTAACTGCTCCTGCGAAAGGCTGAATAGAAAATATGACTGGTCCTTTTCCAGGTCGAGACCTTTCTTAAGAAAGAATCTACCGGTTCTCTCATCGAAACTCTTGTCCGCATAATGGCCCGTCGCCACAAGCTGGGCGTCTAAAGCCAGCGCCTTCTCGTGCAGGAGCCCGAACTTTATCTTCTCGTTACAGATGACGCATGGATTAGGGGTGAGCCCTTTCAGGTATTCATCACAGAAATAATCTATCACCTTAGCTTTAAATTCTTCGCTGAAATCATAGACATAATAAGGTATGCCGAGGTTACCAGCAACGCCGCGCGCTCTTGTGACGGCCTCAAGATTACAACAGGCTCTACCATAACTCGCGCCGCACTCCTCTTTAGGCCACATCTTGAAAGTTACCCCTATGACCTCATAACCTTTTTTTAATAGAAGAGCTGCGGCAAGCGAAGAGTCCACGCCGCCGCTCATCGCCACGGCTATACGCCGCCTCTTTTTTCTAGAGCTTCTCTTCTGAAATATCATATCGCTTTCTTATCCCCTCGCTCATCCTTACCTTTAAATGGCCTCTCTCCTCTGTCACCAGCACAGCATCTATACCACCGTAATTCTTGATTATATCGAGACCTTTTTCACCCAGGACACACATGGCCGTTGCCAGTATATCGGATGTGGTGGAATCGGCCGCTATAACGCTGGCGCTCACAACTTCGTCACCTATCGGATATCCCGTCCTGGGGTCGATGATGTGAGAATATCTCTTCCCTTCCAGAAAAAAGTATCTCTCGTAATCTCCCGAAGTATCGATCGCCCTGTCTTTGAGCCTGATCTCCAGGAAGAGTCTATTCTTATCGCGGGGGTGTTGGACACCAACCTTCCACAACTCATGCGCCGTTCTTTTACCGAGGCAGTACATGTCGCCGCCGGAATTTACGAGCGCACTGTCGATACCGTTCTCTTCCAGAATAGATACCGCTCTGTCCGTGGCATATCCCTTGGCGGCCGCGCCAAGGTCTATACCCATGCCGTCCTTCTTGAAATGTATCGCGCGGACGATCCCATCCAGAACGACGTTTTTGTACCCCACGCGTCCTAGAACTCGTTTGATCTCCCTCTCTTCCGGCATTTTATCCGCCTTCCGGGCCGCGTTCCACACCTCGACGAGCGGCTTCACGGTTATATCAAAAGCGCCGCCGGTTCTTTCGCTGTAATCGAGCGTCTTGTGTATCAAGTTAAATACACCGTCGCTTATCTGCAGCCTTTCGTTTTTTTTCAGCCTGTTTATCCTGGATATCTCGCTGCTATCCTTATAGAGACTGTAGACGTCTTCGATCCTCTTTATCTCGTCAAATGCTCTATTTATAGCGTCCTTTGCTCTGGCCTCGCCGTATTTGGCGGGGTCTATCGATACCTTTATCTGCACTACCGTACCCATAAAGAGCCTCGACTCTTCTATGATCTTTTCCGTGGCTTGGGAGCATGATGACGGAGAGACGAGGCTCGCGCCGAGCGCCGCAACAAACAATATAGAGGGTATATTCCTGGAATTCACTTTAGATGTTTCAGGATATTGTCGACATCTATGTGCTTCTCCACCATATCGACTATTATCTTTATCTTGTGGGAATCCTGTGGTTTCAGTTTAACAACCAGCGAATGGACGCGCGACGCTATCGAGTAGGTCTCTTCATCTGTAACGAGAACAGGGATATTGACCGATTTCAGCAGAGCGAGAGTCTTGACCCTGGGTAGTATTCCGCCGCTCAAGATAACACCCGATATGGCGCACCCTTTCTTGAGCTTCCCGGAATGCACCTCGCATGTGGCCTGTATCATATCATCCCTGTCGCCGGGTATTATCATAAGGGAATTGTTATCTATATACTGAAGCGCGTCTCTCACTCTCATGGCGCCTATAAGAACTTTCTCTGCCTGCTTGTCGAGGTCCTCGCCTTCGTACAACGCCCTTATCTTCAACTCTTCCTTTATCTCGCGCATGGTGGGTATATCGAGTATCTTCTGGTGCGGGAGCACGCCGAAGACGTCGAGATCTTTCTGCTTCATGCCTTTACGGACAAGATTCGCTATGCGATCGTATTTTTCCGGTAGGACCTTATTCACTATGACACCCGCCAAATCGACCTTCTCTTTATCAAGAAGCGCCTTATTCAGTATAACCTCATCTATGGGCTTTCCCACCCCGCCCGACGATATCATTACAACATTCGCTTCAAGCAGGCTGGCGACTGTGGCATTTGAAAAACCGAAACATGAGCCGACGCCGGCATGCCCTGTGCCCTCTATTATAACAAGATCCTTGTCCTTTGCGACCTTGTCGAAAGAATCTCTTATGACCCTGGCGTAGTCCTCGTCAGCGCCCTTCTCGATATACCGTTCGGTAAAACCGCGGTCTATGGCTACCGGTGACATGTCCTTTATATTGCATTTTATGCCGAAGACCTTTTCGATCAATACAGAGTCCTCGTCAACCTTATAACCCTGCTCCATGAGATAACGTTGACCGATGGGTTTTATAAAGCCTATCCTGTCAAACCGCTTCTTAAGCGCGGCTATAAGACCGAGCGATACCGTAGTCTTACCGTCATTCTGCTGCGTCGCCGCCACAAATATTCTCTTTGCCATATTCAGGATTACTTTCCTTTTCTATATACGAGCACAGCGATCAGGACACAGGTGAACAATAGTATATTCATTATGCTGAACGCCCGCCAGACGATGTCGGGAGAACGCAGCGACTCGGGAGCCATAAGCAAAAAACATACCCATACGCCCAGTGCCCAGTGTATGCTCAGATCCCTGGACGATCGCCGCCTTATAACCCTTACTATTAGCGGAATATTAAAAAGGGGTAATACGATCGCCGCTATGAACGCTATCATCTTAGTCATCAGATCAACCGACCCTCCCTGAACGCCTTTATGTATTCGGCGCAATATTCATCTCTACAGATCAGCGTTTCGGCCGCCGCGATGCTCGACATGACCTGTTTCTCCGTTGGATCTAGTATGGCGCAATCGAGCCCTGATTGTATAGCCATAGCCAGGAACGTTGAATTGATTATCTTGCGGTCCGGCAAGCCGTATGAAATATTCGACAATCCGCATATCGTCTTTGCGCCGAGCGATTTTATCATGGGAATAGACCTCAAAAACTCCTTCGCCTGTTCAGGTTCGGTCGATATGGGGCGTATCAGAGGATCAAAATATAGGTTATGGGCCTTAAACCCCTTCTCCGTGACTTTCGCCAGGATATCCTTCGCGGCGGCGAATCGCTCCTCGGCGCTGTTCGGCATGCCGCTATCTCCCATTGTAAGCGCTATAAGGGCGGTATCATATTTTACCGCGAGCGGAACGATAAGGTCTATCCTCGACTGCTCGCCTGTTATAGAGTTTATAAAGAGCCTGCCTTTTGCGCGATATGTTTCGAGACCTTTTTGGATAGCGAGATAATTTGGGCTATCTATGCAGATATTGACATCCGTTATCTCGCTCTGGATAACGCTGATGACCCAGTCTATATCCTGGACTTCGTCACCGGGCGTCATCGCGCAGTTGACATCTATGAAGCTCGCGCCCGCTTCGATCTGCTTTTTGGCTTCTTTGACTATAAATGAGGCACTCCTGGACTTAATCGCCTCCTGGATATGCGTCCTTGTGGAATTTATCCTCTCGCCTATTATCAGCATAAAAAACTATCCCCCGGCGGCCTCTTCATGGCTCGATTCGATTGTCTTGATGAGATCTATCAGCACTTCATTAACGGGGGTCGGTATGCCAAACGCTTTGCCCTGTCTCGTTATCGCCCCATTTATATAGTCTATCTCCGTGCGCTTGGAGCTCAAAACATCCTGCAGCATGCTCGATGTATTAGCGGCAGTCGCCTTGCAGACCAACTCCACTTTCTGTATAGGATCATCGTAGATGAGCTTTATCCTTTTACGTTTGATTACCCTCACAGCCTCCTGTATGGAGTTTCTTAAAATTTGGCGCGCACCGTCATGCTTTATCAACATGCCGTTCTTCAGGCGCGTTATCGCGCTGAGAGCATTTATGCCGATATTTATTATGAGCTTACTCCATACGACAGAGTCTATATCCTTTGAAATTTTAGTCTCAAATCCGCATTTAATAAGAATGTTAGCGGCGTCTCTTACAGGGCCGAGTATTTTGCCGCTGTACATGCCTATCACCGTATCGCCCTTTCCCGCGTGCCTTACATGGCCCGGCCCCACAAGCGTGGCGCCGTGATTTGTGACGCCCGCTATAATGTGCTCGGGCCCGAAATGATCGTTCAATACCTGTACGTTACCGATGCCGTTCTGCAGGGTCAGGATGAAAGTCTTTTCCGATATCAGGTCCTTTATATCCTTGCAGGCATCATCGGTAGAATAACTCTTGACGCAGATAAATACCAGATCGCACGGGCCCACTTCTTCCGGGTTGGCAGATACATCGATGGCGCAGGAGACAGTGCTCATCCCCTCTATGCGTATTCCGCCTTCGCGTATACGCTTCGCCCTCCGAGGAGAGTTATCAATAAGCCAGACCTCTTCTTTCGTCTTTGCCTTTAATAACCCCGCGAGCAAAGATCCGAGGGCGCCCGGTCCAACTACAGCGATCTTCACTTTATGCCCTGCTTCAGCTTATTTATCTCTTCATCTTTGATAGCAAAGCTTTGGCTTGAGTCCGGAAAGATACCTTTCTCGACTTCATCCTTATATTTTTTCAGTCCATCCGATATTACGTCGGAGAGCTTCACGTATTGCTTTACGAACTTCGGAACAAACCTGTCGAAGAGCCCCAGCATATCGTTCGTTACCAGCACCTGACCGTCACAATATCGTCCGGCACCTATGCCTATTGTCGGGATCGTCAATTTTTCGGTAATGAGCTTCGCAACTTGATCGGGCACGCATTCCAGCACTATCGCAAAACATCCCGCGCGCTCCAGGGCATAAGCTTGCTCTAATATCTTATTGGCGCCTTCGGCATCTTTACCCTGGACCTTGAATCCGCCGAGCTTCGATACGGTCTGTGGCGTTAATCCCAGATGGCCCAGGACAGGAATGCCGGCATTGACTATCGCTATCGTGGCGTCCATAACCTCTTCGCCGCCTTCTAATTTTACGGCATCGCATCCCGCCTCCTTCATGAACCGTCCGGCGTTGCGGATCGCGTCCTCCTTCGAGACCTGGTATGACATGAACGGCATATCCCCGATAAGAAAAGCGTATTTCGTTCCGCGCCGCGCAGCGATGGAGTGATGGATCATCATATCCATAGTTACCGACACGGTTGAGTCAAGCCCAAGCACTACCATGCCGAGCGAATCACCGACTAAGATAACGTCTATGCCTGCGTCGTCCACGAGCCTCGCCATGGGATAGTCGTACGCGGTGAGCATCGTGATCTTCTTCCCGTCACGCTTCTTACTCTGCAGATCGGTAATAGTTATCTTCTTTCTTTCCATAAAGAGCTCCTTCTACTTTTTTCTGTACGCGTCGATGAACGATTCGCAATATATGCTCTTGTTTAAAAGTAGCTCTGCCGTTATGAGCGCATCCATCAGTTCTTTGTCGAGCGGATCGAGTATCGCCGATGTAAGGCCGTTCGCGACAGCCATCGTAAGAAACGTGCGGTTGATGAGGCTGCGAGACTTTATGCCTTGAGTAAGGTTCGACAGCCCCAATACCGTCTGGGGCGCCGGATTACATAATAACCTGAACTCGCGCAGCGATTCGAGCACCTCGGCCGCTTGCGCCTGGGCTACGTTCAGAGGCAAGAGAATGGGATCCAAATAGAGATCTTCCGTATTTATCCCGTACTCTATCGCCTTCGCCACCAGAACTTGCGCAAGCTCCAACCTGCTGGCTTTGCTATTGGGCACGCCGGACTTATCCATAGCGAGGCCGATAACCTGAGCGTTATATTTCCTGGCAAGTCCAAAAAATATATCCATCCTCTCGGGATCCGCGCTTGTCGAATTTATGACCGCTCTTTTTCTGGCGATCTTTAGCCCTTCTTCTATGACATCGGCCTTCGTCGAGTCTAGCGACAGCGGCACTTCTACCACGGCCTGTATAGTCTCAACAAGCCACTTCATATCTCGAGCGGGGTCTTTTGAGTAAGGACCCATGTTGACGTCAAGCATTGACGCGCCCTCTTTAACCTGCTCTAAAGCAAGGTGCTGGATTATGTCGGACTCTCTATTGGCGACCGCCCGTGAGACATCTTTATACATTCCGTTGATAAGTTCGCCTATGATGATCACTTACCATCCTCCTTCATCATCTCTTTTATATAGCTTGTGACCGCCCCGGCCGAATCGGGGTGCCTTAATACCAGTATATCCGCGCCCGCCTGAAGCAGCGAGACCGAAGTCGCTATCTCCCAATTCACGCCCTGGCGAACTCCGAACTCCTTCGCCTCCTTGACCTTCCATGTCTCGGCGCCGACAAATAATATGAAGGGCATAGAGAGCATCTTATCGCCGATAAATGCCGCGAGCCTCGCCCGTTCCATTATGGAATATACGTACTCCATGCCATACCCCAACGCCGTCATGGTAGTATGCATCACTATCCTCTTCGGATCGAATCCCATATCGCTTATCAATATATTTACCTGCTTGGCTATGTTTACGTCTATGGGCGATTCGGAAATTATTGAGTGCCCGTCCGCGAGGCACGTCGCGGTGAGCGTCTTATAATTCTCCTGGGTGGCTATGCCAAAGAGGCAATTGCGGCCTTTTAATGCCTGGCTTGCTTTCGGCAATAGATCGTTGTCCTTGTCGTCATCACCGCATCCTGTTACGATAAGCGGCACTTTCACTTCCCGGGCGATCGCTTTCAATACCGAGACCGATTCTGCGGAAGATCTGTTGCCGTAATCCGGATGGACGCTCTGGAGCCTGACACAGAGAAGTTTTGTTTTGAATCTTTCAACGGCCGCTTTAGCCCATCTTACAGGGTCTTTTATCGCGTCGCCATACGACTCTCGTAAGGTATCCGGCCAATCTTCCGGCTCGCTATCCAATATCTCAAGCGCGGTGACTGGCGCATGCGGCATCGTGCCCTCTTTAAAAAGAAACGGCAGCGCAGTCTCACCCCCGACCTTTATCACAGAGGCGCCGGGGGGGCCTATCTCTACGACATTTATAGCATTACTGTACCTCTCTTTGACAAGCTCTATAGCCATATTATTTCTGCTCCATTAAATTAAAAAAGATCTCTCTGGTCTTATCCTTGATAGTTGTGCTCTCAAACGCAAATATAGGCTTGTTCGATATGCTCCAATCCTCAACCGATGCGTCGTATGGAATAACCCCGGCGAACCTCACCCCTGTGGCGCGTATCTCATCCTGCAGAGGCTCTAAGAAACCCGCCACCTTATTGATGACCAAGGAGGCGGCACCCACCTTTATACCCAGTTCCTTTACAAGATCGGATATCCTTTTAGCGCTCCTTATGCCGATGACTGAATAGTCGCTTATAAGCAACAGTTTGTCGATCGACCTCATCATCCGGCGCGATATGTGCTCCATCCCTGCCGCGTTATCGATCACAACAAAGTCATAGTTCTTTATCACGCGCGCCATTAGGTCTCGCAGCAGATTATTTACATAACAATAACACCCTGGCCCCTCGGGCCTACCCATCACCAGGAGGTCGAAACCCTTCTCCTCTACGACCGCCTCCTGTATCCGCATCTCGATGAAGCGCTCTTTCGTCATGCCGGCCGGGATAGAGTCAATGTGCTTTGAGACGTCATCACATATACCGGCTATCGAATCGCAGCCCTTTATTCCCAGCGCCTCGGGTAATGTAGAATTCGGATCCGCATCTATGGCAAGGACAGAACCCTTCTTATCTGTTACCAGATAATCTACCAGAAGCGCCGCGAAGGTAGTCTTGCCCGTACCGCCCTTACCGTTGACCGCTATAACCGTACCGATGGGAACCTCCCGAGGTCGGTATGCGGAAAGAAGAGCGACGCCACATATTCATCCATGTAGTTCGGCTCCGAGCTAAGATCTACATACGTGATATTTTTATAGACCTCGCGCGCCTTCATGAACGCGTCGCGCGACAATAGTGACATCCGCGCTCCCGCGAGAGACGAATTCCCTATGAATTCATATCTGGATCTGTCGGCATCGGGCAAAAGTCCGATAAAGACGGCATTCTCGATATTCAGGTAATTGCCGAAACCGCCGGCAATATATATCTTCTTTACGTCGCCGAGAGGTTTTTCTACTTTATTCAGAAGCGAAATTATCGCGCTGTATATGGCGCCCTTGGACCTTTTGAGGTTCTCAATATCGTCCTCAGTGATGACAATATCTGTGTCCACTACGAATTCGTATCCGGTATCGGTCTTTCTGATATTTTTTGATTTTAACGCGCGGTCTATCTTCCCGTTCCTGCCTATGACGCCACTCTTCAGCATCTGGCATAATAAGTCGATATACCCCGAGCCGCATATGCCTTTTGGCTTTCCATCATCTATGGTAACCGCCTTGGTATTTAGATCTTTATCTATTTCCGCTCCTTGTATCGCTCCCTTTACAGCTTTCATTCCGCATTCCAGGCCGCTCCCCTCAAACGCCGGGCCTGCGCTCGCCGCGGCGCCGATCATCCATTCTTTATTACCGAGGACAATCTCGCCGTTGGTGCCTATATCGATAAGGAGCGACAACTCCCCATTCTCCGCCAGCCCGCAGGCGATAATGCCTGAGACTATATCACCGCCTACATAGGTAGTGACCCCCGGCAGGAACGCCGCTATCCCTCTTGGGTTTATCTCTATCCCCGCTTCAGGCGCATGTATCGTTTCAAATACGGCGGTAGTGGGAACATAAGGCGCTTTCCTGATATTCGTGGGATCGACTTTTAGCAAGAGGTGCATCATAGTCATATTCCCTGCAAAGACGATGCAATAGACGTCGGTCAGAGCTATCTTTTCTGCGGCGGAAAGGTCCAGTATTATCTCGTTGATATTGTCGAGCACGGCCACGCTAAGTTTACCGAGCCCCTCCAAATTAGAGGCGTAGATTATCCTCGTGATGACATCGGAGCCGTAGAGAGACTGTTTATTGAACGCGATCCTCGTCCCGAGTATATTTTTGTTATTCAGGTCTATGAGCTGGCCCACAACCGTCGTCGTCCCGATATCGAAGGCAAAGCCGTAATTGGTTTTTGTGGTATCTCCCGGCTCGACGGTTATTATATCGAGCGCATCATCCTTATCGGCAACCGTTACAGTTACCTTGAAATCGCTGTCGCGCAGAACTTCACTTAAATGTTTCAGGTTCGCAAGGTTTGTTGAGATATGGACATTGTTAAGCTTATGCGATATCTCCCTGCATATCCTGTCGAGATCGCTTAAGTTATCATCCTGCGTCGGTTTCAAGAGCTCGATATATATTTTTTTTACGAGCGGCGAAAATTTAAATGCGTTCTCTCTCTTTGATACAACGCCCCTGGTAAACTCCTCGGATTCGTGCGCAAGTGACGAACGCGCTTCCAGAGACTCTTTCGGGACATTTACATCGAGATCGGACTCGACAATTGTCTGGCAAGCGAGAGCCTCTTTCTTGTTTATAAGGACCTTGCATTTGCCGCATATACCTTCGCCGCCGCATGCCGCATGGAGCATGACCCCGGATTTGATCGCCGCGGTGAGCAGGTCCGTGCCATGAGCGACCTTCACCTTCTTCTTTTGGGCCGTAAAATTTATCGTGAATTCTTTCACTATATTTTTAAATTCCTCAAGTAGTTGGGGATCCCCGATGCTTCACGCGGCCCCACGGAGATCTTCCAGCCGGTTATCTCTTCCAGCTTTCCGCTCATGACTGAGACGTATCCCGGTATGACGAGTCTTTTGTGCCCTACTATCTTCTCCAAGCCAAGCGACCTGATGGTCGCGTCTATCGATTCCGGGGTGAACTTTTCCGCCGCCCAGGCGGTCAGGACCGACATACCTTCGGCGTCACAGCAAACTATATATGTCGGCACCTTGCTCGCTTCGACTTCACCGGCTACTGTGAAATAGGTTATCGAGAAATTGGTCGTAATGATAACCGGTGAGGCCTTGCCGACCTTACCTATCTCATAAACTTTTGGTTCCACCTGCACCGGCTTCTGCGGATCCGAATATATATCCTGTCTCGTCACAAGTAGCGGCAGGATGAAATCTTTATCGGTATTCTTGACTATAACGAGGCCCGCGTATTTTAATACATAGGATATGGCCTCAGCCAGTTCGGCATAAGGCTCGACTGTGGTCGTGAAAGCCAATAGCGGATAACCGAGCGATCGCTCATTCTTCTTTAATGCTGTTCTTCGGATAGATGTAAAATCCTGGATAGCGCCGGACGCTCTCTTGCCTTTGACGCTTATGACGATCTCTTCGACGCCTGCCTGCTTGACTTTGGCCGTAACTTCCGCCGCCTCTTCGGCACTGGCACAAGTTATTGCCAGCGGCAGATTATATTCCTTCGCCAGTTTTACAAAACCATCTAGATCTGAACCTCCGTCCCAAATAATCAGCGGCCTCTGCTTGTGGTATGGGACGTTTAAACGCCCCCTACCATTATGGATAACTTCTTCTATGGCTTTTGCTGATCCCGAGAGAAGAGCGACATTCAACGTTGTCATGCCCGCAACTTTATTGGCAACGTTCAAAAACTTTGCGCTATCTCCGGAGGTGTTTTTAACACAGATCAAATCTACCAAAATCTCTTGACCGACCCTCTCGAATTTAAGAGCGTTTATTTTTGAAATTTTATCATCAAGCTCATTATCTTTCAGCGTGTCTTCGACCAGGATGCCGATTCCGGCAGGATGATAAAACTTCTGCTCGTGCCGGTACATGACGGTCTCATTACCCATCTCTAATCTATTCTCTCCGGCGCCTATCGTCACGAGCTTTATCGGGGGCTGGCTGGCGCTCTCCAGCACCAGCTTCGCCTCTGCGGTAACGTGAGGGCATCTGTCGAGCGAAGCCTTCTTCTGGGCAAGCGCCATCGCGAAAGCAAGGCACGTCGCGAATCCGCAGTCCTTGCAATT
>CAYSSS010000044.1:0-11822 GCA_964433975.1 uncultured Planctomycetia bacterium
AAGCGGGATAAACATGTAGAGGCTTTTGATCTGATATTTGGGCACGCGGGTTCGAATCCCGCCACCTCCACCAATCCCGCCGCCACGATATGCAAACTAATCGGGGCGGGATCGCTGTATCCCCTTTCCTTAGGTGTATTCACCAATAGATAAACACGTGCATAAGTTTAAGGGAAGGAAAATTATTTTCCTTCCCTTAACATCCCATCTTTTCGTAAATGTGTTATCTGCCAGGGGTATGCTTTAGCGCGAGGAAGTCTTCGTAGGATATGAGTTTAATATCATTCTTCTTGATGAGATTCTTGATACGGTCATCGGTAAGGGCGAAAAGCTCCGCTTCGCCGCCGGTGTGCCATGAATAACGGTCGAGCACCTCGGGACTTAAGAACCCGGGGTGAGTGACAAGTTCCGTAACGCCTTCTTTTAAATTTTCGATAATCGTTTTAACCTTATCTATATCAAGACGGCCGGCATCGAGAACTCCGAAAAAATGGTCCGTATAGAGAAGCCCGCAACTATTGAATGCTCCCGCGTTCCTGCCGGAAAAATATGAAAGGACGGACTTTTTATAGAGATCTCTTATCTTGAATGGGCGCACGGGCCTGTCCCCGCGCGGATATCTCAATGCGGGTATATTGAACTCTTTGGCCAGCGAGATCAGTATCTCCAGGATCTCTGGTATCATGTGCATGTGCTCGTGGCTGTTGATATGAGTTATATTCGCTCCTGAGTCTTTCAACAGCTCCAACTGAGCCTTCAGTTCTTTTCTGATCTCTTCCAGGTCGATCTTTTTGAAGATGATATCTTTGAATAACGGATAATGATTTATATAAAATTTTGATGACTTTAAGAGCGGCTTTGTTTCGGTAAGGGCCAGGTGGGCGCCTATTCCTTTGAGCCCCAGATCTTTTATTACTTTCAGGGCGTCAGCGAACGCTTCGCCGGTCGGTATTACGCTTACAGAGGTTACGATGCCCTCGCGGCAGGCCTTCGCTATACCCTCATTTATGCTCTTGGTCAGGCCCAGATCATCGGCCGTCACTATAAGGTACTTCATCTTGAGAACCTGTAAACAAGCATATCCCGAAAGGTCCTCGCCACTACGCTCATTCTGGATATCGTGGATACGCCTTTTGTGCGAAGATCGAATATGAGCCCGAACTGCGCTATCTTAAAACCTCTCTTACGGGCCTCGGCGAATATCTCGACGTCAACGAAAGGGCTTTTCGATATAAGACTGAGAGGCTTTATCACCTTTGACCTGTATATCTTGAATCCGGAATTTATGTCCTTTATCCTGAATCCGAAGAGGGTCTGTACCAGAAAATTATAGACCTTCGACATCACGATCCTCTTCAGGCTGTCGTCTTTCAGCACGAGACTGTAGCCCGTGACGACATCTGCCTCGTTCAAAAGAGCCAGGCCCTTCTTAAGATCCTCTTCTTTTACCGGCAGATCGGCATCCGTATAGACGATTATATCTTTTGAAGCGCGCTTGAGCCCCGCGCTGAGCGCTCCGCCGAATTTTGTATTTTTTTTCAGCCGCACACTTACTATGTGATTGTCAGCTTTGGATAATCTGTCGGCTATATCCCCTGTTCCGTCCGAAGAAGCGTCGTCGGCCAGGATTATCTCGTAGTCGTCGGCCAGTTCCCTCGCCAGGCTCGTCACTTTGCTGACGGTCACTTCTATGTTGGCCGATTCGTTATACATCGGTATGACAAATGATATAGCGGGATATCTCATAAGGGTTTATTTGTTATGAGCCGTTTCTTGCCGCTCTTAAAAACCACCACATACTTCGGCTTATCCGGGCCGGGGCCGCTCAGATCGACGACGTTCTTCTGCTTCATCACGCACCAGACTCTTTCTTTGGAGCTGATCAGTTCATGCAATTTTGAGTAATCCGGCACCTTTACCGGTACTTTGCCGGTGTAAAAAGCTATGCCTGCCCGGTAATCGTGTTCGGTGCCTATAGTCTCGCCCTCTTTATAATATTTGAGGAGTTCTTCTGCGATAGCCTTGCTCGATTCATGAGCCTCCAGGGTGGGCAGTATCAGCTTATCTAAAGGATATATCATAAGGACAACCGAATAAGCGATCAGGAGAAACGCCGCGATCGATCTTCTGCCGATAAACGCTATCAGGGAAAACGCTATGCCGAATATAAGAAAGAGGCCGGTTATTACGGCCCTGTCCAGGATCTCCGGATAGTCCATCTTTACAAATATGCAGACGCCGGCATAGATCAGGAGGATGAGCGACGGAAGAGCGTAGTATGAGACATTCATCCACTTTATGAGGCCAAAGGCCGCTTTTTTGTCCAGGAAGTCATCCCAAAGCTTTCCCGTCATGAGCGCAAGTGACAGGAAACATGGGAATATATAAGTAGGGAGCTTCGTGCTGGACGCGGTGAAGAATAGGAATATGAAGAGGAACCATAAGAGAGCGAAGAGCGCGTAATTTCGTTCTTCTTTACCCGTCGTTCGTGATTCGTCTTTACGGGAGAATGCCATCTTGCAAAAGTGCCAAAAGCCGAGCGGCAGGAATACGCTCCACGGGAAGAAACCGCCTAGCACTATGGGGATATTGTAGTATACTTGCGACCCTATCTTGTGTTCAGGGGTCATGAATCTCGTGATATTCTGGAATCCAAAGAACGTATTTATAAATTCCTGGGCATGGAGTTTGTACATTATAAAATACCATGGCTTCGCTATGATGATGAAGACTATCAAAGCTCCTGCCAGCAGGAAGCCATTTTTGAATATGGCAAAATCCTTGGTAAGGGTCAGGTACAATATTATTACAAAAGCCGGCAGCAATAAACCTATCGGCCCCTTGGTGAGCGTCGCCAGGGCAAATGCCGCCGAAGAGAGCAGGTAAAAGTAGCCTCTCTTTCTTATCTGTCCATAGAAGAAGAATAGGACTCCGAACAACATGAGGGCGAAGAGCACCATATCGGTGACGCAGCCTATAGAGAGTATCAGGTACTCAAGGCATGTCGCCAATACGACCGCGGAGAATAGTCCAACCCTGTTATTGAATAGAAGCCTTCCCAGGAGGTATATCCCGACGAGCCCGAGAAACCCGAAGAGCGCCGAGGGAAATCTCACGGCGAACTCGTTGATACCGAAAATTTGGTAGGATATTTCGATGAGCCAGTAGAAGAGGATCGGTTTTTCGAATTGCGGCTGTCCGTAAAGGGTCGGCGTGAGCCACTCTCCCTCTAGGAACATCTCCTTGGCCGTCTGGCCGTAGAAGGTTTCGTCCGGGTCCGTGAGGGCCAACTTGTCCAGCTGAAAAAAATAGAGATAGCCTGACAGTACCAATAAAAGAAGAACGACTATTATTGGTTTTTCGAGCAGTTTCATCATTGTATATTATTGTCCTAGGAGAAGATCGCCTTCGACCTGTTGGATATCTTGCTGTACAGCACGGCCGCTAAGAATATCTTCGCTAACTCTATGGTAAAAAATGGCAGGACGCCAATAGCTATGGCGTTGACAAAACTGATCCTGTATATCAGCATAAGCCAGAGAACTCCGAGAGTATATAAGACTACATTCCCTATCGCAAAAGAGGCTGTTATCTTGAATAAATTGCGGCTCTCTCCCTCCAGGATCTTGCCGGTGAGAAAAGATGCCGCCATAAAGCCTACGAGATATCCGCCTGTGGGGCCCAGTATATGCGCCATTCCAAAAGTGTAGCCCTGGAATATGGGCATGCCCAACGCCCCCAGGACGATGTAACCGGCCTGACTAAAAAGTCCGAGCCTGGAGCCCAAGACAGCCCCGGACAGAACCACGAAAAAGGTCTGCAATGTTATCGGTACAGGCGTTCCGGGTACGGGAATGCGTATATAGGCGCCTAGAGCTGTCGCCATAATGAAGAATGTTACGCCTATTATGGCATCTAGCGCCTTACTGGTTGTTACATTGGCTTTTAGAGCTATCGCGGTACTCATAGTGATTCTCCCTGCCTGCCGGCAGGCAGGCTTAAGAATTATTGTATAAGGTTACTATAAAAAGATCATTATGTCAATTGAATTGGGGAGAGTATCTTTAGAACTCGAGGCGCACCCCGGATTTTATCCACCGTCCCGGCATGGGGATACCGGACTGCTCTGAATAGTCTTCATCGAAGAGGTTTGTTATCTCAAGAAATGCTTCAAAGAGAAGTTTCTCTTTCTTTATTATTCCCTTGGTCAGCTTTGCGTCGACAACAACGGAGGTGCTCGTATCCCCTACCCTCTTCTTGTAATTGAGAACCCAAGAGTTTTTAAATCCAAAAAGCGAATAATCTACCCCGGCCGATATCTGCTGCTTTAGATAGTCGAGCGCGTATTTTGAAAGATAATCATGTTTTTTATATGAGTCTATCGCGGTGTAATCTATAAAGAACCTATCTATAGGAAAAGAGCTTTCGACTTTGCGAGGAGTTATCTCAATCGACGCTTCAGCGCCATTGGTATCAACCGTTCCTATATTTGATACACACCACACAGTGGAAACGCTCATGCGGGTCCAGTCGATGGTATCTTTGGCATTACGCCTGAAATATCCGACCGAACAATTTACAAGCTCGGACCTGTAATCCAACCCCGCCTCGTAGGTCCACGAGCTTTCCGGATTAAGGTTTTCGTTGCCTATATTCCCGGCATCTCTGTAATAGAGATCAGTGAATGTCGGGATCCTGAACGACCGGCCGACGGATGCGCGCGCGCTCAAAAAATTGAAGATTGCGTATTTCGCGTTTACCGAAGGAGAATATTCCGTTTCGAAGTCCGAAGAGGTATCCTGTCTTATCCCGGCATTGAGATAGAGCTTATCATAAATATGGGGCGCGATCTCGGCATAAAGGCCGGTCTTTCCCCTGTCGTGTTTCTGCATATTGGTGGAGAAGATCCTGTCTTCGGACAGTTCGAACCCGTATGCGGCGTCCATGAATGGATTTTCTAATACGAATCCGAGGCTCGCGCCATAAGTGTAATTGGTGCTGTAGTTCGTCTGCCATCCGGGTCTATTCTTATCGAGTATGAACTTATCGTAATGCCGCCTCAGGTAGATCTTCGGCTCGAACCTCAGGCTGCCGGACCCTATCTTACCGGCTAATTTAAAGAATCTTGTATCGGTCGACTCCGCCTCGCGAGGAAAAAGATTTGAATAGAAGATATTCGCGCCGTAGTTCTTATTTGAATAACCGAAGAAAAAATCATAATCGCCGAAATCCGTATCTATCGAACTGCTTTCGCTCAAATTGACTATGTCGAATTCGCTGTCCGGAATATAGGAGCTGGCCCGGTTCCACTCAATCGAAAAACGGTTCTTTAAGGCCTCTAAAGGCTGAGTCAGGGAGATGCCGCCTGAAAAATAGTCACGGGCACCACCGATGGTATTTATGATGAGCTCTCTATCTTCCGGCCGCTTGGTAATGATATTTATAACGCCGCCGAATGAATTGGCGCCATACAAGCTTGATGCAGGACCCTTCAATATCTCGACGTCTTCTGTGTCAAATGATGTCAGCGGCAAATCCATCGTATAGTGTCCGGTCTGGGGATCGTTTATGGATATGCCATCCAAGAGAAGGGTGTTCTGCTCGAACGTCGTGCCCCTTATATTTATGTCTGATTGGACGCCTTCGGCGCCGCGGCGGCGGATATCTATACCGCCAATATTGCCTATGATGTCCTGCAGGGCGTCATAGGCCGAGCTCTGCATCTCTAGGGCGTCGAGCACGGTCACGGATCTGCCGGTATCGGAGGAGCTTGTGATCCGGGAGGGAGTCACAATGATCTTTTCAAGCTGGTGGCTCTCTTCAGAGAATGCCAGGCTGTAAAATATGGCAAGTATAAGGATTATGAATAAAAAAATGCGGCGCATGAGTAAATTATATCACACGTCCGCATAATGTCAACCATCAGCGCTACATGAAGTTTACAATAGTACGTCCCTGATGACGGCTTTTTGGTAGGAGATATGCAGGAGTTTGGTGATGAGTCCGACAAGGCCGGAGCCGATCCGTTTTGAATCGACTTTTGTGACCGGCAGGATCTCGGCGAGTGAGTTAGTGAGGAATATTTCGTCCGCATTTAAGAGTTCGCGTCGAGATACAAGCTTATCTTTAACGCTCATCTTTAGTTTCTTAGCTATCTCTATGATGACGCCGCGCGTGATGCCGGGTAGTATCCCGCTCGCCACAGACGGTGTTATCAATTTGTCATCTTTGACAATAAATATGTTGCTAGTCGCTGCTTCCGTGATGCAGCCTTTAGTGTTCGTAAGTATCGCCTCGTCGAAACCTTTTCTCTTAGCGTCGAACCTGGCAAGAATATACGGCAGGTAATTCAGCGTCTTGATCCTTGATGTTACTGACTCTTCGTTCTGTACGCCTGTTATATTGGCGCTGAGTCCGGTCTCGAGCATCCAGCGGGGATAGCCCTCAAAATCTTTCGCCGTTATCACGATATTCGGCGAGAATGCGTCTTCATGGCTTATTCCGAACCTGCCGGCCTGCACGGTATAAGATCGCCGGCAGGCGAGCCTGCCCTCTCCCCTTGTTACGGCCAACTTTATATAGGCGCTCGACAATCGGTTGGTCTTTAGCGTCTTGTATACGGCATCGTGCAGATACTTTTTTGAATACTTATGTTCTATCCTGACGACATCGAGCGATCTAAAGAGTCTGGCCAGGTGCAGATCGAGCTTAAAGACCCTGCCGGCATAAGCTCTCATAGTTTCGAATAGGCCGTCGCCGTACATAAATCCCCTGTCAAAGACGGATACCTTCGCCCTACCGGGATCTACAAACTTTCCGTTTATCCAGATCTTCTGCATATAAAGCCCTCATTATTCCTTCGGCCTTGTCCAAAGTTTCGCGGTACTCCTTTTCAGGGTCGGAGTCGGCTACAATGCCGCCTCCCACCTGAAAATATAACTTATCACCCTTAATAACTATAGTCCTTATGACGATAGATGTGTCCATATTCCCGTCAAATGATATGTAGCCGATGGCGCCTGTATACAAGGATCTCTTTACCGGCTCGAGAACCTCTATCACTTCCATGGAGCGCACTTTGGGAGCGCCCGTTATCGAGCCTCCGGGAAAAGCTGCTGTCAGGCAATCTATCGGATCGACGCCATTTTTAAGCTTTCCGGAAACTGTCGAGACGAGATGAAACACGGTGGAGTATTTTTCAAGCGCTATGAACTCCGTAGGCCTCACCGAGCCGTATTCGCAAATCCTGCCCAGGTCGTTCCTCTCTAGGTCCACTATCATTATGTGCTCCGCGCGGTCCTTGTAGCTCTCCTTCAGTGAGATCTCGTTGAGTTCATCGGTCAAAGGATCGCTTGAGCGCGGCTGGGTCCCCTTGATGGGTCTGGTCTCTATATATGAACCGGACTTCATCAAAAATCTTTCCGGTGACGAACTTACGACTATCACGTCTTCGAAATTTAAGTAGGAAGCGAACATGGCGGGACTCGCTTCTCTCAGCCTCAAGTAAAGCCCGTAGGGCTCGCCCTGAAGGCCGGATTCAAATCTCTGTGACAAATTCACCTGGTATACATCGCCTCTTTTTATGTACTCTTTAGCGTCCTCTACGGCCTTCATATAACCGGCCTTGGTAAAGTTCGACTTTAAGTGAGCTCCTTCACCCGCTCTATATTCCGTTATAGTATTTGAAGTCTTTGGAGAGAGGGCCGCCTTAAGCTTCGATCTTGCCCCGGTCCTGACGCCTTCAAACTCGACATTGGTGATATAGCTCTTCTCTTTCAGATGGTCGAAGACCAGCAGAGTATCGTAGAAACCGACGATGCAGTCGGGTATGGATTGGTCATCCCTGGAGATATCCGGAAGTTTCTCGATAAAGTCCTTCATGTCGTAGCCGAAATAGCCTACTCCTCCGGCAACAAAAGGAATGCCGTCGGCCCGGTTCGGGTCCGGAAGAACCGTAAACCGCCGGAACTGCTCTTTTAATACCAGAAATGGATTTGATCTCAGCGACTCTTTCCTGCCGTCGTTCCATTCCAAAGAGACGTAATCCCCCTTGCTCTTAAAGATCAGAAACGGCTCGCACCCAATGAAAGAGAACCTGCCTTGACTTTCACGGCCCATCACGCTATCAAGAAAGAAGCTGTAGGGAGAATTTTTGATCTCATTGAATACCAGATGCGCGGGGATACCGGTATTAATCTCTTCGATCGAGGGAATCTTCATATATTTAGTATCTTTTAGGCAAGCGCCTCTACGAATATATCGGTCACTTTTTCGACACTCTCCACAACTTCCGCACTCAGACTCTCTCCGAACGCTATAGTCTTGGGTTGTACCGTTACCGCGAATATATTCAAGTTCTCTTTACCCGTCATGAGAAGGTCCGTGAAGAGCCTTATGGAAGAGTTGTGCGTTGAAAGGCCGGCGCCGGAGAGCTCGCCCAAGGAAAGGACCTTCAGGCTTCCCGGTTCCGTCTTAAGATCGGCGGCATCGACAAGTATTATCGTGTCGCAGGAGGTGGTGAGTATGGGAAATATATAATTTTCCGGGACGGTGCCGCAGTCAAAGAGACTTGCTTTTGTCGTCTTCTTCTTGAGGCTCTCTATGACTTTCGGGCCGAAACCGTCGTCACCGCGCATAATATTGCCTATACCTATTATGGTGACTATACCCTTAAGCCTCTCTTTTATATCAGAACTTCTCAATTGTGGCGCTTCTCCTGCACTTGGAACAGAGCACTTTTATCCTGTCCGATCTTTGGAGAAGCCCTTCTTTCGTGTTTTGCAGGACATCGTCCGAAAAACCCATATTCTTTAAGGACGCTATAAACAGGGTGGGATTCGAGAAAGCGAGCGGGCCTAATTTCTTGGCGAGCCAGTCAAGATGCGCTTTGGTCGTGACAACCGCGTTACATGCCTCGCAAAGGGCAAGCTCCTTTTCATCCGTAGTAGAAATCATATCGCTTCTGTCAAAAGAGGAGAGGTCGAACTCGGTAGTGTGTTTGATACCAGGCGGATTATCTTCTCTGGTAGTGCAGAGCGCGCTACACTGGCCGCAATAGTGACACTCGTCCAGATGCAATATCATCTTGCGCGTCGCCTTGGCCGTCGTGACCACATCGCGCGCTTCTATTACCCTGCCTATACAGACTTCGGCGCACGCTCCACAGCCTATACAGCCTTCATTGGAGTATTCCGGCTTCCCCCTGAATCTCTTTGCCGGCTCCAGAGGCTTACGCGGGAAATTTGACGTGTAGGGCTTACTCAAAAGCGCCTTTACAGCCTCTATAACCTCTCGAATCTTAGGATATCTCATATCACTCTCTTTCTAATCTGATTAGAATAATCTGATTAGAATAATTTTACTATGTTGGATGAATGCCGCGCCAGGTTTCCGGTAAAATCGAGCATATCAAAGTACATATTCGCGGCCAGCGGCGTGCATACGCCCCGGACGAGCCTGTCGAAGTGCTCTTTCCTGTAACGCTCGACGAGCCCCTTTACATGAAAACCGTTATCTATTATTCTATCCTTCAACGCGGGGTCTTTCTTCTTTAAAAATTCTATCATCATCTCTACCGATCTCTTCATGGCGCCGAATGTCTCGTTAAACTCGCTTAAACCGAGATCGGAGAATAGAAGCTTCTCCACCACTTTTATCTCTATTCTCTCCACAAGGTTGGCCTCCTCATCGCCCATACGTTCCAGCGTCTCCACTATCTGGCCCATCAAAGCCAGCTCCTTCTTCTCTTCGGCGCCGGAGGTCCGCTTCGATATATCTATGATTCCTACGCTGAGAGCCTTCTCCATCTCGTTTACGATACGCTCTTCTTTGATGGCCTCGGCAAGCGGCTCCAGCTTATTGCCCATGAAGCCCTTCTCTACCAGAAGGAGACTGCTATAAACTTTATCGGCCATTAAGATGATCTTACCCTGCATATCTTTAAGATCCATATTATTTGCTCCTCATTTTATCTTCGCCGTAAGCGTCTGTCACGCTCCCCGCCCAAAGCTTCACGCCCGCCAGATACGCTCCTCTCGCGAGCGCGTGGGCGGATACAGGAGCGGTCAATAATATGAAGGCCATGCAGAGCAGGGCCTTCAGGCTGGTTGTGCCGAAACCTTTGAATAATATCAGCCCTAACAGGATGCTGGCCGTTCCCAACGTAACGCATTTAGTCGCGGCCTGGAGGCGGTTATAGACATCGGGAAGCCTCACAAGGCCCAGACAGCCGAAAAAATTAAAAACCAATCCTATTACGATGAAGACCATTCCAATAATTTCATTCATCGAAATCTTTACCCTCCAGATACTTCGCCAGTGCCAGAGTCCCTATAAAGCTCTGAAGCGACCAGGCTATGCCTATGTCTATGTACCAATCCCTTCCCGTAGGGATGCTGAGAATGGCGCAGAAACCTACGATCATGATCCCCAGGATATCGACGGCTACGATCCTGTCGGGTGCCGTCGGGCCCATCAATACGCGGTACAAGCAGAATACCAGACACAACAGAAGCGTGAAGAAACAGCGGGCCAGGAAATTCGATTGCCAGCTCAGCATGGACGATATGGGACAATAGACGATCAGGATGATCGTTATCAGGATCGCCGCCGAACCTAGCAACCAACGGATTCTTGCCGACATCTATTCGAATATCCTCCTCAAAATATTTTCGAATTTCCATGCTATCAACTTCGTAGCCAGATCAACGTCTTTATCCTTAACATTTATCCAGTGAATATACAGAAAGCCTTTATCCTTGTCTACATCCACGCTCATAGTCCCGGGCGTTAAGGTTATGGAGTTTGCCAGAAAAGTAAGAGCCGTGTCGGATTTCAGGCTCGTCTTGATCTTGACTATGCCCGGATTGATCGGGATATCGGGATGTATAACCCTGTAAGCTACATCGAGGTTTGCCTTTACGCACTCCCACAAGAATAGAGGTATAAAGTATAGAAACCAGAGATAGCGTGTGGGCCTTTTAAATAGACGTGGCGCGCGGATAAAGAGGTCTCCGGCTATATACGTAACAAATCCCGCGACAACGATCCCTACAATTACATTCTGCCAGTCTACCGGCCAGTTAAGGGCAGCCCAGACGACGAACCCCAATATGAATAAGATCACCCTGCCGCTCATTTAATCGCCCCCAGAACGAGCATCGCGTAGTTTTGCCCGTTGAATAAAACGTTAACCGCCGATGAGAGGAAGGCGGTAAGCGCCGGCACCATAACGACCAATCCTCCGATCGTGCAAATGCAGGCCAGAATGATCATCGAGACCCGCATTGCAAAAGGCGCTTCTTTTACGTCGCGCCATTTTTCTTTCAATATACCGAAGAACGCGTATTTTTGAACCTTCATAAAAGACGCTAAAGTGATGAGGCTTCCTATCACGGCCAGGAAAGCATAGCCGAAATGATCGGCCTGTATGCAGGCAAGTATAATTATCACCTTGCTGAAGAACCCGTTAAACGGCGGAATTCCGCCTATAGACATGGAGGCGATAATGCTCGTATACGCCGTTACCGGCATCTTCTCCCTCAGGCCTCCCATCTCCTTCAGGTCGCGCGTTCCGAGAGAATAATCTACGGCGCCGGAATTCAGAAATAGTAATGATTTAAATATTGAATGATTAAAGAGATGAAAGAGCCCTCCGAAGATCCCCAGAGGCGTCCCGAGCCCTATTCCCAATATCACATAGCCTATCTGGCTTATAGAATGGTATGCGAGCAACCTTTTGAAATCCCACTGCCCGATGGCCAGAAATACCCCTATTATCATCGACACGGAGCCTAAAAACATGAGAATTGACAATACGCTTT
>CAYSSS010000045.1:0-11719 GCA_964433975.1 uncultured Planctomycetia bacterium
GCGGTCATATATATAACCGATTTCGACCCCTTTTTCATGCCGCACCCCCTTTTTTTTCTCGATTTTCTCGATTCTAATCAGATTAGAGTAATCAGATTAGAGTAATCAGATTAGAGTAATCAGATTAGCTGCGCTATTACGGAAAGTATACCATATCTTTTTATTGTTGGAAGAGGCCCTCGGCAATATCGCTCATGACGTTGCTTAAGTCCGGCCTGATCTTGATCTCGGGCTCTTTCAATGTCCCGCTTACCTCTATTATGCTGTAGCGTTCTATGGCGCCGGCTATGCTGCTGGCATCGACCCCTTCGATCGTAAACTCAGTCTTCAAAGACGCTGCTATGGAGTTATCGAAACCTATTCTTGCCACACCGCTGATATCTAGCAGGTCGCTTCTTAAACTGATGTCGTTTGTAGTAATAACCTTGTCCTTGATCGAGAAATCGCAGTCCCCCTCTTTAAATATAACGGAACTGAAATCTTTCCTGAATATGAGCGTTCCTATCCCCCGGAATAGATTGAGCTGCCACAGTTTGCCGTTCGATATATTTAGCTTGCCCCAGGCGCTGAATTTCGAGGGATCGCCCGAACTACCTTTGAAGCCGAACTTGGAATATATGGCGCCTGATATATCATAATTTTTGAATGCCGTATCGAGCTTTATCTTCTCTATCTTCAGGTCCCTGACTTCCCCTTTTATCTGGTAAGCTCCCTCCTTCGAGAGTATATCGATCCTCCCGGAGCCGTCGAAAGTGCCGCCGTACAGGGATGACCGCATCTTAACGATATCCATTATGCCCGACCTTTGCATATAGCTCATGGCGAAATTTTCCATTTTAAACCCATAGAGCGAAATACGGTCGCCCGAAACTTCCACTTCGGCGGCGCACGAGCTCAGGTCTTTTATATCTCCCTTTAACACGAATTTAGCGGTCAATCTGCCGGAGGGTTTTGAATCTTTCATTATATTTTCAAACCTTTTAAGGAGCTCTTTGTTATCATTGAGCCCAAACCTCAACGTCCCGTTAAGTTCCGCCATTATTTTGTCGGGGTCGGTTGTATCGAGGTCCCCGTATAACGAAAACTCCGTCTCTTCAAAATGACCCTCAAAACTCGAGAGGGTAATAAGAGTATCGTTGACCGCAAGAAGCGACTTCACCGAGAGTTTACTTGAGTCCAATTCGATCTCTATGCCGGGTTTGTCGAAGTTGGTAAGCGTCCCTTCTGAAGCGTAGTCAGTCTTCGCATGTCGAAACGTCAGATCTTTCCATGATAGCTGGTTCGATGTGAATTTAAATCTTCCATTCACATTGTCAAGAGGGATCCTGTTATAGTTCAGGATCATCTTCGCGTCGGAAACATTTACATAACCGCTCACTGCAGGCAACTCTTTTACGGGGACTTTATATTCTAATCTCACATAGAGTTCTCCCGGCCCGGAGAGTTCTGCGGGCAGTTTTATGTCGAATCTGTCCTTAAGCACGGTTTTAAGCGCGCCTAAGTCTGCCAGGGACCTTATATCTATATCAAGAGATCCCACATTGAAGTCGATAAGGTCCGCGCGAGCCCTGACCGGCAGGCCGGCTACGGTGCAAGAGAGATCTTCAGATAAAAATTTTGACTCGGTAAATACGGCCTTTCCCTTTATGTCATCGATCCGATCCACGTATTCAAGGCCGGAGAGCGCAAGATTTTTAATATCTATATCGCCCGAATAGATGAGAACTTTCTTCTCGAAATCATATTCCACATCTGCTTCAAGCGCGCAATTTATATTCGCCTTTAACGTTCCGTCGAGAAACTCCAGGTCCGGGCTCGTCATGCTTATCTTGGCACCGATGGTGCCGCTATCTATACGAACTGCCGCCTGGGCATCAACCCTTCCGTTGGGCAAGTGAAAGTTCCGGTCTTTGCAGTAAGGAGCAAGTTCCTTTAAATATAGATCCCTGGCCTTTACGTTGAACGTCCACTTCTTCTTCAGGGCCTCATATTTGCCGCCTAACTTTAAGAAGGCCGGTATCCCATCGCCGGTGAGCTCGAACTCGGAGGCAAATACTATCTTGTAGGGAAGAGAGAAGTGGGCGTCCAAAGAGGCGCCATCGATATCTTTAAGAAGCGGCGGCTCAAACGTGCTGTCGCGAAAACTGATCGCGGCCCCGGATAATATTATTCTTGCCACCGTAAGACTGTACTCTCCGTTCAGTAGGATCGGTTCTTTAAAGAAGCTCTCAACTATGTTGATGGAATTATCTTTGGCGCGCTCCACGAATATCCTGGGGCTTTCGAGCTTCAATGAGGTGACCATGATCTGCTTCTTGAAGAGCGGGATGAAGAGGAATTTTAGCTGCGCCTCTTTGGCGGTGATGACCCAGAGATCGTTATCTAAAATGGCGAGGTCCTTTATGACGAGTCCTTTTAACAGGTCCAGCTTCGCGCTCGACAGCTCTATCTTCTTTCCGGTCGCGAGCTCAAAGCCTTCGATCAGGGACGACTTTATCTTCTGGGGGAATACGTACTCATTGAGATATATCGCGCCGGCAGTGGCCAGCACTATGAGTAAGGCGAGAACCGATAAGATTATCTTCTTCAATCTATTTGATAAATTCTTTAACTTTGGCCAGAAATGTATCCGGCTCGAATGGTTTTGAACCTTAGCCGTATATCTTCCGGGAATACTATTTTTTAGCGGTTATCTTCTGTATTTCCGTATCTCCTCTTCGAGATTCCTTACCTTCTCTTTCAGCTCCACCATCTTTAATTCGCGGTCGACAGCCGATTTATTGAATATCTGGAGTTGCTTGTTCTTCTCCAGCAACTCCAGATAGATCTTCCTTATACGCAGCATGACCCGTACTTTCAGTAAAAGCTCGCTTATATTCTCGGGCACATAGAAGAACTCTTCGGCGCCCGCTTCAGTCAGAGCCTTGATCTTACTCTCTATATCCTTATATGTAGCGGAGACACAGATGATAGGTATGAACTTGCCTTTCTCATCTTTCTTTATCAACTCTATCATCTTAAAACCGTCCATCTTCGGCATCGCCAGATCCGCTATGATTAGATCTACGGATTCGGTCTTGGCTTTATCCAGGCCTTCTATGCCGTCATGAGCCTCTATGATTTCATAACCTTCTCTTTCCAGCATCCCTCTGTAGAGCGACCTCTTGGTTGCGCTGTCATCTACGATCAATATTCTGGCTATGCTCACGCTCGAACCTCCTTATTAGTTTCTACCCGTTCTTTTCCAGGCCGACATCTTATATATTTTACGCACCTTCGCGATCTCACCCTTGGTAAGGCCGTATTCAACAATTTCGTCATCGGACATATTATTCTTTATTCCATGGAGAACTATATCTATCTTGCCAAAGCTCATTCCCAAGGCCAGCGTGTCGTCGGCGCCCCTTAATACATCCGCGGATGGTTTCCTCTTTTGCACCTCGGACGGGACATTTAAATATTCGGCGAGCTCCCAGATCTGGGTCTTCAATAGTCCCATGATGGGAGAGTGCGGCATATTATCTACGCCATTTATGGTGAACCAGCCCGTAAGATCCTCTGAAAGGTTTCCCGACCCTATAAGAAGCATGTTCTGCTCCTTTGCTATCTTTTCAAGCACCACTCTGCGCGTAGCGCAGGGCCCGTCAAACATGCTCTCGAGACCGTCGACTACATTGGCGTAGAGCCATCGTCTGAACCTGCTCTTATTGGGCTCTTCCTTGCGCAGCGTAGTCATATACGGCGTTTCGCCTACGACTATGTAATAAATGCCCGACGCGAGAGGAAGCATGAAAGGCGGTAATACGCTTATGAACTTAAAGAATGCCGCGTTCTTCTCTTTTTCACGCATCACGTCGTCGATACTGCCCATGTTCAGCTTTAAACCGAGCCCTTCGGCGACGAGACGCGCCTTGTTGACGGAATCTTTTTCACCGTTCCTGTCTTGCAGGAAATATACGCAGACCTTCTCCTTGCCCAGAGCGCGTACAGCCAGAGTCACCAGAACGGTTGAATCGAGCCCCCCGGAAAGTCCCATCAGGATACCGTTCACTCTATTCTCGGCTACGATATGCCGTATATGATTCTCTATTCGCGTGGCCGTATCTTTTGCGTCTATCTTCAATAGCTCCTTTGCTGATCTCATCTGTCTACCCCTTTCGTTCCCCGCGGCTATATAAGCCGATCAATTCGGCGGATGAGAGTATGCTCCCCCCCATCGCTTTTTCAAGATCTCCTTTAGATACGCCCTCCTTAAGCCCGAGGACTTTATCCAATGCATAAACTTTGAAGTAGTAGCGGTGTGTCCCGGAAGGAGGGCACGGGCCGTGATAATCCCTTCCTCCCGAATCATTTATGCCCTGTTTGCCGGGGATACTCTTCTCATCTATATGATTGGACGGCGGGATATCGTAAAGGACCCAATGCACCCACGTCTTTGTGGGAGCGTCCGGGTCGTCGACTATCAATACCAAGCTCTTGGTCCCTTCGGGTAAGTTTTCGATATCGAGCGCGGGATTAATATCCAGGTTGTCGCAGGTAAATTTGACGGGCATCTTAGCGTTATTTTTAAATGAGGGACTGGTGACCTTCATCTCTGCCTCCTTATCTTTTTGCGCCATGCTGCTGGCGCAGTAAAAAGAAGCCGCGGCTGCTACAAATATTAAGACGATGATCGCTTTCTTCATATGAGATTGCGGAGCCTGTTCCGAGCCCGTCTTGAGATTGCTTCGCTCCGACTTCGTCGGAGCTCGCAATGACGGGCGAGGAATCCCTACAGCTCCTCGCAATGACGGCTTCATTTTCGACTCACCTGTCGACAGCGACATCCGGGAGATCGCCGCCACGGAACAATATATATTTCCTGGCGGTGAAATTCACCGCGAATACGACTATTATTGAGATCACTTTCGATCCCAGATAATGCAACCTCACGGTCTCCGTGAAGAACAGGATACAGTAGTGGTTTAAGAATAACCCCGCGATCCCTATCGAAAAGAAGAGGAGCGCTTCCAGGCGCCTGTCGGCGAAGACCCTTTTGTCGAATACCCATGTTATATTCAGGATGTAGCTCACCGTGGATCCCAGCATAAATGCTATCGCCGCGGAAGTCAGATAATAGAGCTTGAAGGCTTGAGTGAGCGTGATGAGCGCGCTATAGTCGACCACGCAGGCCACGGCGCCTGACAAAATATAACGGAACATCTGTATAGAAACGTCGTCTGACCGTGTTTTAAAAAGTCTCTCTATCATAATCCTTCTATAAATACTTCTATCTTTTCCGAATTGATGCCGCCTTCCAGCCCCGCGTAGCCGAGCCATTGATAATTCGGCACGGCAGAATGCCACGCGTAGGATTTCGGCAGAAAGACCTTAACAAAATTAAGCGCTCCAAGCTGTGGGTCCAGGCACAACCGGTATGCCGGTATCTTGCTGCCACCGATATACATGAACTCTTTGCCCACGCGCTTGAGTTCCACATTATAAAGGTTCGGCTCCTCGCTCACCATCTGCAGCTTTTCGCTCGTCTTGCCGCTCTCGAGAAACTTCTGGGCGTAAAACCCCAAAGAGAGGCGCGTTACTACATCCTTATTGAATTTAAACTTTCTCGTGCGCGAGATATTCCTCTCGGGCTCCTCATGAGTACAGACTGCGGTATTGTTGACGAGATCGAACTCCTGGACTTCGCGCCTTATCACATTGCCTTTCGCGTCGAAGACCCGCTTATCGAGGCTCATCGGCCTGACGCTATCTTTCGTCCGCTCAAACTTCATCTCGGCCACCCACGATACTTTGCCCTTAAAAGAGGAGTAGATGCCTCTAGCCTTCTCCGTCATAAGATATACGCCGGGCGAAAGATTCCGTATCTCGGCCTCGGCGCGCCACCTGGAGGCTCCTTTCAGGTCCCGGCCCACGTAACTGATATTTACAGCCTCTTCGTCCGCCGATAGGAAGCTCGCGGCCGAAGCCAGCAAAGAGAGGCAGACCAGAAATATCAATGACTTCTTCATGGAGCGACTATCTTTTCGGCCTGGCGTACGACCGCGCTCTTTTCCAATACATCCAGAAGCGAGCGCCTCACCCTCTCCGAAGCTGCCGCACAGAACTCCTTGGTGTCCAAATTATAAAGATCTTCGAAATTGATCGGTGGAAGTATGGTAACTTTCACTTTGCCGGGACTGATGAGACGGCTCCCTTTTTTCTGTATGTCTATGCTGCCATCTATGGCCACGGGGACCACTCTCACCCGGGCATCCTGCAGGAAGGAAAAACTGAAAGACTTGAACTTTTGCAGTTCCCTGCTGTAAGAGCGGGTGCCTTCCGGATATATGACTATCGAATTCCCGGATCCTATCAGCGCCACTATGTCCTTATATGTTTTGAACGATTTTCTTATGCTGTCCCTTTCGATCGGTATATACTTTTGGATCCTCATATAAGTCCCGAAGACCGGCACGTCGAAGAGCTCTTTTTTCGCCAGGAAGAGATACTGTCCGGGAATTGCCCTGAATATGACGGGCCAGTCGATATCGCTCTGATGATTGGCCATATATACGACGGTTTCATTCTTCGGCAGATTCTCGCTTCCGGAGATCTCCAGTTTTATGCCGCCCAGCTTCATGAGCGTCCAGGCCCAGAAATTCTCCATCCTTCTATACATCTTCTTATTGCCGCGCCAGATAATGGAATCAAATATAATGCCTAGGAGCATTATCGTGATCCAGAACGTCCACCATATTATCGAGTGAGCTATTCTGACCGGTTTTTTTAACATGATCTTTCCCAAACCTTATCCCTTTAAGCCGGCAACCACGCCCCTGAGCTCATTGCCCAGCTCCAGCGAACTCTTCTTATTCACATCATCGTAATAATTTTCAAAATGAACGGGCTTGCCTATCTTCACCGTGACCTTACCCGGCTTTATTCTCCACTCTCCCTTTGGCATGGCCGCAAATGTCCCGTCGATTAAGATGGGGACGACCGGCTTACGGCTGCGCTGGATGATGATCGAAGCGCCCCTGCCGAATTCACCTATTGTACCATCTTTTGTCAGCTTTCCCTCAGGGAATATGACAAAGGATTCGTTGTCATTTAAGAGATCTATCACCTTATGGATAGTCTCGATAGATCTCTTTCTGTCTTTCCGGTCCAAAGATATAAAACCGGATTGCTTGATATGGTACCCGATGACCGGCACCTTAAAGAGCTTTCTCATTACAACAAATCTGAATGAGACCGGAAGTATCTTTAACAGGATGAATATATCGAGATAGCTCTGATGGTTCGGTGTAAATATCACCGCCGTTCCCGACGGGATATTTTCCAGTCCCGACACGCTCACCTTCATAAGAGCGGCATAGACCAGGAGAGAGCCCCACAGCCTCGCCCCCTTCTGATAGAATCTGTTCTTCCGGTCTTCGCTCTTTATAAAGAGAGTTGTTATATAAGAGACCAAACCTATGATAAAGCTGTAAAAGAACGTTAAGAACCAGAAGATAGCGCTGTGAATATACCCAAGAGGCTCGGTCAATTCACTTCCTCTCTCTTCTTTATTCCCATATAACAGACGACGCGGTCGGAGCAGAGATGAACTCCCACATACAGTAGCGCCGTGACTAAAGCGACTTTTGCCGGAGGAACGAATACGATAGAACTGAAAGCGATGGCCCCCGCTATCCAGTCGAGCTGATCCCACGGGAACCATGGCTTGCCGGACGGCACGTCAAGCCTTCTTTTTATGAAGCTCTTCACCAGGTCGCCTGTGAGGGCCCCTCCGCCCATGAGTCCGCCCAGCAGAATAAAATTGACCCTCCCGTAATCGACCAGAGTGTTGGTCCTAAAAAAATCGGTCTTAAAGAAGAGGAGCGCCTGGATACCGGCTGTCACTATTCCCGCCAGGATCCCGACCAAGAGGCCCCTCCACGTCTTGTTCTTCCCGAATATCTCCCTGCCATGCCACCGGGCTCCAAAATCTACGGGGTGAGCCAGCTTCGCCAGGCCGTTCTTTAAAATTGCCGGCAGCCACAGCCGATTGCCGCAGGAAGCGGTATGATTGCCGATGGCGGCGGGAAGCAGATACCAGAGACATAAGAATATAAATCTTATCATAGGTCCTTAAGCGAGTTTCTTACGTACATGTAGTATCCTCTGTAGTACCGTGAGGTGCGTTAGAACCGAGACTATCAGAAGCCCCCAAAATACCTGCCCTATAAGAAAAGCGGCTCCGAGAAGAACTATCCTGGCCGTGCGTGGCATGAGCCCGATCTCGCATCCTATGTCGAGCGACTCCGCTTTTGCCCTCACATAACTTACGGCAAAGGAGCCTATCATCGCTACCGCGGCAAGTATTACATAAAGCTCATTGCCCAGTCTCAAAAAGTACGCCAGTATACCCAGGTAGATAACCGAGTCCGAGTAACGGTCCAGGACCGAATCGAAAAAACTGCCGAACTTCGTGACGCGGCCCGTGTGGCGCGCTACACTGCCGTCCAAAGCGTCGAAAAAACCGGCGACCCATATCAGGATGCCCATCACAAAAAAAGTTAAATTGCCGCGCGCGATAAAATAGGCGACAACGCAATTGGCCAGGAGGCCTACGACCGTCACCTGGTTCGGAGTTATCTTCGACTTCGCCAGGAGGAGGCCCGGATACTTCGCTATTATACGGATATACTTCCCTAGCGGATCTGCCATATTTTTTATTCCCGCAAAACAGCTTGATAGTGGAATGAATTTTCTTAAAGGTGTTTTGCGGGATCCCGCCAGACACCTTTTAGAAACTTCCGTTCACTATAAAGCCTTCTGGCGGGACTTTCTTCCTTTTTTATTTCCGTAAGTAGAGATGAACTCCTCCATCATAGCTCTCGCCGTATTGTCATCGTATTGCACGGGCGGCGATTTTTTCAGGTACGCGCAGGGTCCCGGGAGCGCACCGGATATACCGTTATCGAGCGCTATCTTCGCGCAACGGATCGCGTCTATCACGACGCCGGCGGAGTTGGGAGAGTCCTCCACGGAAAGACGGCACTCCAGGTTCATAGGAATGTCGCCGAAGTGCAGGCTCTCTATTCGCAGAAAACAGAGCTTATTATCCTTCTGCCAGGGAACGTAATCGCTCGGCCCTATGTGGACATTGTCCTTGTGTATGGTCATGCCTCTATTCTGTATCTGGGAGACGACCGCGTTCGTCTTTGATATCTTCTTTGACGAAAGGCGCTCCTCCTCTTTCATATTCAGGAAGTCGGTGTTGCCTCCGGTATTGAGCTGATAAGTGTGGACGATGGGCATACCCCTGTCGAGGAAAAGATTTGTCAGCACCCTGTGCAGTATCGTGGCGCCGACCTGCGATTTTATGTCGTCACCTATGATCGGCAGGCCCTTCTCCTTAAAGCGGTTCTGCCAGTACTCTTCGCGGGCGATAAATACGGGCACGCAGTTGATGAACGCGCACCCGGCGTTAAGCACCTGCTCCACATACCACTTGGTCGCCTCTTCGGAACCGACGGGAAGATAGCTTATGACGACATCAGTCTTAGTCCTCTTCAATATGCCGCATACGTCGTCTGTCTTGCCGGGAGCCTTCTTTATTATCTTCGACAGGTACTTGCCGAGACTGTCGTGGGTCATGCCGCGGTGGACCTTTACCCCCAACCGCGGGACTCTGGCGAATACCTTTGTGTTGTTGGGCTTGGCATAGATGGCTTCGCTCAAGTCTTTTCCGACCTTATTCTTATCGATGTCAAAAGCCGCGGAGAACTTTATATCGTTTATGTGATAACCGCCGAGGTTCACATGCATGAGGCCCGGAACGAAATCTTTATCCTTCGCGTTCTTGTAATACTCCACGCCCTGGACCAGCGAAGAGGCGCAGTTGCCGACTCCAATGATCGCGACCCTGATCTTATCCATTGATAGATACTCCTTTTTTAAGCGTCCACTCATCCTATAATGGCGGAGAGGGAGAGATTTGAACTCTCGGTACCTTTCGGTACACGCGCTTTCCAAGCGCGCGCCATAAACCGGGCTAGGCGACCTCTCCATTTTGTAATCTAAATATAAAGACAAAATGGATCCTGAGTCCGACGAAGTCGGACGAAGGATCTCCCCACTAAAAGAACTCTTTCAACGCCGAAAATACGTTATCGTTGCGTTTAAAATTTTCGGTCCGCCAGGAGTAGGTCATGCTCCCTTTCTCCTTCGGCCATACCGAAGCGAACGTCTCCGATCCCGCTACAGGCCCCTGTCTGTTGATCCACGCGGGGTTGGCGATATACCTATATATCCCGTCGGGATACGCGTAATTCGCGACCGTCTTATAGGTCCAGTAAGTCCAGCTCACACCGTACTTTTTGCAGGCCGAGAGTATGTCACGCACCCATTCGCCTTCGCCCGAGTTACCGCCGCGGGCGTTGACGCCGAACTCTCCCAGGAAGAGCGGCACCCGGGCGAGCCTGGCAAAATCATCATAAGCCTTCGCGATGGAGTAGAACATCTTTTTGTCCCACATCAGCTTATAGGCAAGGCCGGGATAACGCGTATCCACTTCAAAGTTGTGCGTGAAGTCGAGCGGCGCGTAGCAGTGTATGCTGTACGCGGTATTGCGATCTTTGGGCTTGCCTAAAAACTCCAGCCTCTGCGCCCAGACGTTACCTTCCAGAAATATTATATGCTTCT
This sequence comes from uncultured Planctomycetia bacterium, assembly GCA_964433975.1. Lineage (GTDB taxonomy): Bacteria > Omnitrophota > Gorgyraeia > 2-01-FULL-45-10 > 2-01-FULL-45-10 > 2-01-FULL-45-10. The sequence goes on from CAYSSS010000045.1 coordinate 10,672, forward strand.
TGTCGGTATCACGTATCTCCCTGGTGACCGACATGTAAAGATCCTTCACCTGGTTCTCTTCCAGGATACCGACAACAGGTTCGTTTAAGACGTCGTAACCGGCTATGACGCTGACATCCCTGTAACGGTCCGCGAGAAAGAACCAGAGCCTCAGGTAGCGGTCTTTGTTGGCCTCGCTCTGGAAGAGCTCCTGTTTCCCGTAAGAATCCGAATGCCACGCGTCGTTCTGCGCTCCGGGTGCCGCGTGAAGATCCAATATACAGTATATACCGTGTTTTTCACACCACCCGACAGCCCTGTCGAGGTAGCTTAAGCCCTCTTCGTTCAGGCCATAGGGCCTGTTCTCCGGTTCGATCAACCGGTAGTTGAACGGCAGCCTGATGCAGTTGGCTCCCCAGCTCTTTATTATCCTGATGTCGCTTTCCCTGATAAAAGAGTCGCGGAACGATCTCGTAAAATCTTCCAGCGCGTCCTTGCCCAGCGTTTTTTCAAAAGAGTTCCTGAAATCATGCTCCGGTATATTCCGGCCGCCGAATATATATCCTTCCATCATGAGCCAGCCGCCTAGATTTACGCCCTTTAGGACTATCTGTTTGCCGGACTCATCCACTATTTTCTGGCCGCTGACTCTCAAGAAAGGCAGTTTCTTCGGCATAGCTAAAATTATAACTCCTGTCCTTTTTTGTCTTTCACAAAGTCCGCCGGGTTGAGTAGACCGCCCGACATTATGAGCCGCATCGCCTCTTTAACGCCGATATCGAGCATGATCACCTGATCCTTCGGGATAAGGAAGAAGTAGCCCGACGTCGGATTCGGTGACGAGGGCACGTAAATATTGAAGAACTCTTTGCCGGTCTTATCTTCGGCCTCCGCGTAACCATCGTTCGCTATAAAGCCCATCGACCATATCCCTTTCGAGGGATACTCAACCAGAACCACTTTTTTGAATCCGAGATTATTGTCGGAAAATACGAATTCGAATATCCTCTTTACAGAGGGATATATGTATCTTAGGATGGGAAACCTGGCGAGCGCCCTACCCAGAAAT
>CAYSSS010000046.1:0-11669 GCA_964433975.1 uncultured Planctomycetia bacterium
ATCTTTTTCTTTTGTTCCTCGGTTGGCCTTTTGCGGCCATTTACTATCCGGCTGAGATCTGCCTCGTGTATCTGACAGGCAAAGGCAACTTCGTAGTTCTTAAATCCGAGCTCGTGAATCCGGCTTTGCAGTTTGATGTTAAAGGGCCCTATTTTTAGCATTTTATTGTTGTTTTACTCCCCTCATAGATAGTACCGAGTTTCAGCCCTTTTTAGAACCCCCCTCTAAAAAATAGTTTTAATTTACCAATAGACTGCCTAAGCAAGGCACCTACCCTCCTTTGGGAAATTTTCATCCTGTCAGCGATCTCCTGCTGACGATAACCTTCCAAGAAAAAATTGATAGCATCCCTTTCTCTTTCGGTTAGGTGTTTTCGCACTATATTTTGGAGATCTATTCTTGAGATTTCTTTGAGGAATGCATCCTGGGTAAGTCTGTGTTTTATTTCTAACTGGAAGGGGTTAAGATTTTGACTACTTTCAAAAATATTAAAATCTACGGTGTAGGTTTTATCTTTCATACGGGGCGAAATACCCCGGGCAGTAACCTCTTTCTTTAGCTGTGGGCATATTTCGCTACAATTTTTCCTTTTCTTGCATATTTTACAAAGAACCATGTGGTGCTCCTTTCTGGTTTGTGAAAAATCAATAAACGAAAAACCAGAAAGGAATCAGCCAAAGCCAAAAAGGGCGTTGAGGTGGGAGATGAAACGTAAATAAGAGGAAATAAAAATCTCCCTGCCCTTCGAGCAAGGAGATATAGGATTTTTTTTATTTGTTAATTGAGAAAAAAATGGAAAGAGAGTATAAGATATTAATAAAAAAAGATGGCGCACCGTGAGAACTGTCCTGTTATCTTACCTAAATGGCAAGGTGGATCGTTTTCACAGCTTGGCGCATGAAAGCGACGATCTTAAATTTTACGTCTCTATTGCGTTATATTAATACGAGAATTGAAATGAATTAAAACGTGGAAGGGCAGTAATAGATTATAACTTCTCTATCAGCTGAATAATTAGTTGACCTTGTTTTTGCATATCCTTAACACGCGTTCGTGACAATTGTTTTGCGTTTATTTTTAATTCTGCCTTCAGTTTTTTCATATCTCCACGGACTTTAGCGGCTGCCCATATAATCCACATCATTACACTACCGTTTATGTATCCATATTTATGAAAAAAATATGAACTTATTTGATTGAAATTAATGGTGGTCAAAGAAAGGGCTTTTATGTCTTCTTTATTAGCAAAGCAAATGGAATTCATTGGCGCTTCATACATTGCTACACCGGTAACAATATCACTGACATGCTTAGCATCCCCATCAGGTAATTGATTATTGCAAAGGTGTGTTAACATCTCATAAAGCCGCCCTTGAGATACTCGCTTTCTTTTCTGCGCAGGTATCAAATAAAGGGGCATTTCTTTCGCATCTTTACTCATATTGTCATTTTCGATATTTTTTCTGCCAAGCATTACATTGCTTATTATCAGCAGAGAGGTTATTTTGATTTAAAAATCTCTTGATTAAAAGCAAATGTCATATTAGGACAAACCCGTTTTTTATAATCCGCGTAAACTCGTAAAGACTCTTTTATGTTTTCGACCATATTTTTAAGGAAATCGCTGATTAATTGAGATTGAATATTCGCAGTGTCAATGAATACTTTGGAGCTGGTAATGCTAAGGTCATTGTCATAACCCTCGCCCTCTAAACCCCATTTTTTTTGAATAATCTTAATAATAAAATTAAAATCCTTATAACTATACTGCCCATTGAAAGCGACTTTTTCTATCCGAATCATATCTATCGCCTTTTTTTAGAGAGTAGTGCCGGGTCACGACTTTAATATTATCGTAACCCGGCATCAAGATATTATCCTCTTGCCAAGCTTAGTAAGGATAATACCCCGAATCGCTTAATGATTTTCCCATCTTCATATTTTCCAATTATTACCCTATGCCTGCCGCCGTAACAGACACGCAATTAGACACGCTCAGGAAACGCCGTATAACCTATGAATCCGCACCTAACCTCTTTTGCCATTTTTTTAATATAAAAGCTTACAAGAAACCTCTGCTTGGGGCTATGCTCAACTACAATCAGTACTTTCATCGCACATCACCGCCTTTTTGCAGCATAATGAGTGTATCACAAATTGTGATATTGTCAAGCTTATTATTAAAAATATCACACTTTGTGTTGACTTTCCCAAAACCCATGATATAATTGACGTGTATGAATTTCGGCGAAACCTTAAAACGGATACGCGAAGAAAAGAGCCTCTCTCAGCAGGAACTCGCCAAGAAGTTAGAGGTTGCCCAGTCAACCATCGCTATGTGGGAGGCGAGCCAGCGCACGCCTAAACTCGGCGAGCTCAACCGCCTCGCGCGGATCCTAAATATTACTGTTAACCGCCTTCTCGGACAGCCAAAAGACCGAAAATTAGAAATCGTTAAAAATGAAATATACATAGAAGGCGAGAAAATAAGCGATTTGGATGCGACAGATGTTGATGGAATAGTTGAGTATATTAACGCTATAAAGAAAAAGAAAGGCGTTCTCCCCCGGACCCCTCCGCCTAAAATGGGTTCAGCCGCCAAAAAGGTGCTGATTATAGACGATGAACAAGAGATATGTGAAATGCTCTACTCTTTCCTAATACCACACAATTATAAAGTCTTTCTCGCATTTAACGGACAGATGGGGTTGGAATACTTTGAGGAGATAAAGCCGGACATAGTGTTATTAGACCTGAAGATGCCGGATATAGACGGGGTTGAGGTTTTAAAGATAATCCGTAAAGTAAGCAAAACTCCTGTTGTGATTATTACCGGGCATCCACAGGACGTATGTGAAATCCACCTTGCGGATTTAGAGATAGAGGGCTTTATAGAAAAGCCGATAAGTCTACAGGCGGTTCTCAATACATTGAAATACCTGATAGGTGAATAGATGAAAGATAGACGCAAATACAAGAGAGCAAAGAGATATTTTGCCATCAACATAGTAGCATGCGATATCGACGGGAAGCATCTGCAGTTTGACAGCATCAAGTCAAATCCCAAGTTCTATGATGAGTCTGGGCTTGATTTCACGCCTGCAGGCATAAAGATAATGTGCTCCAAGCCCCTGCCTGAAGAATCCAAAATTCAAATGAAGATGCTGATACCCGACGAGGCGAGCCTGAACCTTATAAGGGCTACTGGCACCATAAAATGGTTTAAGCAGATTAAAGGTAAATACAAGAAATATTTCATTATAGGCGTGCACTTCAGAAACCTGCCAGAAGACGAAAAGCAGAAACTAATACGGCTTTGGAAGAAGTATAAATAAATCTTCCTGCAATACAGTAGTACCGGCCAGGGCAAAACAACAGAGTATTAGTGCTAGATTGGCATATCTGATAATACAAGTATATTAATTATTGGAGAGGAATTGACTATGCACGCAGGCGAGATTATACATAACTTCCGCATAGAAAAGAAAATGACCCTTCTGGAACTGTCACGGAAATCAGGGGTAGCGCTGGCAACATTAAGCCGCATCGAAAATGGGAAGATGACTGGCACCCTGCGATCCCATATGAGTATATGTAAAGCGCTTGAGATACCACTGGTAAAGCTTTATAAGAATCTTGCTAAACTGACCATTGAACATCATAGGGCAGGTGCCGATGTCTCTTTTTCTAATAAATCCGTATCACTTGAAAAGCTAGTAACGAATGTCACGGATAAGAAAATGATGCCTCTTAGTATATCAATGCATAAAGGCGGCGAAACACAAAAAGAAACATCAAGTCCAGGCACCGAAAAATTTATCTACATAACGCACGGTAAAGTCGAGGTAGTTATCGGAGAGAAAACACATATTCTTAAAAAGGGTGACGCTATTTATCTTGAAACAACGTCGCCATATTATTTCAAGAACATTGGAAAAGGCGAAGCACGCCTTATCTATGTAGTCTGCCCGCCTCTAATATAGCCTATGATCTCCGCGCCGGCGTGCCTTATTTTGGATAAATGCGTAACAATGGCTATCTACCTATCCCATGCCCGTTTTAGCCGCCAGAACAAGGCACAAAACCTCCAAAACTGTCTAAATTTAGGGCTATTTATAGTGAGCGGCACTGGCGCTTCTAGGTATTTTTAAGTTAGAGTTAGAGCCATGGGGAATTTCAACCAAGAAAAGCATTGCGCCCAGTTGTCAACTGTATTAGGCATAAAACAGAACTGTCCCAATGCATTAATACATAGACGCATTGGGACAGTCTCTATTTTTAAAAGCGGACTATTTTCTTGGTCCGCGCTTCTTCAGAATAGATGATAGTTTATCAATAAGAATGTTGAACTTCTCTCTCGTTTTTTTAATTATCATATCACTATAAAGTCTGCTTTGTACCGATATGGACTTAGGCCTGGGTGGTACATTGTCCCTTCCATAATAATAAGAATAATAATAGTGGCTGCTATCGTCAATGAGCGCCTTATTGAAGACCATCCCTATGATCTTCACTTTTGCGTGCTCCAGAAGCTGATTCACTCTCGCCAGTATTCTCTTCGACGTCTTCCCGTTCTCGATGACCATTATTACGCCTTCGGTCAGACCAGCTACGATTACCGCGTCGGTAAGCAGCCCTATAGGCGGAGTATCTATCATTATAAAATCGAATTTTTCACCGGCTTTAGCGACGAACTCTTTCATCTTATGGCTGGCCAGGAGTTCCGACGGATTTGGCGGAACTACGCCGCCGGACACAATAGAGAGATTCTCTATCTTTGTCTTCTGCGCTACATCGTCAAACGGGACCTGTCCCGAGATAAAACTGCTAAGCCCCTTATTATTTTCTGCCCCGAACGTTTCATGCAGGCGCGGCCTTCTCATATCCGCGTCCACCAGGAGAACGCGCTGCCTGTTTTGCGCTATCGCTATGCCGAGATTGCATAAAGTGGTGGTCTTACCCTCCTGCGGGCCCGGGCTCGTTATCATCACGGCCTTTACCGGCTTCCCGTCCACGGCCGTGAAGAGCATCCTCGTCCTGATGGTCCGGTATATTTCGGAGATAGGATCTTTAGGCTTAATATCCACAAAGACGTCTTTTTCCGCCTCTTTGAGCGTTCCGTCCTTGTCTATCTCCGGAACGCTGGCGAGGAACGGCCACTTCGTTATCCTCTCGACATCCTCGACGGCCTTGACGCTGTCGTCAAGATACTCTAAGAAGAACACCAACCCTACCCCGCCGAAGAGCCCGAAGATTATCGCCAGAAGTATGTTGAGCGTCTTCTTCGGCTTCAGGTGGATCACCGGCTTTACGGCGGCATCCTGTATGCTTATATTATTTGCCTTAAAACCTGAAAGCGGATAGCTGGTGCCGTACTGAAGGTACTCTTCTATCTTACCGTAGTCATACACGGACTTTTTTTCCTGCCCTATCCTGTCTATCATCTCGGACAGCTCTGTTCTCAGCTTTACCATCTCGGGATGGCCTTCCTTGTAGATCTTGGCATATTCGGACAATTTCGACTCAAGCTTAAGATATTCGTTCTTGAATAGGTTGGCCAGTTCATTCTTACTTATATAGTAAAGGTTGCGCATGACGTAGAGCTCGGCGATCCTGTTGGCGATCTTCGCGGCAACCTCAGGATCCTTATTGTCGACATTCAGTTTCAGGAGGCGCGTATCGCGGATCGGCTCCACCTTGATGGTCTTCAGGAATTCTTTGATGGGCTCTTTCGCTTTCGCGTATTCCCGCGTTTTATCGAGGCCAAATTCGTCGAAAACCTTCTTGATGAGCGTATATGACGTCAGTATCTCGGCCTGGCTCTGATAATACTCCCTGTAGGAATAATAATTTTGCGACTGCAGTTCTACCGCGCCTGTGGTGGTAAGGACGTTCGGGCTTTCCGGATCAATGAGGATGGTGGTGGTCGCGCGGTATATCGGCGTCATGATAAAGCTGCCGATGGTAACGACCAGGACCGTCATGACAAAAAAGAGGATCACCGTACTGCGGCTGCGCCGCAGAACGTCGATATAATCTTTAAGGTGGAGATCTTCCTGTAATTTCGTTATGTCCATAATGCCTTCTAGAAGAAACTCTCCGAGACGTAGACTACGTCCTCGGGCTGTAAAACGATGTCCTTATCTTTCCGGCCTTTTTCGGTTATCTCTTTGACGTTTATGACTATCGTCTTCTTTTCGCCGTTTTCAACGCGCATGATCTTCGTCTTTGTGATATCGGCGTGCTTTGAGAAGCCTTCAGCCATCGCGATGGCCTGCATGAGGGTAAGGTTTTTCTCGCCTGTTATTTCAAACTTGCCGGGCTTTTTGACCTCGCCCATTACTGAAACCTGCCTGGGATGGTATTCCTCTATGAAGACGATGACTTCCGCCTTTACGAGATAATCCTTCTCGAGGAGTTCCTTGAGCTTCTGCTCAAGCTCCTGAACGGCTAGACCCTGCGCGTGGACTTTTCCGAGGAGAGGGAAAGTAATGAAACCGTCCGACGTCAGCCGGGTCTTAGTAGTCAAATCGGGCTGGCCGTGGACGGTTATGCCGATGACATCAGAGGACTGGAGCCTGTATTCTGAACCTTGCGAAGCATCGTTGGCAGCCATTGCCGCTGACGAACAAAGAAGCAGGATCAAAATAAGCGCAATCGACCGGCTCATCAAATCAGAACCCTACCGTTACGTTCGCGGTAAGGACGTTGTTAAAATAGTCGTAGACATCGAACTTCGATGTCCTATTAACATACGTGTACTTCGCGCCCACCGAGAGCCATTTCCGGATATCGTAGCGCACGTTCGCGGATCCGCCGATATAACCGTCATATCGCGTTGCGGTCTGATTGTTCACAGTAGCCTGCGAAGGATACTGGTGATACTGACCGTTGACGGAGACACCCGCGGTCAGCTTATCATTGAATTGATGATCGTACGCTATATTGGCTACGTTAGCCACATAATAGTTCATGTTGCTAAATGTGGATTCGCGCGGCGCCCTTTCGAGAGCCACCGTTATTTTATCGCTATCGGTCGGGGAATAGTCAAATCCGCCTCTCACGACGAGGCTTACAAAGCTTTTGTCCGGCATGACGGAGGACTTATCATAAAACTGGCCACGCAAGCCCGCTCTCAGATTGATATTGAACTTTGACGTCCATTCGCCCCTGAGGCCCATAACCACCTCGTCATAGAACGAGCCCACCGGTTGTGAACTGTTGATATAACGGACCAGGCCGAGGTCATTCTCCAATAAAAGCAGCGTCTTCGGCATGATGCGATAGCTTGCCGTTAGATCTAGCATCTGATCCATGTAGTTCTTATCTTTATAGGTCAGCTGGTTGTAATAGAGGTCGTTTGAATCGTAGATAGTCAGTTTATTATTATAGCCAACGTCATAACCGAGACGCTCAAACTGATTGGCGGCGCCTACCCTGAAATTATTCGTATCCATCTTCAGCTTCAGGGAATTTTCATTATCCGCCCTGTTCGTAAATATCCTGTATGTGTCGGTTGCAGTTAAGATGACGTTCGCGAAATTCATCTCTATAAGGGCACGCACGCGCTGGTCTGTGTGGTTTTCACTGCCCCAAGTGCCATAAATGTAAGGGCTGTATTCGTAATCGCCGCATATGCCGCTCTCATCGCCCAGAGGTACGGGCAGTTCAAAGCCGACGGAAGGGCTTAGAATGCTGATGATGTCGGCTTTCCTGTCGGTATTGTTCAGATATATGTTGCTTTCGAACTGTTCGGTGACTTTGCCGGCTGAGTGGATAACTAACGGTCCCATCTTCGCGCCTTCTCTGCGCGGCAAGTCACTATTGATAAGGCCGGTTTTCACGCCATATTTTTCGGGAAGATCCTCAACTTTGAGCTGGGAAAACGCGGGCGTCGCGAAGACCGCGATCGCGGTTACAACAACACCTAAGCGAAACAACTGCTTCATAGGTTTAGTCATCACTTACTCCCCCTTTAGATCTGACTTGCCGGTTTTTCGCCGGGGTTTTCCGGCGTCACTTGTGAATCATCATTGAATGCCTCGTTGCCGACTTGAACCTCCGGCGCGCTATATGGCTCGGTTATGACGCCATCCCATCCCGCGAGGGCCTGTTCTTTCTCAGCGCCGGTCAATTCTCGAGGCTCTGAAACGGTCCCGCTCAGATTCGATACTGCCGTCATGTTCTGGACTACGACATAGGTATTTCCGCCCGCCGCATTTGAGAAATTGACGGCGCCCTCCGTCACGAATACCCTGGTCTCGGTACCGGTGACTATGAGGTAGAAAACTGTCCCGCGCGCTTCGCAGATCGCCGTAGGCGTTCTTACCTTAAACTGCGAGGGGCTTCCGGCCTTATTTATCACGGCTCTGAGATCCCCTATGGTCATGTTCAGGTCCGCTTTTCTAGTCGCGTCGGTCCATACCAGATCCTTTATCGTAACCTCTGTATTCTTCTTCAAAGCAACGGAACTCTTGTCGGAAAATTCAAGCAGCACTTTTCCGTCGTCACCCGTCTTTATGGCATCCTTCGCTTTCAGCTTCTGATCGACAGCCGCGTTCGCCCATTTGGTAGACGGGGCGATCTTGACGAGGACATTTCCTTCTAACCCTGCTAATGCGATGACGCTGTCTTCAGCGAATAAGGTTGCCGCAAAGAGCATCACCGATATCCCTAAAATTACCGCCGATAATCTGGCTGTATTCATGAAACACCTCCTGAGGTTTTTGTTGTAGCACTATATCACTAGGTAGCGTATGTGTCAAGGTAATTCGCAATCACTCGCAATCACTCGGCAATCACTCATAACTATTGTATTATATTCATTAGTGTTGGTAAACTCCGCATTTATGTATTCGGACACCTTATCGCATAGCTTTATTTTGCCTAGCGTTAGTCGGATATATGCATGTCGACGTATGACGCGAGGGCTTCACCGACTTGCGGTGGTGGGGTGTATTTATAGTAATGGTCGATAATGGCGTGTGCCATCTCATGTGCCATTACGGAATCCGTTATTGTGTCTTTGGAGGTAAATATCGTCCTGTAGAAGTGCACATAAAACGCTTTTGGCCATCCGCTGCTGCCGGTCAGTTTCCGGTATTCTTTGTACAGGTTACCTTCGTCGTTGAAAATTTTGATCTTGATCTTCGGTATCTCGGGATACATGTCCAGGATCTCCCTTGCCCGCCCAAACAGGGAGTCGAGCCTGCATGACACGTTTTTCTCAGCGCTTTCATCATATGAGGGGACCCTTCCGAAAAAAAATATCTTCCTCCTCAGCCGCCGCGCCACACTATTCAGATCGACCCCTTCCTCATGATATACCGTGAAATTCTTGGTATCTATCTCCTCCCATCCTTCTCCGATATTGGCGGCGCTGTAGGCCGACTCGCCTGCCGAGATGCTATCCGGCGCAGGGGCGGCATAAACGCTTAATAGCGGATTCGATTGCATGATGCATAGGCAAAACGGCGCGGCAAAGAGCGCGGCAATGAAAAGCCATAAGCCGCCCACCCTGCCTGCCGGATCAAAAAACATACTCATGTAGTGAATTTCTCGATCGCTTTTTTCAGCTGTTCCAGCTTATCTCTGGCCTCAGGCTGCATGTTGGCATAGTCGGGCTTTCCCATGGCTGTCTCAAGCTCTGACAGCGCCTCGCCGACATCTTTCACGCCTTTCCTTAAGTTACAGACCATTACACCCAGGCCTACCGCCAGAGGCTTGATTTCGTCGCCGGCGCGCAGGTGGAACTCTGTCTTCAGGTTGAGTGCGGCGACCTCGTCTACGCGCTTCTCTATCGCGTACAGGGGGCCGGCTATCTTGTGGGACGTAAAAAGTGTGACGATGATGGCCGCTATCCCTACCATCATCACGACGATGATACTGCTAAAAAGCACCATCGGAAGTATATAATCGGCCGTGCTTTTTATGGTAAGGCGCAGGTTTTCAAAAGTCGTCGTCACAGTGGATATCGACATCGCGTACATGATCACTCCGGATATGACGGAGCCGGCCACTATCAGGGCGCAGAACTTGAGTATGAAATTCCTCTGGAACTCTTTCTTGATATAAAAATTCTTTCTTCTGTTGGGAAAATTTGTGCTCATAGGTTCTCCTTATAGATCTTCACGTCCGCCTTCTTCCTTAATTCGCGAAACCATTTGTCGAGGGATGACTGCATCTTAGTGTTATATATATCGTCCCTTATCTCGGATGCCTTCTCTTCAAACCGTTCTATATTACCGCCCGCGTCCTCCGACATCCGCTCGTAAGCTTCGCGCACCTCGCTCTTCTCCACAACGATATCGCGCGACAGCTCATCCATTTTCTTCTTCGTAAGCAGCTTGAAAAGCGCCTGCTCCCAGTATCTTTCGATCTCCTTCATAAACGCCCTGTCTTTGTCGAAATTATGTCTCACCGCTTCCTGCAGAATAATTTTCTTCATTATTATTTCATCGAGCAATTCTTCTTTCGCTTTTTGAAGATCTGCGGAAAGTTCCTTGTTAGGCGCGGTCAGCCTTGTCTCGTCCCGGAAGTCTTCCGTCGTCAACTTATAATTATGGATCGTCGCCAGGACCTTGTTCTCTTTTGGCTTGGCTTCACCCTTCCCGCATCCGCCGGCCGATAGCAATATCAAAAAGATCGCTAATGGCAATAAAATATTTTTCGATTTATACCTCACTTAAAGCCTCCTTTTATCAATACGCCCCAATCCCAAACATAACCGTCGGTATCGTTTTTAAAAGTATCTTGAAATCCAATCCCATTGACCAGTTGTCGATATACTGCAGGTCCAGCTTCATCCATTCGTCAAAATCTATCTTCTTACCCCTGTTGCTTATCTGCCACAGGCATGTTATGCCGGGCCGCATTGAAAGCCGCCTCCTCTGCCACGGCTCATATTGCAGCACTTCTTTCGACAACGGCGGCCTTGGCCCGACGAGGCTCATCTGGCCGGCGAAGACATTAAATAGCTGCGGCAGCTCATCTATGCTGAATTTTCTTAGGAATTTTCCCACCGGTGTTATTCGGGGGTCGTTCTTCATTTTAAATACCGGCCCATTCATTTCGTTCGACTCCATAAGTTCGGATAGTTTTAACTGCGCACCCTGATGCATCGAACGGAATTTGTATAGGATAAACTTCCTGCCGTTCAGGCCGACTCTCTTCTGCGGAAAGAATACAGGCCCCGGCGAAGTGAGCTTTATCAGGCTCGCCGCCAGTAAAAATAGCGGGCTTAGCATCAGAACGCCGAACCCCGACGCTATTATATCCAAAGCCCTCTTAATAAAAAGCTGCCCCTCCTTCGCGGGCGTCGTCTCGAAGGTTATGAGCGGCATGCCGTCCAGCTCCGCCTGGCGCATCTTCGCCATCTTCAGTTCAAAGATATCCGCGGCAAGAGTCGCTTTCACGCCTTGCGTCTCGCAAATATAAAATGAATTTTCTACTAAGTTCAATTTTGACCTCGGGACGATAAAGATAACCTCTTCCACCGAATAGCTCTTCAATATCTGGGGAATATCCTCCAGCATCCCTATGATCTTTATATCCGTAGAGTCCACCTCTTTGCCGAGGTGCTCTTCTTCGTAATCCACCGCGCCGATTATCTTGAAACCCCATTCCTTGTGCTCATTTATTTTCCTAATGACCTGTGCCGCGCGCGGCCC
>CAYSSS010000047.1:0-11642 GCA_964433975.1 uncultured Planctomycetia bacterium
GGTTTTGGCAAACTTCCCTCTGATACCGGACAGTGTACCTATATACTCTAATACTACGGGATCAGCGGCATCTGATGTGATTATCGATTCCTTTGCGGTGTTAAGCTCGGCCTCTACAAGAGCTTTTAGGATGTTATGTTCTTTTTCGGTAAGCATAAAAGGGATGCTAATTTTTCTTGCCAAACCACTTATTGAACTTGTTTGCAAAAACAATAAGTATTATGCCCGCAGCAGGAATTGACCAAGCAGTAATAAGTGAAGGTAGATTGCGGATAATGCCACCTTGCAAGTTTGAGGTCATAAATAATACAACAAAGAACCCTACAAAAAGCATAAATATACCGCCTAAAAAAATAATAACACGTAAGAAAGTATCCACTTTCACATCTCCATTATTTCTTTTCTATAGCTCTCGCTATAAAAATTATCCCGATTATTCCGCTTGCAATAGCAGATAGCATCAATAAAGCCCATTTAGGATTGACGCCATTCCGAATCTGAAACATAGAAATAGGAGGATTAAAATAAGAATTTGCAAAGAAAACAAATCCGCAGGCAAATAGAAGTAGTATGCCAATTGCAATAAACATTATTTTCTTCATACTTGCGTATGTTGTGCCCCTTTTTGACACCTATTTTTTATTCTTGAGACTCAATATATAATCTTTAGCTGCCTTCAGGTCATTCAATCGGTCAATGTAATCCTCGCGACCACCTACTGGTCTATTGGGTAACTTCGCATCTGCCTCAAGTGCTTTCTGTGCGTGCTCTATTGCGAGGTCATATTCGCCTTTCAAGACGTAATCAAGATAAATTGCCCTTTCGACAACTGATTCTTTCGCCCAGTCGTTTATATAATTATCACATATAATGCTAATCTGTTTTAATGCTTTCTCGTAATCTCTACTTTTCTCATAAGCATCTGCCATTGCAAACAAAACAACTCCTCTTGCTCCTCGCATTTTCGCTAAAGAAAATGCTGTTTCATACTCCTTAATGGCATCTTTTATTTTCCCTTGCTTTGCTAACTCGTGACCTTTATCTAAATAACTTTTATAATTAAATGCTTCCGTAAGCTCTTTTTGGAACACAGTAGCACCATCTTTTGGAAATCCTACCATGACAACTGCTGTTGATTTATCCTTTTTTACTCCCTTTTGATTTATGCTTATCCCAATGACAATTAAAAAAATTATAATAATCATTATAACTATTTTTATCACAAGGCTTTTAGTTTTCATAGGACACCTTACCTAAATCAACACAATACATCTTTAAACCAGGGTCGTAGGTTATTCCTTCAGCAGTATTTAAAAAGTTTTCGAGTTCTATTTGATTATTAGCAAGTGCTGTGGTATAGGCTGAAAATCTTGCTACCTTCGTAGCTGTAGGGTCATTGAAATTTTGTTTAGCAAAATCCGTGTGGCCGACCCCAATCAATGCTATTTTATAAACATTCAACGGTTGGGGATTGTTATTAAAATCTTTATTTATAGACCCTACCCCAGCCAATAGGTCATTCATTCCTGTAATCATTATAACATTATTTACATGCGAGTTAGTAATTTTTCTACCGCTTGCTATTGGTGTGTCCATCAATACGATTGATTTCACATCCCAGCTTGGATTTTCGTTTACCGCCTGAATGAATGGGTCTCCGCTACCACTATAAGCAACGCCAATTATGTTGGACGGGATTTGCCCATTAAACTGCGACTGCATACCACTTATTACATCATTTGTTAAATAATGAGAACCAAGATACGCATTTGCAATCCAATTTACTACATCTTCCATTGAAGCATCTATGGTTAAGAAACCACTATGCGGAAACATGGCTACACTTTTAACAGTCGCACCACTTGGGTCTGCCCACGCTAATTGTTGTGCAAAACTCGTCATATAAGCCGGAGCTACTCCATCAGGACACGTATTACCTATTCCATTAAAAATAACATATGTTATTTGCTGTTTCTGTTCAGGAGTAAAATTAAAGCTTGCTATGTCACTTGATGATAAAGATAAGTTGTTAAACAATAACTCCATTACCTCAGGGTCGCTGAAATCTACATCAAACAACGATGTATTATTTGTGCTATCAAGCTCTTGATAGTGCTTCAGCAAGGTATCATCAAATGAATAAGTCTTTCCGTTGAATAGAGTGTTAATCTTTGCATCTACATATTCGCCATACGAATCATAGATATTGTAATGACCATTTTCCGTGGGCTCAATAACAAGAAGCGTATTACCCTGCGAATCTTTAATCTCCGCATAGGTTTGTAGCCCGTCCTCTATCCTTTGGAATTGGGTATCAGAATTAAAGATAGAGTATAGGTCTGCGTCTGTATAACCGAGCTTGCCATAAGGGTCTACACCTAACTCCCCCCATCCAAGATATGTGCCATCGCCTCTTGAGTCTTCTTTGCCTACAACATCATAGTAGACTATCTCACCGTTCTGTTTCTGCTCAAAGAACACAGTAGTTATAGTATTCCCTTGAGCATCCTTTACCACCACCGTTTTGACCTGCGTTCCATCCTGCAGAGTTCGTGTCCCATACTGTCCTGTATTGAGTTTCTCGGCAAAGTAGCCACCTAATGAATAACCAGCACCTATTATCTGATTCACCGCCACCGCATTGAAGAAACCTGCCCCATAACTATTTAGAGCATCAGCCAGACCTCTCTGTTGAACAATATTTGAGAAGTCCAATATCTGCGATATATACGCTGCCTGTTGCCAGGTATTTGAAGGGTCACCAGAGCCGAGGAAGGTCAAGGCATTATCCGTGTAGGTCTTGAATAAAGCCCCAAACACATCCTTACTACCGCTTGTAGCAGCCTGAATACCCGCATTGATAGCTCCAGATATAGCCGAGAAGCCTATATTTGCCAAAAGCGGACTTATGCCAAGTTCTTCAGTAGCAAAGTTAAGCCCTATATTCGTCACCCCCTGCAACAGTCCCTGTGTCACACTACCCCAGATAACATCTGGCATAAAGTCGTGGGTCAGACCCGCATCTAAGGTGCTTCTAATGCCCACTCCTGCGAGGTAGGAGATGCGCGGATCGACGCCGAGGAGTTCACCGGCTTTGGTGATGCCGTAGTAAGCAAATTCGCTCGTAACGCTCGGCAGGATCTGTTTCCCTATTGACGCACTGAAGCCTTCGAGATTGAATTGGCCGGTTGTGGGCGAGATATTATTTCCGACTGCACCGATAATAGAACCGGCGGTTAAGGATATGACATTCGAAAGCATCGGATCGATGCCTAAGCGAGGGGCGAGTTCGCTTACGCCCTGTATCGCCAGGCCTTGCAGACCTCCTGTAACAAATGAAAATGCCGACAGTCCACTGTTAAATAGACCTGACACGCCACCTGTAACAAAGGAACTCAATAAGCCTGATATCGTAGAATTTACTCCGAGCGCCTCGAGGCCCTTAGATATTCCTATGGATAACGCCGTAGTTACGATAGTCTTACCTATCGCTATACCTATGCCTGCAATATTGAATCCGGTTGATGAAATCACGCCGCCCAAGCCGAAGGTGTTGCCAAGGAATGAGCCGATGCCGCCAAGCCAGCCACCTATAGGGCCCAGAGCGCTTAAGAGGCTTGAGCCGACAAAACTAATTCCACTAAAAATTTGAGAGGCAAAGCCGATCATTACGCCAGCGACATTAGTAATAAACGTAGCTACGCCTGCAATTATAGGAGCGATTATGGCAGATAGGCTGGCAACAATAGCGGTTATCGCTCCGACACCAGCGGTAGCGGCAGCCGCTATTCCCCCGCAAAACCAGGCAAGCGCCAAAAATAACCATTCCAGGCAGCTGCCCTTTATGCGCTGGGCGGCTTCTGCAGATATGGTTTTTGCCAATAATGTTTCGGGAAGCGCTCCCTTCAGGGATGTTTTTTGAGCTATGGCGTATCCGGTCCAACCTTTTTCGAAATCTTCCCTTGAAGAGGTCCATGTGTAACCATTCTTACCGCGATTATGCTCTATATAGCTTATCGTGCCATCCGCCGCAATATTAGTGACTACAACATAGTGGTTATTCTTTAAATGAGCAATCACCTGGCCGCTCGAATTAAAGGCTTGCGTTAGTTCGTCATAGTTTAACCTCGTATTATTTAAGGTAAGGCCATATATGGAGGCAGCCTTGGAGAGCGAATACATCGATAACTCCAGAAGTTTATTCTCGCTTAAGGCATTTAGGGAGCCGGTAAATATATCTATAAGAATTGTTTTGAGCGCAAGGTCCTCAAGATTATACGTAATACCGTTACTAGTAAGAATCGTTCCAACCGATACAAACGCCGAACGGCCGAAGTGGATATTCTGTTTTTCGAGAAGGGAAAGAATCGCATCTATATCTTCCGCATTCAGCCTGACGGCCTCGGAGTCGGAAAGGCCAAGCGTCCCTAGAAGCGTTCCTTTCCCCGCCTCATCTAAAGAAATGTAATCATATAAGGTATTGCTTATTCTGTTTTTGAGGCCGACAACAAATGCTTCCTGCTCTGCCCTCTCCTGCGAATTCAACAACGCG
Source organism: uncultured Planctomycetia bacterium (assembly GCA_964433975.1). Lineage (GTDB taxonomy): Bacteria > Omnitrophota > Gorgyraeia > 2-01-FULL-45-10 > 2-01-FULL-45-10 > 2-01-FULL-45-10. The sequence continues at coordinate 4,553 of CAYSSS010000047.1, forward strand.
TTCTTTAAAATGCCGGCGTCTATCTTTGAATTATAATTTACTGTATCGAGCCAGCTCTGAGTCTCCGTATCGTCCGGATCACGGCCGAGGATCGAGCGATAATATTCCAATATTACCGGCGTTGCTTCTTCCGCTATGATCTGAGACTGAAATTTACTTTCCTGTCTTGCTACTTCGGCTAAGGCCGTCTCCTCATCCTGATTTAATTGCTGCATCGCCGCAGCTACCTGGCTGTCGAGCTGGGCATACGCGTTTGCTTCCTCATTATTTAACTGCCTTTCCTGCTCATTCAGCTGATTAATCGCATCGCGGACGCCGGGCACCTCGACAGTTTCTCTATAAGTCTCCCACCAGCCAAAGATCCACCATCCGACCCATCTGGACTTTGTCACCTCCTGATACATCTGTGATTGCAGGCTGGAGCGCTGCGAAATTATCTGGTCCCGAATAACCTGTACCTGGTCACGAACCTGTGTAACGGCAAGTCCCTTTTGCTCAGCAAGGCTTCTTAAGTAATTTGCCCGTTCAGCCGCAATCTGTTGACGGGCTGTAGAGATCTGCGCATCTAGAGAAGCGCGCGCGGATGGCAGATTGACGGACATAAGGTTCCCGCTGTCATCGTAAGAATACTCTGCTATCAGTTCTATATGTTCGTCGCCGTATTTTTGATGAACGGATTCTATTTTCCCATCAATCAAATATATAAATTTATTATCTTTACTTATCTGGAGTGCAACATCATGGCCGAGATCGTCTTTAAAGCTTTTAACTTGTATAATTGTATCGTCGGGCAAGAAGCGGTTTTCTATTTCAGGCAACATAGCGCTAAACTGAGCTGAGTCGATCGCTAAATTTTCTATCTGAGGGACTATCGGTAGTGATGGCGGAGTAAGCTTGAGGAATTCCTTAAATATCAGATCGGCAGGCGGCGCGGTAGCGTCGAAAGTCTTATTGTACAGATAGCTTAACTTAACAGCGTAATCGCCATTAAAATTTATTGACGGCGCATTCATCGTATCTGTCGTTTTAAGAATGGCCTGATATTGAATATATTTATTTACGGGCGAGCTCGCCTTGTAACCGTAATTATCTTTGACAGATTCTATCCAATCGCTCCAGGAGCCATCATTGACATCCGCAGACACGCCTGTCCGTGTCATAAAGATAATATCCGCTCCAGCGGGAATCTCGACATTCGCAAAAATATACCCGTATTCAGTCGCGACTACTGCCATGGGCTGTGAAATAAGCTCCCCTTGTGATTGGTATGGCATCTGATGCATATAAGGTGTGGGCGTAGGCATGTTACCGGTAAATGTGCCATAATCTATACGGATACGCCCATCGCCGCCCATACCGCTACCGCTGCCGCCGATCGCAGAAACAGCTCCTCCTATATTAACGTCCCTACCTTCAATCCACACCGTGCCGCCTGATCCGCCACCTGCACCACTTGAGCCATTACCGCCATTTGATGAGACAGCTCCCTTTATAACTATATTGTTAGCGGTTAATTTTACTATTCCGCCTCCACTGCCACCGGCAGATCCTTGATAACTGGCACCACCGGCCGACCCCATATACATGGTAGACAAAGCCGGGTCTCCATAAACGCTACCCGCAGAAGCAGTGTTGACAATAATTGCGCTACCGCCAGTTGTAGGCAATCTACCTCCGCCAGATCCACTTCCACCGCTAGTTCCGTAGCTTCCCCCTGCACCAGTTGCGGACAAGCTCCAATAAGTAAATCTAGCATATCCTCCTCCACCGCCGCCGCCATAGTTTGCAGAAGACGAACCGCTAGGGCTTCCATTAAACGACTCTCCTTGCATGGCACGTGATACGTAATAATAGTTGTTACTTGCCAATGTGGTGGTACCGGATATGCCTCTATATCCCATTGCATCTACTACTATAAAACCATCTATAACAGCTGACCCTAAACACTTTATTTGTAAATTCCCGCCCGAGCTTCCATTCCATGGCGAAACTGTAAGAGTCGCCCCTGCCGCAACATAAATACTCTTATAATTTTTCGTACCATCTATTGTAACCGTCTGCCCCGCCTCAACTCGGAGATCTCCATCAGAACCATCCCCATAGTCGACATTGGCATCTCTATCTAGAGTAATTTTTGTATTTAAATAGTCAGTGTCAACTTTGGTTTTTAAAAAATCATCCATATCCCCGATGTTTTGCTTAATAGTATCGGGAGAATATACGGAGCTGATGTTACCAGTATAGGTAAAATCATATTCTCTGGCATTTTGGTTAATAACCTTAATCAGTCTATCTGAGGCGTCATAATAATAATAATTATCATCACTATCTATTATTTCTACAAACGCTCCATCCTTATCATATCTGTACTTCAGCTCATCATTTGTGGCTATAATATATTCAACCTGGTCCGAATCGGAATATTCGTAACTATATTGGGTAATTTTACCCATCGGATCTGTTACTGATACTATAAGACCACCGATGTTATAATCTATTACCGTACCATCGCCCTTGACCTCCCTCATAATATACTCGTCTTCAATAAAATACTTTACACCGTCTTTCAAAACGGAATATGCGGAAACCTCTCCGCTATCGGATACGATATCGCTCAAAATTACGCCATCCGGCCTGATAACGGATACTAAAATGCCCTTATCGTAATTCGCTACCGAGCCGGATTCGTCTCTTGCCTTAATAAGCCCCTGGCTAGTTTCTTCCCTGTTATCCTGACCCATAATATAGGTATAGGCGTAAGTCATCCCGCCTTCCTCAAGATAAGTAATCTTATCATTCTTATCGTAGGTTCTTTTAATCCCGTCCATATCTTCGATGATCTTATTATCACCGTGGTATGTATAGACGTATTGATTTACGGCCTTTCCCAGATAGGTGAGGGTTGATTTGGATATCCTGCCATCGGAATTATATTCATAAGACGTGATAAGATTATTTTTATCGGTTATCGATGTCAGCACTTCATCTTTATATCGTTTAAGATCGCCTGTTTTGACATCCTTAATAACTGTAATCTCTTTGCCGCCGGGTCCGAATTCATATGTATATTCGTATACCGGCTCGTTCCCCTTATATACATTACGGATGCGGCCGTATTTATATTCTGACACGGTGGGAATAGGGTCTTCGAATGTAGGTAATACTTCGGTCTTGACAATATTATTGCTCTCATCATAAGTAGTAACAATCTTTCCGTCATTGGCAATCGTCGTAATAACTTTACCGGAAGAATCTTTTATATACCTGTAATTTATTATATTGCCGTCTTCATCCTCAGCTTGGGTATACGAAATTCCGCCCTCCTCTATCCTTGTGTAAGAATATAGCCTGCCCTTGCTATCTATGGAGCTTGTGATATTACCTTCGGCGTCATAATATAGTTTCCCGCCGTCCGGCTGATCTATTTCGCGCACGACGCCGCCGTCATATACGGCTTTCACGCCATCGGGCTTGGTTACCACAGCGCTGATCATATTATTATTCGCGTCGAAAAGAGCGTTTTCAATTATCGTGCCGTCCTCTTTTTGGACACGCGACACCCGGCCATTATTGAACGTGGCGGATATGCCGTTAGCCGTTACGGATGAAAGATTGCCGTATTCATCATAGATCCTTTTTATCCCATCGCGGTCTATGATCAGCTCATTCTTATTATTTAACAATATATCGTTTGGCAAGCCTTCGGTATAATTCTGGGTGGTACCATCTATGCTATGCACCGTTTTAATCCGTCTTTCGGCATCGTATAGCACGCTGATAATATCTAATTTTTTATCAGCATTCGCCAATATATTATCCTGGGAAGGAAACGACGAAGAGATCGAAAACAATATATTAAGCGATGAAAATAACACATCGGTTTCATTCTTTGCCACAATTTCATCAGCTTGAGCATTATTAAGTGCTGCCAAGGCCTGGTTGTATGCAGATTGAGATGACAAGTATGCCGCATATGCTAAATTATATGCGGCCTGCTTCGTATTTTTATTAGTTTGGGCGCTTGTAAGAGCCTGTATGGCTGACTGTAACGCAGTGTCGGCCTGATTCTTGGTGTTAGTCTTGGTTGTAAGGCTGGTATTTGCTGTGTTAAAAACTGCTTCTTTTGTCTGTCTATCCTGTACTGCACTGTTATAGGAGGTCTGTTTTGCGTTAAGATCTGTCTGGGCGGTATTGTATGCGGTTTGAGAGGTCTGTTCATCCGTAAGAGCCTGAGTTAAGCTCTGCTGGGCTTGGGCCAGGCTTGTCTGATCGGTCTGTATCTTGGTATTGAGATCAGTTACTGTGGTCTGTAAGGCCTGCCTTGCGGCTATCCTGGTATTAAGCGTAGCCTGTTTTGCATTGAATGTGGTTTGAGCGGTTGTAAGCGCCTGACTTGCTGTGGTCTCCAGTGTCTTGGCATTGTTCAGGGCGGTATTGGCCGAGTTATAGGTTGCTTTGGCAATAGTATAAGCGTTATAAGAAGTATCGTACACGGTTTGCTTTGCGTCTTTTGTCGTTTGAGCGCTATTGAGATTCTGAATAGCTGTATTAAGATTCGTTTGGGCTGTATCTTTCGCTGCTTGGGCGCTTGATAAGGCTTGAATAGCGGTCTGTAAATCGGTATTTGCCTGGTTTTTCGCTGTAGTCTTCGCAGTAAGGTCTGTGTTTGCTGCACTAAGTGCGGCTTCTTTTGCCTGTCTATCCTTTACAGCAGTATTACACGCGGTCTGTTTAGAGGTGACGTCCGCCTGAGCGTTGTTATAGTCTGTTTGAGCGGTCTCTTCTTCTTTTAACGCGGCATTAAGATTATGTTGAGGCTGGGATAGACTTGCCTGGTCTTGTTGCAACTCATTATTTAGGCTCGCGACTGTAGCCTGTATGGCTTGTCGAGCCGCTATTTTGTTGTTCAGGGTAGTTTGTTTTGTAGCCAGCGTAGCTTGAGCGGCTGTGAGATTCTGTTGAGTTTGTGATTCTATCGTTTTGGCATTATTTAACGCTGTACTCGCCGCATTATAAGCAGCCTGGGCTGTATTTACATTATTAATAGCGTCGTTTAGATTTCTCACAAGCTGATTCCTAGTCAGAATTTGCAAGTATTCAGAAGAGCCTGATGTTATGGTTCTAGTTTTGGGAATATAATTAATATACTCATTGCTTATTGTAGCTTGGCCTGAATAAACAGAGAAATATGGCCTGACAGCAGCCCAATCCGTCACTTTATAGGTATATGAAGGGTTTGTCGGCCTTTGTGTAGAACTTTCCCATAAGTATATATTTATGCTGGTGGAAGTTACCTCAAATTCGACGTTATAATTTGTATCAACTTTCGCTTTAGAGATTAAGGTTTTAGAAGTGCGGGTGTTGGTTCCGGACACTGTCTGAACATATATCTTTCCGCTTTGGATAACGATCCCTACGCGACGATACTCGCTAGATGAGGTATATCCATCTACGGCCGCGATAAATTTGCCGGAAGTAGACGTGGTCTGGAAAGTAGATTTTACAGTCAGATTATCCGCGCGCTGAAAAGTTTGATTAGAATTGAACGTGGCGTTATAGTTGGAACCGGTACCTTTTAAGGTCGCTATTCCATTATTTATAGTTACGAGTGAGTCTGCCGGTTTATACCATAACCCTGTAGTCGAGAAACTATAGGGCGAATCAAGATATTCTTTGTAGTCGGAGACAGTAAGCGCGTTCTGCGAATATGAATAAACGGAAGTATTTCCGTTCTGATATACGTCTTTTACTAATTGCGAATTAGAATCGTATGTAGAATTACAATTAGGGCATCTCATAGTGGCATAATCAACGGTAGCCGTGCCTGAATATAATGAGTAATAGGGTCTTACCGCGATCCAGTCGGTTGTAGTATAGGTATATGATGGATCAATCGGTCTTTGAGCGGTGCTTTCCCATATATACATTTTTATGGTTTCGGACGTAACTTCGAACTCGACCGTATAATTAACATTAACTTTCGCACTTGATATAAGAATGGTTTTATTGTTGATAGTACCTCCTGCCATCGTCTGTAGATAGATCCTGCCCTTATCTACATAAATACCGACTCTCCTATAACTATTTGAAGAAGTATATCCATCCAACGCCGCTATAAATCTACATGAGGTGGAACTTACCTTAAATGTAGTAGATAGAACTGGCATATCGGTTCTGCTATAAGATTGGTTCGCGTAAAATGTGGCGTTATAATTTTTACCGGTGCCTTTCAGGGTCGCCACACCGCTTTCTAGAGTTACAAACGTATCCGCCGGTTTATACCAAAGGTTTGAATCATATGAATCAAATTGATCATCTATGAAATTTTTATATTGACTAAGAGTCGTAGAGCCATTAGTTGATGTATAAGAAGAAACTATATATGGGCCTCCATTAGAAAGCGAGTTTTCCGCAACGGTCTTTGCCTGTTGGGCGCTCACGAGGTTAGTGGCGGCTGTATTAAGCGCGATCCCTTTCGCCTGTCTGTCCTGTACAGCAGTATTATACGCGGTCTGTTTAGAGGTGACGTCCACCTGGGCGTTGTTATAATCGGTTTGAGCGGATTGTTCTTCTGCTAAAGCGGCATTAAGATTCTGCTGGGCTTGGACTAAACTTGCCTGGTCTTGCTGTAACTCATTATTCAGGTTCGCGACTATAGCCTGTATGGCTTGTCGAGCCGCTATTTTATTGTTCAGTGTAGTTTGTTTAGCAGTAAGAGTAGCTTGTGTGGCGGTAAGGCTGTCATGGGTTTGTGTTTCCAGCGCCTTTGCGTTGGTTAAAGCTGTATTTCCTGAGTTATAGGTTGCTTTGGCAATAGTATAAGCGTTATGAGAAGTATCATACACGGTTTGCTTTGTGTCTTTTGTCGTTTGAGCGCTATTGAGATTCTGGATAACTGTATTAAGATTCGTTTGGGCTGTATCTTTCGCTGCTTGGGCGCTTGATAAGGCTTGAATAGCGGTCTGTAAATCGGTATTTGCCTGGTTTTTCGCTGTAGTCTTCGCAGTAAGGTCTGTGTTTGCTGCACTAAGTGCGGCTTCTTTTGTCTGTCTATCCTGTACTGCACTGTTATAGGAGGTCTGTTTTGCGT
>CAYSSS010000048.1:0-11635 GCA_964433975.1 uncultured Planctomycetia bacterium
ACTCGGAGAGTCGGACTATACCATTACCATGGCCTTATAGGCTTTAGGTAGCGAGTGTCTAGTCTCTGCACCTTCCCGAAACCCTACGTGGTTCTGGGCTTGGCTCAGGATTGACCCGTTAAGGCTTTCCCTGAATTTACTCGCTTCTTCACTCCGGCGTTTCCACCGGAGGCTGCTAACCTTGCGCGAAGCTTGCCGAATCTTGCGCTCGCTTCGCTCGCGCACAGCCACATGCTCTACCAGCTGAGCTACAGGGGAGTGACTTCATACAAAAGAACAATAATGTTTCTGGCCTAGCGCTTCTTTTCCATACCAGACCAGCTGCCCCGCCACGCAAAGCTTTTAGCTATGAGACGGGGTTCCGCCGCCGTAGCTATCGCCCACCTCAGGCGGGAAGCTACAGGGGAGTGATAATTTAAAAGAGCAAAACCCATTGAATACCCTCGGGCAGATAAGATGATAACATATAGGGCAAAAACTTTCAAATACTATTATTCTGCTTGCCTAATTAGCCTCGATAAGGTAAAATTTTAAGCCTTACATACTGTCAGCCAGTAACATTAACCAAAGCACAGAAATCCGCTTAAACAAAAGGTTAAATAGCGCTTTATGACTACTCTACTTGAAAAATGGGTTGAAGAGCAGGCGAAGCTCACTAAGCCCGACAAGATACATTGGTGCGACGGCTCTGATGACGAAGCTCGTAGATTGATAGAGATCGGCATCCGGGAAGAACGCATCAACGGCCAGCCCGTTTTCCAGGAACTCGACCAGAAGTCATGGCCTAAGGGTTACCTTCACAGAAGCCACCCTACGGATGTCGCGCGTACGGAGCATTTGACTTACGTATGCTACCCGGACAGGCTTACCGCTGGGCCGAACAACAATTGGATGGCGCCCGAAGAAGCGAAGGCTATGATGCGCAAACTATCCGATGGCTGTATGGCCGGTAAGACTATGTATGTTCTGCCCTACATGATGGGCCACCCCGACTCACCGTACGCCAAAGCCTGCATACAGCTGACGGACATATCTTACGTCGCGGTTAGCATGAGGATAATGACCAGGATGAGCAGGTCGGTCATAGATAAAATAGGAAAGAGCGAAGATTTCGTGAAGGGTCTGCATTCCGTGGGCGACTTTAATCCGGAGAGGCGCTTTATAATGCACTTCCCTCTCGAACATCTGGTATGGAGCATAGGGTCCGGTTACGGCGGCAACGCTCTTTTGGGCAAGAAATGTTTTTCGCTGCGCACGGCCTCGTGGCTGGGACTTCAGGAAGGCTGGCTTGCCGAACACATGGTGATACTGGGGATCCAAAGCCCCGACGGAGAGATCACGTACGTTACCGCCGCGATGCCTTCCGCCTGCGGGAAGACGAACCTGGCGATGATGGAGTCCGCCCTGCCCGGCTACAAGATCTGGACGCTCGGCGACGATATAGCGTGGCTGAATGTCGGTCCCAACGGGCGGCTATGGGCGATAAACCCCGAGGCGGGATTTTTCGGAGTAGCGCCGGGAACTTCGATGAAGACGAACCCCAATATGATGAGGACGCTGAAGAAAGACGGATTCTACCCCACCATATTTACGAACACGGCGCTAAATAAGGATACCAACGAGCCCTGGTGGGAAGGCGTGGACGGAGCCCGGCCGGAGAATCTTATAGATTGGCAGGGCAAGCCGTGGAACTCCGCTTCCGGCACAAAAGCCGCTCATCCCAACTCAAGGTTCACGGTATCCATGTATAACGCTCCGACGCTCTCCAAAGAGGCCGACAACCCGAAGGGTGTACCGATCTCCGCGATGATATTCGGCGGGAAGAGGACAAAGTTGATACCGCTGGTATTCGAAAGCTTCGATTGGCCCAACGGAGTATTCGCGGCCGCGAGGATGGGTTCCGAGACTACCGCCGCGGCGGCTCATAAGGTAGGGGTCCTGAGGCGCGACCCCATGGCGATGCTCCCCTTTTGCGGGTATAGCATGGGAGATTACTTCGCGCACTGGCTGAAGATCGGCCAGCGGATGACAAATCCTCCCAAGATCTTCTCGGTAAACTGGTTCAGGCAGGATGATAGCGGCTCTTTCATCTGGCCGGGATTCGGAGAAAATATACGCGTTCTTGAATGGATCATCAAGAGGGTGAAGGGCAAAGCCAAAGGGCGCCGTACGCCGGTAGGTATCGTTCCCGGTACGGATGAACTCAATCTGGCCGGATTGAATATCGGCAAAGAAAATATGGAAAAGCTCTTCGAGGTCAATCCGGAAGAGTGGAAGAGCGAGCTTGAAGACGTGAAGATATTTTTAAGACAATTTGCGGATAAGATGCCTGAGGAGATGTGGAAGCAATATAAGGATCTGGAAACACAATTATCTTGATTTTTTCGTTTCTTTAACATATAATCCACAGAATAACAGAAAGAGGGGGTTTCTTATGAAGAGATTGGGTCTTGCGGTTTTGGCATTAATAATATTATCGACATTCACCGTATCCGGGTGCAGTTCCGCCCAGAAGAAACTTTCCGAGGATGTGAAAGGTGTAAAGACTAAAGTAGATACTCTTGAAGCCAGGGTCGAGGGCGTGGAGACCAAGCAGTCTGAAGTTGAGCGCCTCGCCATGGAGCAGGCTCAGAGGATGGAAGAGATGAAGTCTGAGAGAGCGGCACGAGCCTCTTCAGGAACGACGAATGTCCGTATCAAAAATAGAGGCACCCGCAAGGACAAAGGACAAATAAGGGAGCTCCAAACGTGCCTGAAGAATGCCGGATTCTATAAAGGCGAGATAGACGGCGTAAAGGGACGAAAGACGAGAGCTGCGATAAAGAAATTTCAAAGCGCCAACGGCCTCGCGGTCGACGGCGTAGTGGGAAAGAGGACCTGGGAGGCCTTGAGTAGATACGCTTCTGGCGGTGAGACATACGGAGCCGGCGGCGCCGAAGAGGAGGCATCCACTAAATAGTTCAGAGTTCATAGCTGATAGTCTGAAATAAGGGGCTGACCTCAAGAGTAACGCGGGTTAGCCCTTTTAGTTACAATCAAACAATCCACTACGAGGAGGAAGAGATGGACGAAATACTGGAAATTTTGGAGAATGACGCGAGGACGACGCCGGAAGAGATAGCCAGGATGACCGGGAGCTCGGCGACGGCCGTAAAAAAGGCTATTAAAAAGTTCGAAAAAGACGGGGTCATCCTGAAATATAAGACCGTAATAAACAAGGAGCTCGTCAAAGACGAAGGATCCGATGTGCGCGCCCTTATAGAGGTGAAGATAACGCCGAAGAAGGATGTCGGCTTCAACTATCTGGCGGAACGCATCTATCAATTTCCCGAGGTGAGCGCTTGCTATCTCATGAGCGGCACATATGATCTCCTGGTGGTAGTTGAAGGCAAGAATATCCACACCGTTTCGAATTTCGTCTCGTCCAAACTGGCTCCCATGGAGAATGTCCGCGGGACAGTAACGCACTTTATATTAAAAAAATATAAAGAGGACGGGGATATCTTAAGACAGGCAAAGAGAGACAAGAGAGAGGCAATATCATTATAGCTATAAGCTGTAAGTTTTAGGCTTTAAGCTTAAAGCATACGGCATAAAACTTAAGGCTGAACATGAGAACATCAAAGTTAGTAGGTCAAATACCTCCATCCGGCATAAGGGTCTTCTTCGACCTCGTGCTCGGCATGAAGGACGTCATATCGCTCGGTATCGGCGAGCCCGATTTCGTTACGCCGTGGAATGTCCGCGAGGCCGCTATATTCTCTCTCGAAGAGGGCTACACGTCGTACACATCCAACAAGGGAATGATCGAGCTGAGAAGGGATATATCCGCACACCTTCTGAAGAGGCACGGTCTTAAATATGACCCCGATGATGAAATATTGATAACTGTGGGCGTAAGCGAAGCCTTTGACCTGGCTGTGCGCGCGATAATAAACAGAGGCGACAAGATACTAATTCCGGAGCCTTACTATGTATCGTACGGCCCTCTCGTAACATTGGCAGGGGGCAAACCGGTATTCATTAAGACCAGTCCAGGAAACGGCTTTAAGCTGACACCTAAGGATATATTGAAATATTGCGATAGTAAGACCAGGGTCATCATACTCAATTACCCCAATAATCCTACCGGCGTTTCGTATACCAGGAAGGAATTGAACGCTATAGCTAAGGTCGTATTGAAGAAGAATCTCATAATGATCAGCGACGAGATATACGCAGATCTAACGTACGACTTCGAACACACGCCATTCCCTACGCTGGCCAGGATGAGAGAGAGGACGATCTATCTTAACGGGTTCTCGAAATCCTACGCTATGACCGGCTGGAGGATAGGTTACGCCTGCGGCCCTAAGGATGTTATAGCTATGATGACGAAGATCCATCAGTACACCATGTTATGCGCTCCGATAATGTCGCAGATGGCGGCACGCGAGGCTCTAAAGAGCGGGGAAAAGTCTATCCGGCAGATGAAGAGCGAATACAAAAGACGGCGCGGGTATGTGGTGTCGGGCCTTCATGATGTCGGATTGCCCTGCCATAGGCCCGAGGGAGCTTTTTACGCCTTCCCTTCCATAAAGAACTCCGGCCTCTCTTCGATGGAATTCGCTAAGAGACTCCTGGAGAGAGAGCGAGTCGCTTTGGTCCCGGGAACCGCGTTCGGGCCCTCCTGCGAAGGCTACGTCCGCATATCCTACGCTTCAAGCATAAGCAATATCAAAGAAGCATTGGTCAGGATAAAGAGATTCCTGTGCTCGCTAAGCTCATAGGCGTTCTCTTCATAATCATAGGAATAGCCGGCCTCATATTACCCGTTATCCCGGGCATCATCTTAATAATGGCCGGCATCCTCTTATTCTCCAAAAAAAAAGCGACTATAGACTGGGCCTGGATCAAAGAAGAGGTAAGTAAGCGCGAGAGGATCTCTTCAGGCGATAATAGCGAGAGAGGCGCCGCCATAGCCAAAAGCCTGGACGATAGCCTGGCCAAGGCCAGATCTCTTTCCAAACCCAAATATATTCGTACGGTAAAAAAGATAACCGCTGCGGGAGAGGGTTTTATTGAGATCGAAGGCGGAATAAGGTTTTCCGTCGGCGCTATATCTCGTTCTTTAAAAGATGCCCGCCACCTGGTCATATACCTGGCAACGATAGGTGATAAGATAGAGAGAATCGCGGGAGAGATGACTTCCGGCACGGAGCCCCTGCAGGGTTACCTGCTCGACAGGCTTGGCTCATTCGCGGTCGAGAGCCTCGCTGAGGCGGTCGAGAAGAATATCCGGAAGGATTATTCGATACTCAGGAAGAGCGTCTCCAGACGGTACAGCCCCGGATACTGCGATTGGCCCATAGAAGAACAGCGTCTACTTGCCAGAGTTCTGGACTTTTCCAAAATAGGCGTTACGCTTAATGAGAGCTGCATGATGGTTCCGAAAAAATCGATCTCAGCTATAGTCGCGATAGCCTCTAAAGGGGTCTTTAACGAATCGGGCTCAGCTTGTGAGATTTGCGAAAGAAGAGATTGTTCCTACCGGCGGGTCGGCTCCCCGCCTGCGGCTATCTAACTGACTTGCGGCGGGATCCCGCCGCCACGCTTATCGACTGTCTCAGGCGGGAAAATAGCTGATTCCTTCTTCAAGAGATCTTCCCAGGACTTATCCACCCCGGCCTGGATTTCATCTATTATATGTTTGTTTTCGGGTTTCGCCAGATGCCTGAAACGGCCCTGCAGGCCCAACCAATCGCCAACGGCCTTCTTCTCTTTAGGCTTGTAATTTATCTTGTAAGAGCCGTTAACTACCTCGTAAAGCGGCCAGATGCATGCATCCACGGCCATCCGTCCGAGATCGCATGTCAATTCAGGTTTATAGCTCCATCCCAACCTGCACGGCTGGAAGACATTTATAAATTTGGGGCCTTCAATGGAGAGCGCCTTCTCGACCTTTGAAGTCAGATCGCGCCAGTTCCCCACAACGGACTGCGCCACATAAGGTATGCCGTGAGCGACCATTATCTCGGTGAGATTTTTTCTGTACTGCTCTTTGCCTTTTTTTACTTTACCGACCGGTGCCGTAGTCGTATCCGCTCCCTTAGGGGTAGCTCCTGAACGCTGAACTCCGGTATTCATGTAGGCTTCGTTGTTGTAGCAGACGTAGAGTATATTATGCCCTCTCTCCATGGCGCCGGAAAGCGACTGCAGGCCTATGTCATATGTGCCGCCATCGCCGCCGAATGCTATGAAGTTCATCTTTTTCTTATACTTACCCTGTCTTACCCACGATTTATAGAGCGCCTCGACGCCGCTTATCGTCGCCGCGGCGTTCTCGAAAGCGCTATGCAGGAACGATACGTTCCACGCGGTGTAAGGAAATATCGTAGATACCACCTCAAGGCATCCCGTGGCGCTGACGACTACGGTATCGGGGCCGGCCACAGCGAGGACCTGCCTGGCCACTATCACAGCTCCGCATCCCGCGCACGCCCGGTGCCCGCCTGTAAATAACTCCTTCTGCTTCGAAAGTTCTTTTACGTTAGCCATTATTCTCTCACACCAAGATAAGTTACTTTGGGCTTACCCTTGCCCTCTATCATCTCGCCCAGGTCTTTGTATACGGACCCTATATCCTCCACCCTTATCTCTCTGCCGCCAAGGCCGTATATATGGTCCGGTATATCTTTCTTAATATTGGAGTCAAATAAGGCGGCCTTTATCTCGAGGGCAAGAGGCCCTTCGTTGCCGCTTATCGTATCGGACCTGTCCATAACCGCGACGGCCTTGATATTCTTTAGCGCCTCGGCCATCTCTTTTTTGGGGAAAGGTCTGAAGACTCTTAGCTTTAAGACTCCCGCTTTTATGCCTTTCGCCCTTAAGTCGTCAGCGACTACCTTGGCCGTTCCGGCTGTTGACCCCATCACCACTATGGCGCGGTCGGCGTCATCCAATTTATATGATTCGAATAATCCGTAGGACCGGCCGAATTTCTCTTTGAAACTCTTTGCGGCATCAAGTATCACGGCCTTCGACTCCACCATCGCTTCGGCAAGCTGGCGTCTGTGCTCAAAATAGTAATCCTGAAGATCGAGCGCTCCTAAAGTGATCGGCTTCTCAGGATTCAGCAGGTAGTTACCCAGCTTCTTCTTTCCGACAAAATCTTTAACATCCTTATCTTCGAATATTTCCACTCTCTCCATGCCATGACTTATTATGAAACCGTCGGTAGTGACGATCGTGGGCAGACCGGCGGTTTCGGCTATCTTCACGGCCTGGATCATATTATCGTATGCTTCCTGCGCGTTCTCCGAGAATATCTGTATCCACCCCGAATCCCTTACCATCATAGTATCCGAGTGATCGCAGTGTATATTGATCGGGGATGACAATGACCTATTAACATCGGCAAGCACTATCGGCAGCCTTAAGCCCGAGGCTATATAGAGCATCTCGGCCATAAGGGCCAGCCCCTGGCTCGAAGTGCCGGTCATCGTCCTGCCGCCCGCCGCACTCGCGCCTATACATGCCGACATCGCTGAATGTTCGCTCTCGACCGGTACAAATTCCGTATCCACCAGGCCGTCCGCCACATAGCTTGCGAATATCTGCACTATCTCGGTAGCCGGAGTGATCGGGTAAGCGGCCACGACATCCGGGTTTATCTGGCGCATCGCCTCCGCTATAGCTTCGTTACCGGTCTTTGCGACTATATCTGTTTTTGGCATACCTTCTCGTTCTTCTTGGCCTCTTTTTCGGGGATCATCTTGATTGCCTTGCCCTTTACCGGGCATTCATGAGCGCAGATGCCGCAGCCTTTGCAGTAGTTGTAATCGAATGCCACAAACTTGCCGTCCTTGGTGATGACGGATGAATCCGGACAGTAGATCCAGCAGGTCAGGCAGTGTATACACTTTTCCGGGATGTGTATGGGCCTCTCGCTTCTCCAGTCGCCGGTCTTAAACTCTCTTGCGGTACCGCCGCCCTCTATGACGTCGCCTTCGGGAAGTTCCTTCCAGCCCGGTTTTTGTTTTTTCTCACCCATATTATTCTTTCACTATCGACTATTAACTATGAACTATCAACTAACTACGATCTTACCTCATTATAAGCGCGTTCTATAGCCTTCAGGTTACCCTCTATCACCTCAGGTTTCGTCTTGAACTTCTTCTCAAGCTTGTGCTTCGTATCCTCGAACATCTCTTTGAAGTCGAGGATGCCCGTGGCTTTTATCAATGCGCCCAGCATCGGCGTATTTGGGATATCCCTGCCTATCGTCTCTTTGGAGATCCTGGAGGCGTCCACCGTGAATACTTTGATGCCGCTATTTACATTGCAATCGCTCTTGATCTCTTCCGGAGAGCGCTCCGTATTTACGATCAAGACGCCGGCCTCATTCATGCCTTCCGTAACGTTTACGGACTCTATCAATGTGGGATCGAGGACCACGACAATATCCGGATTCACCACGCCTGAATGAAGCATTATCGGTTTCGGGGATATGCGGTTGAAGGAGGCTACCGGGGCGCCCATCCTTTCGGGTCCGTATTCCGGGAATGCCTGGATATAAAGGCCCTTGGCAAGCGCCGCGTCACCAAGCAAAAGGGCAGCCGTCTTAGCGCCCTGGCCGCCCCTTCCATGCCAGCGAATTTCTACTAAATCCTTCATTTTTCCTATCTGATTTATGTCCAGAGGAAACTCTTACTCATCGTTTCCTCTGGATGAAGCTTACTTCGTAAGCTTCAAAAGACCTTCTGAGCTACGGTCTTTTCCTGTCCGGCAAGCGCCATATAGATGGCCATGAACGAGGCCATCATGACAATACCGAAATACCCGTTAAAGAGGCTGTTCACCACCCCTATTATGATCTGCCCTACCTTGGGAGGCAATGCCACCGTCAGTAGCCCGGTCGCGATACCGAGCAACACTCCTATACCTATCGCTATCAGTACCAAAAGTATGAGTAGCAGCAATATCTTCCAGAAAGATTTTTTAACGACCCTCATGCTCCTCTTCATGGCTTCTATGATCCCTGTATCATCGGAGACCATTGTATAAGGAGACATCACCAGCAATATGACAAAATATATGCCCACCAAACCTATCGCTATAGATATTATCGACGCTATGACCGTAGCTATGACATTATTCAGAGGGGCTGTGGCGGCCACTATTAAAGCGGCTATCGCGGCTACTATAAGTACAAGCAAGATTATTATGAGCCCAAGGCCCAACAGACGCAGATAGTACTTCAGCCCGTATGAAGCGAATTGCGACAGCTTCATCTTGCCTTCCTTGATGTAGTCCCGAACCACGCCTAAAGAGCCTCCCTGCATAAATATGCTGACCAGAACGAATAGCAAGCTGAACGCTAGAGTCGCGAAAGCTGCTTGCGGAGGTATTGCCGGAGCGGTTGCCGGATCGGCTCCCGGAGCGGGCACTGCGCCTGCCGGCATAATGGCCACATTGACCACATTCCATATGAGATTAAATACAAAAAGAACGAGGATAAGCACCGGGTTCCTGGTGGCAACGCCAAAACCCTTCTTTATAGCTTCTAATACTCCCATATTTCCCCCCTTTTTTATGTTAAAGAAAGAGTATATCAGACGAACCGGAATATGTCAAGGCCTTACCTCCCGGCGGCCTTCGAAGGCTTTCAGTATCGTGGCCTGGTCGGCATATTCAATGTCACCGCCAACGGGTATGCCATAGGCGACCCTGGTGATCCTGGGGCCTGAAGATCGAAGCTCTTTCATCAGATAGAGGGCCGTAGCTTCGCCTTCGGTATTAAAATCTGTGGCTATTATGATCTCCTTGAATCCGCCCTTCTTGACCCTCTCCAAAAGCTCCCCTATCTTAAGATCCGAGGGGCCTATTCCGTCCAATGGAGACAAAGACCCCAAAAGGACATGATATATGCCGTTGTAATCCCTCGCCTTCTCTATTGCCGCGATATCATTAGGCTCTTCTACCACACACAGAACCGACCTGTCCCTCTCCTTGCTATTGCATATCTCGCATATCTCTTCGTCGCTCAAATTATTGCAGGTCTTGCAGAACCTTACAGACTCCTTTACCTTGACTATCGCTTTTGCCATCGTTTCGGCGTCACTCTTGGATGATCTCAGTATATGGAAGGCCAGCCGTTGCGCGCTCTTGGGCCCTATGCCGGGCATCTTGGAAAATTCCTCAATCAAAAGCTTCATCGATACCGGAAAGGCATTCATTTGGTCTTACCTCTGCCTATCTCACCCTCTATCTCACCGCCGAATATCTCCAGGGCGTCGCTTATTATGGGCTCGGAACTATCCTTCTTAGAGGACATATCCTTTATAATGCCGTCGGAGTCGCCTGAGGCGTCTTTCGGTAGGCCGGACCTGCTGGTGCCATTCTCCGAGATCGTAAGCTTGAGTTTTAGATCGAGGCCTGTCACATCCTTTATGGCCTTCTGTATGATGCTTCTGCATTCTGGGGACTCGAGCGTATCCTTATGGAATCGCGATGACTTGGGAAATGATATCGACAACGTGCCGGAATCGACGCTCTCCGGATATCCTTCCTTAAGGTACATGGCTACGGATATCTTGCGCTCCTGAACCTGGCCTGCGATGGCATTCCAGGACCCTATTATCTCATCGAGAGAAGTGCCGTGGGCCTTCTTATCCGGCTTCACCTCCCTGTGCGGCTCCTGAGAGGGCTCCTTGCGGATGTTGTCTACGGGTTTCAATATCTCTTCGGGGAGAATATCCTTCTTTAGCCCCCTTTCTATCTTTTCAAGCCGCTCCAGGAGATCGGCCGGCGAGGCGATCGAGCCCATCCTAGTTAACTTTATCATGGCAACCTCAAAAGGCACCCTGGCCATGCTCGACTTTCTCACAAAATCGATAGTATTTGAAAGCGTATATATTATGTAGAGCATCTCTTCTGCGGTAAAGTTCCGGGCCTGCTCTTCATACCTCTTTATCTTCTCAGGCGACGCGTCGATCAGGGCAAGAGGGTCCTTCTTTATCTTCGCCACAGAAAGGTCCCTGAAATGCTCTATCAGGTAGAGAACGATCTGTACCACATCTTTGCCTTCGTTTGTAAGATCATCTATGATCTCCAGCGCCTTAAGCGCGTCCTTGGATCTGATAGAATCCGCCAGGCCGAAGAGGATGTCGTCGCTGACCGCTCCGAGTATTTTGGACGCGTCTTCCAGCGAGATCTTTCCGTCCGCGAACGACGATATCTGGTCTAATACCACCTGCGCGTCCCTCATGCTGCCGTCGGAATGCTTGGCCATCAGTATCAAAACATCGTCGTCGACTTTCAGATTCTCTTTCTTGGCTATCGCCTTAAGGCTGTCGACTATATCCTTTATCGAAATGCGCCTGAAGTCGAATCTCTGGCAGCGCGAAAGTATGGTGGACGGGACTTTGTGCGCCTGGGTGGTGGCGAATATAAACTTTACATGTTTAGGCGGCTCTTCCAGCGTCTTTAAGAGCGCATTGAATGCCTCGGACGTAAGCATGTGGACTTCATCTATTATGTATACCTTGAAACGGCCTTTGGAGGGTGAGAACTTGACGCTCTCGCGTAAATTCCTTATCTCGTCTATGCCCCTGTTGGAAGCGCCGTCTATCTCAAGGATATCCAGGCTCGACCC
>CAYSSS010000049.1:0-11338 GCA_964433975.1 uncultured Planctomycetia bacterium
CCCATCAGTGAAGGGATAGCGGGGTATACGTATGATCCGTGGCTTATGTGGTAGGCGAGGTAGATACCTCTTGACAACATATTTTGGGAGAAGTAAGATAGCAACCAATAAATGAATAAAATAAAAAGTAGAGCTATGAAAGAGGTAACAAGAAAAACATTTTTCATTTTAGCGCTTGTTATCTCTTTTTTATTTTTATCCAGTCAAAATATTCTCGCCCAAACCCCTCCGCCGGGACAAGAGCCGGGCGCGCAGGCGGAACGTTATAAGTATGATGTCGAGAAAGAGAAGAAGAGACTCGAATATAAAAAACCAAAAGCTCCGAAGATAGAAGTTGAGAAAGAAAAAGTTAAGCCCGCTATTGAAGGCCCTTCCTTTATACTTAAAGTTGTTAATATTACCGGCTCCACCATCTTTAAAACTCAGGATTTTAAGGCAATTTATGAGCCTTATCTCAATAAAAAAGTTACCTTCCAGGACATGGAAACTGTTTCAGGAAAGATCGAATCCAAATATAAAGAAAAAGGTTATTTTACTACAACAGTTTTTATTCCCCAACAGGATATTAAAGACGGCGTAATAGAAATCCGCATAGCCGAAGGGAAGATGGGGCAGCTGAACGTTGAGGGGAATAAATGGTTCTCAGCTGAGTTTATAAAAAAATTCATCCACGCAAAAAAAAATGAAATATTGAATATCAAAACGCTGGCACGGGATATCTTACGTTTAAACAAAAACCCCGACCTGGAAATAAAAGCCGTGCTTTCTCAAGGAAAAGACCCTCTGACCTCTGATATAGCGCTGAAGGTAGATGGTAAATTTCCCTGGCACGTGGGTTTCCTGGAGGATAACCGCGGTTCGCGCCTGACAGGGAAATACCGCTCCATGTTCACCGTCCGCAGCTCAAATATTTCGGGTCTGGGAGATACCATCTTCGTCAACACCCTTCTCACCGGAAGCTCTTTCGGCGAATCAGTAAGTTACAGTGTTCCTTTCGGGACTTACGGAACAAAGATCGGCCTTGATGTAACTTATTTTGACATGGAACTCGGCAAGGAATTCGCATCTTATAATATTACAGGCAACACGCAGATCTATACTCCTCATGTTTCATGGGAACTTGCATTGGAGGAGGACTCTGAAATCTATGCTAATCTCGGTATCGACATTAAATCGGTAAAGAAAAAAATGGAAGGTAAAAGCACGGCCAATGACCAATTACGCATACCGTATTTCGGTTTTGATTTTTCAAAAACTGATCCGGCAGGACAATCCGCATTCTCCCCGAGGTTTAATTTTGGTACATCGGGATTTTTAGGCGCATCTTCTCGCAACGATCCCAAATTGAGCAGGCCGGATTCGGGAGGATTTTTCTTTAAATATGAGCAGTCATTAAACCGCCTGCAAAAGATGTTCTTCGACAGTTATATGTATATCCGGAGCCGATTCCAGATCGCGTCCCAGCCGCTAGCGCCTTCCGAGCAGCTTCAGCTGGGAGGCGCCGAGTCTATCCGCGGCTATCCCGAAGGGGATTACATTGCGGATACCGGGGCCGTAGTGAATTTTGACTGGGTCTTTCCTATGTACATGATCCCTAAGTCCTGGAAGCTGCCGGGGCAGGATATGCCTTTGCGCCACCAGATAGAGCCCGTATTCTTTGTCGATATAGGCAGCGGGACATTAAACAAAACCCTCCCCGGAGAGAGAAATAGCAAATTTCTCGCTGCAATCGGAGGCGGTCTGCGGATAAAATTTAGGTACTTTTCTCTCCGTTTAGACTGGGCCGGCAGCATTGGCGATAAACCGACCTCAGGCGCAGGACCATCCACTTTTTACTTTACCTTCCAATCGGAGATATAAGAGTTTAAACCGGTTTAAATCTCCTCCCTAAGGCTTGCCTCTTTGAGTTAATATGATATACTTTATGATGCAATACTATCGTATGTAGGGGGGGCAGCGCATGGACACTACAAAAAATTTTTTCCTGGCCAAACAAGAAATAACCCGGCAAAAACTCCGTGTTAAATTAAAAACCGCATTGTTTACATCTATAGCCGCGGTCATATTTTTATCCAGCCTGATAGGCATAGTCTATTTCTTAGGATTTAATTTGCTCCGCGACAAGGCCGTTGAAAGTCAGAGCGAAATGGCACGGACCTTAGCGGCTTCAGTCAAGGCTACCGTTGAAAAAGAGGCCGAACTGCTAAAGCTAAACGCAAATAGCCAGTTTGTGATAGACGCGCTGAAGAAAAACAACCTGAAGTATCTTAAAAAAGACGAGAAGGAGATACAGCGCTATCTCATGGATATGGACAAGAGGTGGATCGAGGCGCCCGCCGACCACCCCTTCCTCAAAGATTATCTCGAAAATGGACTCAGTCTCAGGCTAAGGGAGCTTAAGTTGGAAAAGGAGGAGTTGGTCACAGTCCTCGTCATCGATAAGTTCAGTGGTTTAACGGGCTCTACAGCAAGGCAATCGGGATTTTACAGTTTTGACCAGGATTGGTGGCTGAACTCATATGCGAAAGGCCGCGGTAAGCTTTTTGTCGGAGGCGTCGAATATGATGAAGAGAGCAACTTGTGGTGCCTGCCGTTCGCCGCTCCGGTTGAAGACGAAACCGGAGATGTCATTGGTGTTTATAAAGCCGCGGTCAGTATTGACACGTTCTTTAAGCCATTAGTAGATTTTAAATTAGGTAAAACCGGCAATGTCGTTATAGCGGACGACAAGGCATTCCTCGTTTATCATTATAAGGCCTCGCCTTTCGCCAACAAATTCTGCGAATATGAAGAATTTCAGAAGACATTGCAGAATGTCGACAAATGGGGAGTGCTCGATAGCGCCTATCTTAATCGTGGGAAAACGCTTGTAGCCTATTCAGAAGTCGCCAGTCCGCTATTATCGGCTAAAGGAATTAATTGGTTCGTATTTGTTGAGCGGGATTTACGGGAAATATTCGGGCCTCTGTACAGGCTAATCTTTACAATGATCATTATCGGGATAGCGTTGACCATCATACTGGCTTTGTCGGTGTTCATTTTAAGCGGCCAGGAGCCTCCAAGCTATTCAATGTTGCAGGTGATCAAGGACAATGCCAAGGCAAAAACAGAGCAGAGTGATATTAATCCAGCGGAAGAGAGAGCTAAAAGAGTGCACAAAGAGAAATAGCTGGTAGAAAAATGAATACAAAACGGATAGTCATAATATTGCTCGCAGTTGGCTTGTGGGTAGGATCGTGCTATGCGGATTCTCAGGATCAGAACGAACTCCCCGTGGTGAATGATCCCGGCACCGCGAGCGTGACCGTAGATCCAGCCACATCCACCATGTCGTGGACTGCCGCGGAACCCGTTACCATTATGCAGCTTACCAGCGGTAATATCGGCCGCGATGCGACTCTTAATATATATCTTCCAACAGATGATAGCAGGTTGCTGGCCAAGGTCACCAGCGGTGGCCCGAGCTATTGGGATGGAGCTGTCAATTGTTTAAAAGGACTCTTTGTATTTGAAAATCAAGCAGGCCTTAACATTGGTCAACATGCGCAGGTTAATGTCAATAATTTTGTAGCCACCACCCTGGATATATCCGCCAACAATTTCAGGAATGGAAACTATATCTTTGAGTATAAACCCGGCTCTCCCTACAGCCAGATCTTAAACCAAGGGCGTATCACGGGTAATAATATCGCCTTGATAGCGAGCGCGGTAGATAATCAGGGGATAGTCACAGGCCGTCTGGGTAATGTGTTCTTTATATCCGGCGACAGATCTACTGTAAGTTTTGATAATAAGGGGATGATCCAGGTAGAGGTTGATCGCGAGACCGGCGGTAGGGTATTTGATAAGGATGGGAACGAAGTTAAAGACGCGCTCGTAAATTCCGGCACCGCTCAAGGGGCGCAGGTAGTGATGGAGGCCAGGGTCGCGGCTGATGTCTTTAAGAATGCGGTCAATCAGACAGGGATTATTAAGGCAACCGGATTCAGTGAAGAGAATGGCGTGATACGCGTCATCGCTAATGGAAACGTTCAGATCTCAGGGGTCATGAAGATAGAAGACAGGCCTTCCTCTCAGCAGATCCAGGTCTCTTCCTGGAATTCTGTAACCGTAGATGCTGAATTTGAGGCGGTAGGTAATACCAAGATCACCGCATTTAAAGATATTATGGTTAATGCCAATGTCATAACTGATACGGGTAATCTTGAGCTTTTAGCGGATGCGGACTTAGACGGCATAGGCTCTTTCAGGCAGGCTAAAAGCGCAACGATATCTACAGTTGGTACCGGTAATATTACCATTCAGTCATCGGGACAAAGTACACTTGCCGATATTATCTCAGCTGGTGACCTTACCCTGAGGCAGGGCGGTATCCCGGCAGTATTTGACCAGTGGCCTGACTCACATATCATTACCAATGGGTCTTTTACAATAGGCGAAGGGGTATCTCTTAACGCAGCCAACACTCTTTACGAAGTTGGTAAAGACTGGCTGAAATTTGGCGTATTCAGCCCTCAACTATCCACAGTTTCGCTAGTTTCGGATAAATCAGCGTTTGTAAAAGGGTCAAATATCTTTTATAACTTCACTATCATAGAACCCGGAAAGATAGTCAGGTTCGATGGTGACCAGACGCAGGCTATTTTAGGGGTTTTGACCTTAAAAGGAGCATATGGGAGGTTGTTAGTCCTTGGTTCAATAGAGCCGCCCAAACAATGGAAGATACTGCCGCAAGGCGAAACAGATATATTATTCACACAGATCGGTGATTGCTACAACGCCCGCGGCCCTCCGCTAAAGGCAACACATTCAAGCTCTCTCGGAAATCTCACCAATTTTGACCTTGATCCGTATTGGACAGGTCAAGGTTTATCCTCTTTATGGTCGGATCCTGATAACTGGGATACAGGCATAGTTCCGACCGCATTTGATGCCGTTACTTTCGATGGCATAACCGGTTTAAACCCCAATAAAGATTCCGTAATAGACGCTGATTTTCAGGGCACAGTAGCATCGCTTACCATAACCAGCTATACTGGCACAATCACCCTCGAACGTAACTTTACCATAACCAATACCTTTTCATCTTCAGGCGGCACTCTTGACATTGCCGCGTATTCCATAACCGCAGGCGGATTAGTCCTTTCCGGCGGCACAATTACGGGTTCGACCGGCGTCATCACGAGCTCCACTGACTATGACGTCAGAAAAGGCGCGATAAACTCGATTTTAGCGGGCAGCGTCGCGCTCAACAAGACCACTGTGGATACAGTCACGCTTGGTGGCGCCAGTACCTTTACCGGCGGCGTGAACTTTAGCGCCGGTACGCTCAATATCAATCACGGGCAGGCGCTCGGCGCGGTTGGCGGCACATTCACCATTGCCAACGGGACTACAATAGATAATACCTATGCCTATTCCAGCGCGACCAACTGCGTTGTCACGACGCTTGATTACCCGATGGTATGGAATGGCAGCTTCGTCTTTAACGGCTCAAACAGCCTCAACCTCGGCGCCGGCGCCGTTACCATGACCGCGGATTGCACGCTGACCATCAACTACAACGAACTCACTGTCGGAGGCGCAATAAGCGGCAATTACAAGTTGACCAAGGCAGGAAGCTACTCGCTGACCCTGGGCGGGACGAATGATTTTACCGGCGGCGTGACCTTGATCGCCGGAACACTGAATATCAATAACGCGCAGGCGCTCGGCACTACGGCCGGCATATTCACCGTATCCGGAACCTCGACAATAGACAATAAATCTGGCGCCGATATCATTCTCCTCGATTATCCTATAGCATTGAACGGAAACCTTACCTTTACCGGCAATCGCAACCTAAATCTCGGCGCAGGGGGCGTGACGATGAACGCGAACCGCACCATAACTGTCACTAACTGGTATGCTAATTTCACAATAGGCGGCGCTATCGGCGAGAGCGGCGGAGCGCGCATCCTGACAAAGGCCGGAGCGGGCGCTCTCACGTTAAGCGGTAACAACACTTACAGCGGCGGCACGACCCTGTCAGCCGGCACGCTCAATATCAACAATGCCGGGGCAATAGGGACAGGCACGCTTACCATATCCTCCGGGAAGATAGATAATACATTAGGCGGTTCTGTTATATTGTCGAGCAATAATGCCCAGGCTTGGAATGGCGATTTCACCTTCATTGGCACTAATGACCTGAACCTCGGCACAGGCACTGTGACACTTAGCGCCAACCGCACAGTGAAGGTCACTAATCCAGCCGGCACGCTCACGGTTGGCGGCGTTATCGGAGGCGCCTACAGCCTGACGAAAGAAGAACCGGGCACGCTCAAACTTACCGGCGAAGGCGGCGCCTGCTCCTATTCAGGCGGCACCGTTATCAGCAGCGGGACATTACTGGTGGATCTTGCTAATAGGAATAATGTGATCTCAAGTTCATCAATCCTTACATTAGGCGGCGGTACCCTGAAGATACTCGGCAAGGCGGGCGATGTTTCAAGCCAGACATTAGGCAATATAACCGTCAATTTAGGCGCGAGCGTTATTGAGATCAACTCCAATACCGGCACGAGCACAACTCTTACCTTAGGCAATACCTGGACCCGCAATACAGGCGGAGTTTTAAACATAGACATATCATCAGCCAATACCACACTTATATCGAACCCAGGCCTTACTAACGGTATTATCGGCGGATATGCTACAATAACAGACGGCACTACGACAGGCTTTGCCACCGTGTCAGTCGGCAATATCGCGCGTTATACAGGCGGCGAGGCTCTTGTGACCGATAGCAACAACACCGCTACAAACTACACTCTCTCCGCAAGCCTCGACATGACCGACGCCAGCCACGCCACGAATACACTCATCATAGACACTTCAAGCGGCGTGGTGACGCTTGACCTTGTCTCGACATCGAACGTGCTTAGTTTTACAGGAGGTGTCATACTTATTACCGGCCCGAACGACTGCACCATCCAAAACGCGCAGGTGGGCGCGAGCGCTGAAAGGCTCATCATCAAGCACTTTGGTTCGGGCATGCTCACCATAAGCGGCACTGTTTCCGGCACGACCGGCGGACTGACCAAATCCGGCTCAGGCACGCTCACCCTGACAGGCGCCAATACGTATTCAGACGGCACAACCCTTAACGCGGGCACGCTTAACATCAATAACGCGGCAGCCATCGGTTCAGGTACGTTGATTATAGATGGTGGAATTATCGATAATACTTCCGGTACCGACATCACATTATCAAATAATAATGCGCAGGCCTGGAACAACAATTTTACCTTTACCGGCACCAACAGTATAACCCTTGGCACCGGCGCTGTAACGCTCGGAAATAATATCACCGTCACTGCCGACGCCGGCACCTTTGCCGTTAACGGCATCATAAGCGGCTCATACGGCATAACCAAAAACGGCTCGGGCACGCTGACTTTAGGCGGCATCAATACCTTTACCGGCGGCGTGACCCTGAACGCCGGCCAGCTTAATATTAATAGCGCCAACGCTCTCGGCGCCGCAGCCGGTATATTTACCATTAACGGCGGCTCGATAGATAACACCTCCGGTGTCACAATCACTATGGCCATCGCCAATCCGAAAGTCTGGAACAGCGATTTTGAGTTTATAGGCAGCAATAATCTGTATTTCACCACCGGCACGACGACCCTGAGCGGCAGCCGTATTATCACTGTTACTGCCAAGTCTCTCTATGACCGCGGCGCCATATACGGTTACGGGTGCGACCTGACCAAGAATGGTGAAGGATACTTGTATCTGTATACGGGCATCTTGTATTATACCGGCAACACCACGATAAACGCCGGTACATTGAGGCTGGGAGCCGATAACGCGTTCGGCGGCGTCGGTAAGACAGTCACATTGAATCCCGGCGGGACGTTAATACTGGATAGCCAGATAGCGCTTGGCGACGTGAACAATACTCTTGTCATAAACGGCGGGACCCTCAATTCGAACTCAGTCGTTTATACCGCGCTTACTAATAATCACGCCCAGATATGGAACGACGATTTTATCTTTACCGGCACTTATGAACTAAATTTGGGTTACGGGCCGGTAACGCTGACCAAGGACGTCATGATAACCGTTAACGCGAAGACCTTGATAGTCGGCGGTGTGATAAGCGGCGATTATAAATTGACCAAGGACGGTTCAGGCGCGCTGACATTGAGCAATGCCAACACATTTACGGGCGGCGTGACACTAAGCGCCGGGATATTAAATATCAATAACGCGCAGTCGCTGGGCACTGCGGCTGGAACGTTTACGATAACCGGCGGGACGATAGATAACACGTCGAGCGCCGACATCACGACGCTTAATTACCCGATGGCCTGGGATGGTAACTTCGCGTTTACCGGCACACGCGACCTGAATCTCGGAACGGGGGCAGTGACGATGAGCGCGAGCCGCACCCTGACGATCAACGGTGGAATCCTTACTGTAGGCGGCATTATAGGCGGCGGGGCATATTTGCTAACCAAATCAGGAACGGGCGCGCTTACGTTAAGCGGTATTAATACTTACAGCGGCGGCACGACCCTGTCAGCCGGCACGCTAAATATCAATAACGGCCAGGCACTTGGTTCCGCCACCGGCACGACCTTCATCATCTCCTCGGGCGCGAAGATCGATAATACCTCAGGCATCTTGGTCACAACGCTCGATTATCACATGCACTGGGCCAGTTTTACATTCATCGGGACAAATGACCTTGATCTGGGCGCCAACACGGCCACCATGACCGCTAATACTACTGTCATAATATCCGCCGGCACGCTAACAGTCGGCGGCGCTATCGGCGGCGCTTACAGCCTGACGAAAGAAGGAGCCGGCACGCTTGAGCTCACCGGAGCAAATAGCTATACTAAAAATACCACGATCAATAATGGCACGCTCCTGGTAAATCTCTCCGCAAGGAACAATGTGCTCCCCAATACCGTCAGCACTTACTTGTATCTCGGCGGCGGCACACTGAACATAAAAGGCAAGGCCTCCACGGTATCCAGCCAGAGCATGAGCAATGTGAGCGTTACTTTTAACTCCGGCGCGAGCAATATCACCATTGATAACAACGGCGCCACGAGCACCACGCTGACGCTTGGTGACGCATGGACCCGCAATACAGGCGCCACGCTGCATGTAGACCTGTCATCCTCGGCCAGCGCTGTACTTACTTCGAATCCCGCGCTCACAAATGAAATTATCGGCGGGTACGCCACAATAACAGACGACACAGATACGATCGGTTTTGCTACCGTATCAGTCGGCCATATAGCGCGCTATACGGACGGCACGGCTCTCGCGGCCGGCAGCGACAACAACGCCACAAACTACACTCTCTCCGCAAGCCTCGACATGAGCGACGCCAGCCACGCCACGAATACTCTCTTGATAGACACATTGGCAGGCGCGATTATGCTCGATCTTGTCTCGACATCGAACGTGCTTAGTTTTACAGGAGGTGTCATACTTATTACCGGCCCGAACGACTGCACCATCCAAAACGCGCAGGTGGGCGCGAGCGCCGAAAGGCTCATCATCAAGCACTTCGGCTCTGGTCTGCTCACCATAAGCGGCGCTGTTTCCGGCACGACCGGCGGACTGACCAAATCGGGGACAGGCACGCTCACTCTGACAGGCGCCAATACATATTCTGATGACACTATATTATCAGCCGGCACTCTCAACATCAACAACGCCGCCGCTATAGGCACAGGCACATTGACCATAAACGGCGGGACGATCGACAATACGTCGGGTTCCACGATAACGTTTTCGAATAATAATGCGCAGGCCTGGAACGGCGATTTTACCTTCGCCGGCACAAACGACCTGAATTTCGGCACAGGCGCTGTAACACTCGGCGCCACCAATGTCATAACCGTAAACGATGGAAATATGACTGTCGGCGGCGTCATCACCGGCTCATACGGCCTGACGAAGGCCGGAGGCGGAACGCTGATACTTTCAGGCGCAAATATTTTTACCGGCGAGGTAAGGGTGAGCGCCGGCGTCCTCAATATACGGAATTCCACCGCCACCGGCTCGACAGCGGGCGGGGTCGTGGTAGCAAGCGGCGCGTGCCTTGAACTGCAGGGCGAAATTGATGTTGGAGCAGAAACGCTGAAATTAGAAGGCGGTGGTATTTCTTTAAGCGGGGCGCTGCGGAATGTCAGCGGGAATAATTCATGGTCAGGTGTTATTACGTTATGGAGCTCGAGCCGCATCAATTCGTACAGCGGCACTCTTACTCTTACAGGCGGAGTTACGGGCGCGGGCGCGGAGCTGACTATCGGCGGCGCCGGAGACGTTAACATGGCGAGCGTCATCTCCATAGGAGCCGGCATCATGGCTGAAGGCGAAAGGGGCAGGGTCACCAAAGACGGCTCGGGCACGTTTACTTTAAGCGTCCTTAATTCCACATATACCGGCCTTACCAGAGTAAGTGGCGGAACGCTCAGGTTCGGTGTATCTAACGCGTTGTCATTCGGCGCGGTGACGGTCGATGGCGGCACCCTTGATGTGGATTGCTGGGGAGACTACGTGGGCGATGTCACTTTAAAAAGCGGAACTATCACCGGCACGTCCGGATATATTTATGCTACGTTATTTACTGTAGAGAGCGGGACATTAAGCGCCGTCATAGGCACTGCCGGAACATCCCTTGTCAAAAACACATCCGGCACGGTTGTTATGAGCCGTACCAGTTACTGCTATGGCTCATACACGATAAACGAGGGCGTGCTGAATATCCGTGAAGCACAGGCGCTGGGAGCCACCACGACCCCCGCATATCTGGGCGGGGTCACAGTCGCGAGCGGTTCGGCGCTAGAGCTTGAGGGAGACCTCAATGTAGTCAGGGAACGCCTCGCATTAAGCGGTACCGGCGTCACGAATGACGGCGCGTTGAAGAACACCAGCGGGAACAGCTACTGGTCAGGCGTCATCACTCTGGCCAGCGCCAGCCGCATAAATTCGGACAGCGGTATGCTTACTCTGACGGGCGGCATTACAGGTTCCGGTATAGGCCTGACCATAGGTGGCACGGGCAATGTTACGATTGCCACAACTGCTATTGCCACCGATACGGGCACGCTCACCAAGGACGGCACGGGAACGCTTATTTTGAGCATAGCTAATACCTACACGGGCCTCACCACAGTGAGCGCCGGCGCATTGGAATATGGCATAGCGAATGCGCTATCTACAGGAGCGGTCACGGTCTCCGGCACAGGCACCCTTAACTTAGACAGGTGGACAGACTCGGTAGGCGCCGTTACCCTCACCAGCGGAACCATTACTAGCACCA
>CAYSSS010000050.1:0-10936 GCA_964433975.1 uncultured Planctomycetia bacterium
CTATGAGTTTGCCGCG
Organism: uncultured Planctomycetia bacterium; assembly: GCA_964433975.1. GTDB lineage: Bacteria > Omnitrophota > Gorgyraeia > 2-01-FULL-45-10 > 2-01-FULL-45-10 > 2-01-FULL-45-10. Next base: position 17 of record CAYSSS010000050.1, read on the forward strand.
CGATTAACCATCGATGTGGCAAGACAGTGCGAAGGGTGGTATAGGAGCCAGAATCCCCCGCCACTTTTATAAAGCGGTGGGGGAGCGTGCTAATGTCGCTGGGCGTTCATTCCGCCCACCATCACTTTTAAAACAGTATGTTTCATGTTTATGTGTTAAAAATTGGTGGGGGCATGAGAATACAGGGTTTCGTATCCCCAGAGGGGCCTCGGAATTCATTGGTCTGTTGCCTCTTGTTCAGAGGACAGAAGTCAGATGTCAGAAGACAGAGACGGCGGACGATAAAGTGAATGAACAAAAGCGCCGGACTCAAGTCCAACTGCGCTTGGTCCAGCACTACCAACGCCAACAACGCCGACAACGCGTGGAACGTCAATTTCAACAATGGCAACGTGAACAACAACAATAAGACGAACACGAACTATGTGCGTGCGGTGCGCGGCGGCCAGCGGCGGTTTAGTCAGAAAACAGATGAGAGATATATTTTCTTTCGGCAATATTTATGGATGCTATCTCGCCTGCAGGCGCAATAAGCGTAACACGATAAACGCGCTTAAATTCGAGATAAACGCCGAAGAGAATATATTGAAGCTGGAAAATGAACTAAAGTCAAAAATCTACCACCCTTCGCGCTCCATCCTTTTCGCGGCAAGAAACCCGAAACTTCGCGAGATATTCGCGGCTGATTTTAGAGACAGGGTAGTCCATCACATCTTAGTTGATTACCTGGAGAGGATTTGGGAGAGAATATTTATTCATGACTCTTACGCCTGCCGAAAAGGCAAGGGTACCCACGCCGCCGTAATGAGGCTGCAGAGTTTTTTACAAAAGGCCTCCAAAAATGGCAGCGCGAGGGCGTATTATCTCCAGCTTGATATAAAGGATTTTTTCACTTCAATTGATAAAGGCATTCTGTTTAAGACTCTCCAAAAAAAGATCCGCAGTAAAGAGGCCCTATGGCTTACGGAAAAAATCATATTCTGGGACTGCACCCGCTCGTTCATTTTAAGAGACAGAGAAGGAGTTTTAAAAAATATACCGCCGCATAAAAGCATATTTGGAAAAGACAATAAACGGGGGCTTCCCATCGGAAACTTAACCAGTCAATTTTTCGCCAATGTATATTTAAATGAATTAGACCAGTTCGTGAAGCACACTCTTAAAGCGCGCTTCTATATCCGCTATGTGGACGATTTTGTTCTTTTAAGCGATAATATAGATACCCTCATAAAATGGCGGCAGGATATTGAAACATTTTTAGCCGAAAAGCTCTTATTGCGGCTTCATCCGAACAGAAGAAAGCTCCAGCCCATTTCAAACGGCATAGATTTCCTCGGCTATATTATAAGGCGCGACTATATCCTCGTCAGGCGCAGGGTAATAAATAATCTCAAATCCCGCCTCCGCCGCTTTGCGCGTATGGCCCAAAACCCAGCAAACTCTATAAACGCTTTAAGAGCCTGCGTTCAGTCGTATCTGGCGCATTTCAAATGGGCAGACAGTTATAATCTTGTAAAGAGCCTGGGGGTTCAGAACCCGGGCAGGAGGAAGGGTTGAAAATAAAGAGACGATATATTATTACGTTTTTTGCGGTGTTGATAGCCGGCGCTTTTTTCGCTGCCAGATGTGGCGTCAATAAAAAAGTCAAAACAGACAAGCCTCTCAATATACTGCTCATAACGATAGACACCCTGAGGGCGGATCATTTAGGCTGTTACGGAAACAACCGAATAAAGACGCCGAACATTGACAATCTTGCCAAAGAGGGCGTGAGGTTTAAGAACGCAGTCTGCCAGGCGCCGCTTACAGGGCCTTCCCATGCTTCTATCCTGACGGGGCTTTATCCGCACACCCACGGCGTGAGAATAAACGGCTACCCGCTTCGGGATTCGGTTTTGACGATCGCGAAGATATTGAAGATGAATAAATACAAGACCGCGGGATTTGTCAGCGTGAATTTTCTGGGGGATGACGTCTCCGGCTTAGGCCGGGGATTTGACGTATTCGACTGGCCGCGGCAGATCGAACAGCCGGCCGAAGAGGCGACTCAAAAGGCCATAACATGGCTTAATGAACACGCCAAGGACAGATTTTTTGTCTGGATCCATTATTACGATCCGCACTCCGATTACAGCCCGCCCTATCCTTACAACGTTATGTACGACCCCTCATATTCGGGGCAGGCGACAGGCTCCACGCAATTCCTGGATAAAGTAAATAACGGTGAGATAAAGTTGAGCAAAAGAGACCGTGAACACATTGACGCCCTGTATAAAGGCGAGGTTTCCTATGTGGATAAATCGATAGGCGGTCTTATGGATTACTTGAAAGATACCGGAGCCTATAAGAATACCCTCATAATCGTAACCGCTGACCACGGGGAGGCGCTTGGAGAGCATGAAAATTACTTCGGGCACAGCCTGCAGTTTTATGACCCGTCAATTATGGTGCCGCTTATCTTCGTAAATAGAACGGCCCTCCCGTCAAATAGGCGCGTTGATACGCAGGTCGAAAGCATAGATATCATTCCTACGGCCCTTGAAATAATAGGTCTTGAGGCTCCGGAGGAGATGGAGGGCAAAACCCTTGTTCCGCTTATTGATGAGAGAAAAAGTCCGGCGGCCTATCTGGAGAAGGCCTTCAGCGAAACGCAGAATATGCGCTGGGGAGGGCTCATATTGAAGGATAACCTGGCCGACGCCGAGAAGATCCATCTAAAGGTGGCCAGCGGCAAAGAGATCTCAAGATGCGTCAGGACTCCAAAATGGAAATTTATACTTTCGCGGGAAAGCTCAAACAGGATGGATGAGCTCTACGGCATGAAAGACGACCCGAAAGAGCGGATAAACCTTATATACGAAAATATGGATACGGCGGATGAATTGAAAAAAGATATGGAAGGCTGGATGAGGGGCGAAGAGAAATCCGCGCCCGGTGAATCCGAGCCTATGGATGAAAAGACGCTCGAAACCCTAAGAAGCCTGGGGTATGTAAATTAAGGGATGAGGATTGTGAAGATTGAACGGTTTGAAGAGATAAAAGCATTTATCGCCGGAGTTGTAACGTCGCTCGTTTTTTACGCCGCTGTTCTATTTATAACGCCGCATATACTTCATTTGAGGCATCCCCGCCTTTTTGCTGCCGGATTTTTCATTATTTTCTTTCTGGCAGGAGCGTGCCTCAGGTTTGCTAAGCGTAAAAAAGGGGATTGCTTCGTCGGGCTTCGCCCTCCTCGCAATGACGAAAAACGCGAATTACGACACAGTCGCAATGACAGGACGCTTAAGATAGCCGGTTTTGCGGTAATAGCGATGTCCATAGCGTCCATTATAAGGATGGGCGCCGTCAAAGAGTCTATGGAGAGCCTCCTATACGGCTGGCGGTACTTTCTCATCCTGCCTGAATACGCGAGAAATTTTTCATCGGATTGCCTGCTCCTGGCCGCGATAAGCGCGGCGCCCGCGTTCTTGTCAGGGATGGTGTTTTTTCCCGGCAGGAAAAATAAATTTATCCCGTTTTTCTTAGGTATTATAATTTCGGGATTCGTTATCGTTAACTTTCTGCCGGCGCACCGGTATGAGGTTGTAGAGAAACCGCCCGAGAGATTCCTAAAAAAAGACGGCCGTGTCATAATGGATAACCGCCTTTCATCTATCGCCGCCGAGCGCCTGAAGGTATATCTTCCTTTTGTTTTGGAAGAACGCGTGAAGAGCGTGCTTTTCTCAGGGCTCGGAAACGGAGAAGCGTTTAAGACGGCAGAGGGAATCCCGTCGATCGAGAAGATAGTCTGTCTTGAGACGGACAGGTATTTTAAGTCAAAAGATAATCGTATTAAAGTGATCAGACAGAGCCTTAAAAAATACCTCTCTTCTTCCTCCGGGAAGTTCGACCTTATCGTGATCAATGACGAAGATCTCCCGTTAAAAAAGAATGCAGGCCTTGTCAGAGACCATCTCGCTGACGACGGCTTCCTGGCAGCCGTTTTACCCCTTAATGCGGGAGATACCGGCCGGCTTAAGATCTCCATGGCGGAATACCGGGCGCTTTTTGGCGAAATGACCGTATGGATGCCCCACCAAACCTTACCGGCGCGGCTTCTTGTCCTATGCCGGACGGAGAAGCTCGGCTTGGAGATACCGCTGCTAAAAGAAGAGGGAGAACGGATAGCTAAAGATGAAAGCATACTTCGCGGCTTATCAGCCATAAACATAAATAATATTTTTGACCTTCTGGATATGCTTGTCTTCTCTGAGGACGCGCTCGCCTCCTACACGACCTCGATCATGGAAGCTCCCCGGCGCGGGGAGGGTGAGCCGATGCTAAAGGGACTGACCGAGCCAACGGCGCGGGAGGTTAACATGTTCCACAGAGATAATATCACCGGCATTATGATGGCGCGAAGTTCTCCGCTTGAACTTTTCAAAGGCGAAGTCCCGGAAGGGGCCCAAAAGATGATTAATAGATATTACGAAGCTACGACGAATACCGTTTTTGGCCAGATATATAAGGATATAAACGGTTTTTTCGGCCTCGGCAAGCTTGAATTCAGGACAGCTATTAGGACCAACCCGCTTGACAGAAATGCCGCTTACGCTTTAGATATTCCCGGAACTTTCGGGAACCTCATCGCGAACGCGCGCGCGCGGTTTACTCCCGCCACCGAGGATATAATCAAGGGCAAGGCGCTCCTTTTGGAAGATAAGAATGAGGCCGCCATTGAAAAGTTTAAAGAAGCGGTTAAAAAAGACCCTGAAAATGAACTTGCCCATTCCTGTTTGGCCGGCGCCTATCAGATGGCAGGCGAGCCAGATAAAGCGCTCGGAGAATATAAAGCGATCATATCAAGCGCCGGGCAGTTTAATCCGCCCCCGATCAACGCGGAATCCATCGAGTCCATAGCCGTTTACCGGGCGCTTGAGGATGTCGCTATGGGCATCTACTACTGGGATAAAGGAATGATGAAGGAATTCATGCGTTCTGTAAAAGGGGTCATTGATCTCGGGCGCGACCCCGGGCATGTTTTTCCCCCATACATAGCGGATAACCCGGTATTCAAAAGAAACTTCGCGTATCTGAAGGCCAAAATGCCGAAAACGCGGGAATATGACATGGCGCTGGAGATACTCGGCGGCTACTACAGTTCGATGGGGCACATCTATTGGCTTAAGGGAAGATACCTGAAAGCTATTATTTACGCGAATGGGGCATTGCGCACTACCGGCAGGGGCGAGCTAAAAGAGATGATCTACTCGGATCTGGGGACATATTTTGCCGACGCGGGAGAATTCGAATCCGCGGAAGAATATTATAAAAAAGCGCTTGCGATAAATCCGAACATACCGGATATAAATAAGTACCTGAAAATAAACACTCTTGAGCTAAAGCGCGGGAAAGACCCTGCAAACGCGACGCTCTATTTGGAGCTCGCCCAAAGCTATAAGGACATCTTTGATCTGGGGAAAAACGTTCATTATCTCGAAAAAGCCCTGGCGCTTGATAAAAATTCAAAGGAGATTAAATTTAAATATGATGAGGCGGTTTTGCAAAGAATGCTAAGCCTGAACCCCGACGATTCCTACGGATATAACGCCCTCGGAGTATTGTACTGGAGCAACAACGAGCCGTATAAAGCCATCCGGTCTTTCATGATATCGCTTGAGATAAATCCCTATTTCGCGGACGCGCATTTTAACCTCGCCATGGCCTATAAGGCGGCCGGGGTTAAAAAAAAGGAGGCATATCATTTGAAAAAAGCGCTCAAGCTTAAGCCCGACATGACAATGGCGCGGCAAGAGCTTGATAAGATAAAATAGCATGCTCCTCGCAATGACGGCGGCGGATAATTTCTTTATCAGACGCACGTCATGTGTTAAAATAACTATATGGAGAGAATAGGCGATGTTTTTAGGCTATATAGATCCCGGGACAGGTTTTACTATTACGGGCGGCTTTACATGGTTGGCCGCTCTTGCCGCTCCGTTTTTAGGCGTTATATTTTTAAGATTCAGGAAGATAGGGCCTTTTTTCAGGAGGCATAAGAAATTTTTGTTGATCATGGCGGCGATTGCGATCATTGCCGCGGGAATAATAATGATTATGCGTATGGGTAAATCCGATTTCAAAAACAGAATAATAATACTGGGGTTTGACGCGCTTAGTCCGGAGATAATCGAGCCACTCATGGATGAGGGCGCGCTTCCCAACCTTGTCCGGCTAAAAAATCTGGGCTCGTACACGCCTCTTGCCACCACAAACCCGGCCCAATCTCCGGTGGCGTGGAGCGGATTTGCCACCGGCTCGAATCCCGCCAAACACGGCGTATGTGATTTCATAATCCGCGACCCGAAGAACTATAAACTCAGCCTTTCGATCTCAAAGATAGATAATTTAAGTCCCCAAAAGCCAAAAAAGATCCCCTCATTCTGGGAATACGCCTCAGACAAAAAAATCCCCGTTACCATAATATCCTGCCCTGTTACATTCCCGCCCGATAAAGTGCGCGGAAGGATGCTGTCGGGTATGGGGGTGCCGGACATACTCGGCACCGAGGGCACATTCACTTATTATACGAGCGAGGATGCCCGCGATGCCAAAGATGTCGGGGGCAAGGTCTTTAAGGTCGCCCGCGGTGATAAGATGACGCTTAACCTCATAGGGCCCAGAAAAACAGCAGGCAAAAAGACCGAGAACGTAAAAGTCCCGTTCGAAATTACCCTGAAATATAATTCCAACAAAGCCGAGATCAAACTTGAAGGCAGGAGGTTTTTCGTAGAGAAGGGTCAGTGGAGCCCCTGGCAGGAGGTTAATTTCAGGCTGGGCTTATTTAAGAGAGCGCGCGGCATATTTAAATTTTATCTCGTCGAGACCGAGCCCGGATTTAAATTATACATAAGCCCGATAAATCTCGACCCCAGAAATCCGTTTTTCGCGATATCTTATCCTAAAAATTATTCCAGGGACCTCGCCGGCAAGATAGGGCTCTTTCATACGCAGGGCATGCCGGTTGACACCTGGGCGGTCAATGAAAAACGCCTGGGAGAGAAAGAGCTTCTTGAACAAATTGACAGCGTTTTCCGGCAGAGGCTGAGCATGATGGATGAAGAGATGGCGCGTTTTAAGAGCGGAATATTCTTTATCTATTTCGAGGACGCCGATATCGCGCAGCACATGTTCTGGAGATACCTGGACGAACGCCATCCGCTCTATGAGAAGAACGCGCCTGCCGAATACAAAGAGGCGATAAGGAACTGTTACATTAAATTAGACGCTGTAGTCGGGGACGTTATGGCCGGCCTAAAAGACGGGGACACGCTGATAGTGCTGTCCGACCACGGTTTCGGCACATTCAGAAGAGCCGCGCATATAAATAGCTGGCTTAAGGCGAACGGATACCTAAAACTTAAAAAGGACCAAGCGCGCCCGGGCGGTGAACTATTAAAGGACGTGGACTGGGGCTCGACTAAGGCCTATGCGATAGGGTTCGGCGCCATATATATCAACCAGAAGGGAAGAGAAGGCAAGGGGATAGTGGAGCCGGGGGGCGAAACCGAAAACTTAAAAGCGGAGATAGCGGCAAGAATGCGAAGCTGGGTTGACGATAAATATAACGAACCGGTTGTAAAAAATGTCTATACGCGGGAGGAGATATTCTGGGGGCCGTATGCCCCGGAGATGCCGGATCTATATGTGGGCTTCAATATAGGCTACAGAGCTTCGTGGCAGACCGCTTTGGGGGCGGCCCCGGAGGCCCTCCTGGAAGATAACCTGAAGAAGTGGTCGGGCGACCACCTGTTTGACCCGAAGAGCGTGCCGGGCGTTTTATTCACAAACAGGAGCGTTAAAACGAAAGCGCCGTCTATCTATGATATAGCGCCGAGCGTCTTGAAGCTCATAGGTTATACCGACGAGGAGATAGCGCGGCTCGGGATGGACGGCAAAGACATACTTTAGGAAAGTACCGATGGATCATTTAGCTAAACTCGAGAATGAATCGATATACATCATAAGAGAGGCGTACAAGCGCTTTAGAAATATGGCTATGTTGTGGTCCATCGGCAAGGATTCTACGACGCTTCTCTGGCTCGCGCGAAAAGCCTTTTTCGGACGTCTACCATTTCCCGTGATGCACATAGACACGGGCTTTAAATTTAAAGAGATATACGATTTCAGGGAAAAGTATAGGAAGGCCTGGTCCTTAGACCTTATCGTTAGCCGGAATGAAACGATGCTTAGCGAGGGGACTTCTCCGTCAAAAGGGAAATTCCTCTGCTGCGATGCCCTGAAGACAGAAGCGCTTAAAGATACGATAAAGAAATACGGATTCAAGGCGCTTCTTTTAGGAATAAGAAGAGACGAGCACGGCATAAGGGCCAAGGAGAGGTACTTTTCGCCCAGGGACGCCCAGTTCAAATGGAATTACGATAATCAGCTTCCGGAGCTGTGGGATCTCTACAAGAAGGACGTATCCGAAGGCGAACATTTAAGGATCCATCCCATGCTCCACTGGGCCGAAATAGACATATGGAGGTATATCAGGGAAGAGAAGATTCCGGTTGCGAACCTCTACTTTGCCAGAGGCGGCAAAAGATTCAGGAGCATAGGATGCCAGCCGTGCTGTTTCCCCGTAGCGTCAAAGGCGGATTCGCTTGATAAGATAATAAAGGAACTCGAGACGACGAAGATCTCCGAAAGAAGCGGCAGGGCGCAGGATAAAGAAGACGCCTATACGATGCAGAAGTTAAGAAGCCTTGGATATATGTGATCATGGATAAAGATATTCTAAATATAGTTATAGTCGGCCACGTGGACCACGGCAAGTCAACGCTGATAGGAAGAGTTCTTTTCGATACCGGATCTATCCCGGCAGATAAACTCGCCACGATAAAGGCCGCCTCCGAAAGGGGGGCGAAAGACCCGGACCTCGCTTTCCTTACAGACCAGCTTAAGGAAGAGAGGGAAAAATTAATGACCATAGACACCTCTCAAATAAGGTTCACTACCTCCTCACGGGACTATGTGATAATAGATTCACCGGGACATGTCGAATTCACCAGGAATATGATGACAGGTGCCACGCGCGCTGATTTCGGAATATTGGTGGTAAGCGCCGTTGACGGTATCAAAGAGCAGACAAGGCGCCATGCTTACATACTGAATATGCTCGGGATGAAAGCGTTGGCGGTGCTCATAAACAAGATGGATCTTTGTGCCTATAGCGAAGAGCGGTTTAACGCCACAGTGAGGGAGACAGAAGATTTTCTGCGGCTCATTGGGACAAAAATGCTATATGCGATCCCTGTCTCAGCCATGAAAGGCGACAATATAGCAAAACATTCTAAAAACATGAGGTGGTATAAAGGGCCTACGCTATTGTCATGCCTTGATAAATTTAAAGAAGAGAATATGTCTGCAGGGAAGCCTCTTAGATTTTCCGTGCAGGATGTATATAATATAGATGGCGAAAATGTTTTCGTGGGAAGAGTCGAATCCGGCGCCGTAAGAACAGGGAGCGGTGTTTCGGTTTTACCCGCGGGTGAGCGGACCACCGTGAAAGATATAAAAGTGTTCGGGGTTTCGAGGGTCTCGGCGGAGGAGGGTGAAAATATAGGAATTACTCTTGCCGATGATAGAAAAGTTTTAGCCGGCAATATATTTTCGGACGAAGCCGATCCCGCGGTCCCGAGAAAGTCATTTTACGCCGATCTCTTCTGGCTGGCGGAATCGCCTATGCGTTCCGGGGAGCGTTTCACTTTTCGCTGCGCCTCACAGGAGGCGGAGTGCGTGATCGAGAAGATAGAGAAGAGGATCGATTCCTCAACGCTCGAAACGCTCGAGGAAATGGCCGGAAGCGTTGGTCCTAACGAAATAGGCAAGGTCAGGCTTGTCACTTCAAAACCGGTCGTAGTGGAAGATTTCGCTTTTATTCGGGGGCTTGGCAGATTTGTTCTGGAGAATGACGACGGCGTCCAGGCCGCGGGAATTATAACATCATGATCCCGATAGTGGCCATAGTGGCTTTTATCAGCGAATACCTCGATTCCGGTTTAGGCATGGGATACGGAACGGCGCTCGCTCCTATTCTGATAATCATGGGTTATGATCCGTTAAAGGTTGTTCCGGCGATATTGATATCTCAGCTGGCGACGGATATAGCGGCATGCGTGATGCATCATAAGGTAAATAACGTAAATCTTACTCCGGGTTCAAAGGATTTTAAAGTCGCCGGTCTGCTTGGTATGATAAGCGCTATCGGTGTCATAATAGCAGTATTAATAGCCATAAATATACCAAAGTGGCTCCTTTCTATGTACATAGGTATCCTGGTTTTCTCCATGGGCGTATTAATTTTTGTAACCGCCGCAAGACCGATGAAATTTTCGTGGCGCAAGATAGCCGGGATAAGTCTTTTGGCCTCGTTCAATAAAGGTATCTCCGGAGGCGGATACGGTCCCCTCGTAATGGGCGGACAGATGCTTTCCGGAATTCATGTCAAAAACGCCGTCGGCATCACTGCGTTTGCGGAAGCGATAACATGCCTGGTAGGTTTTATGGTTTATCTGGCCAGCGGCAAGGCTATCGACTGGAAACTCGTTTGGGTATTAATAGCCAGCGCGATCTTAGCTGTGCCGGTAGCGGCGCTTACCGTAAAGAATGCGAATTCACCCAGACTAAAAAGATACGTAGCCTTGCTTATGGTCATTCTGGGGCTGTTTACCATTCTAAAAATTTTTGGCAGCTAGAATTATTTTTTGATTTTTTATTTCGTCATTACGGGCCCTGAAGGGGAGATGCTATCTTAGGACAGGCTCGGAACTGGCTACGCAAACCCAAAAGCGAGATTGCTTCAGCCGCTATCGCGGCTTCGCAATGACGTGCGGAGCTGTCTTCAATCTTACCTTGGCCATTTTAAATGGGCCGATA
>CAYSSS010000051.1:0-10565 GCA_964433975.1 uncultured Planctomycetia bacterium
ACCTGTCGCTTCTCTCTGTGTATATGTTAAAAGAAGCCGGTGTAAAATCGAATATCGCCCTTTTCAACACGGAATATTCGATCAATGATCCGCAGTATGACTTGCCCATTCCAACATTGTTTGACCACGTTATTGTTGAGGTTGTGGATATTGAAGGGAATTTCTACATAGACCCGGTGCTTAATGGCTATGATATAGGTGAATATCCGCCTTCTTATCAGATGGGCTACACATTCGTTATAACAAAAGACGGAGGAAAGTTCGGGAGGTTCCCTGTTTTTGATATAAAGAGAAGCTATACCAAGCTGGAGCAAAAGATATCGATAAAAGAAGATGGGTCGGCCGCCATAGAAGGAAAGTCCTTGTTCGACCTGGAACATTCAATAAATATGCGAAGGATGTGGAAGAACGCCACACAGGAGCAAAAAGATATATTCATGCGGGATCTTGATTACAAATTGACACAAAATGGCGTAATGGAGATGCATAAATTTGGCGGTATCGACTCAAGATACGGTCCGATAACATCCACTTACCGGCTTACCAAGCCGGGTGCATATGCGATCACCGATGGCATGCTGATAATCGATTTTGCAGGCTTCGAAAATAATTCTTCTTTGGCAAAGAAGGATAGGGATAAGCCTATATTTTTCCCGACCAATAGTCTTGATGAATCGACATACATATACAATATACCGGAGGGGTTTAAACTATCGCATATACCGAAGAATATCGATATGGATATAGGTTTTTACAATTATAAAAGGACGTTCCGGAAGTTCGGCTCCGGAGTCATGGTCAACGTGACTGAGTTGTGCAGGCGCAAAGAGCTTCCGAAGAGTGACTATCAAAAACTGAAGGATTTTGACAATAAGATGTCCCGGGAAACAAAACAGCGGATTATTTTCAGAAAAGCAAAAAAGGAGTGGAGTCCCCGCCTATGGCTCAAGAATCTGCTGCTCAAGGCAGCGGAGAAACTATGACCTGATTGAGGAGCCCCTACTTTTTAGTTTTTAACCAAAAACTTTTTCCCATCGGAAAAAAAATATTTTAAAATAATTTGGCCTCGGCTACTTGCCAGTTCAAGCCTCGGCACAAAATTCATATATAAATATTTTTGTGAATTTTGCAACAATTTTGCCGCTTTTCCCGTCTTATAGTATAGGGGACATAGCGCCTATACGGGCAGAAGGAGGCATTATATGAGGGATTTAATACCTCAGGAAGTTATTGAGAATAAGATTTATCCAATAAAAGGCCGCAAGGTAATGCTGGATAGGGATTTGGCAAAGCTTTATGGAGTAAAGACCTTTAATCTTAATAAGGCCGTTAATCGTAATTTAGATAGGTTTCCCGAAAATTTCATGTTTCAGTTAAGCAAAGAGGAGGCTAAAGACTTGATATTCCAATTTGGAATATCAAGTTGGGGTGGAGTTCGCAAGCTGCCGTATGTTTTTACGGAGCAAGGGGTCGCAATGCTTTCAAGCGTTCTTCGCAGTAAAAGAGCTATTCAGGTGAATATAGCTATAATGCGCACATTCGTAAAATTGAAAGCCATTCTTTCAACCCATAAAGAGCTAGCGCATAAGCTGAATGAACTTGAAAGAAAGATTGAAAAACACGATGTCGAAATACAATCAGTTTTCGAGGCTATTAGGCAGCTCATGGCACCGCCCCCGGAAAAGCCGCGGCGCATGATAGGTTTTAAGCAGCTATAAAGAAGCAATATTTCCACAATGCAATTGCTTTGCCTTGAGAGCGTATATTTTGTATAATACAGGTTGTTTATTGACCCTTCGGCAGGCTCAGGGTCAATCCCGAGCAAGCGAAGTGCGTCGAGGGATTGACGGGAATCACTATATTGGCGGTGATCCCGGAAAAGGTTCCCCCGCCTGAGACAGGCTATAGGTATGGCGGCGGGGTCCCGCCGCAAATCGGATGGATAGCCTCAGGCGGGAGAATTGGTTACACCCGCGTCCGCCAGTTTATTTAGCTCGAAAACTTTCGTTACATACCGGAGAACAAGATGTTAAAGAAAGCGGCAGTGAATATTTTATTTACGTTATTGATCTTATTCCAAGCAGCCCTGCTTTATGCCGCTGATCAGAAGGTCATGGTAACTCCGTTTGAAAGCAAGACAGAAGATGAGGCTCTGGCCAAAAAAGCGACGATAATTTCCGCCCGGGAGGTCATGCAGTCGAAAGGTTTTATATATGTATCGCCGACAGCTTATGTCAGGGCCGTAGTAGGAGATGAAAAGATAGTTAAAAACAATTCCGTGGATCTGGAAAAAGAATACAGCGTCAAAAGTTTGGATGAGATTGAAAAGATGGCTAAATCCAACCAGACCCTTGATAATTTTACCAGGGCGCTCCAGGCCGCAGATGTTGCGATAAGCGGTAAAGCTGAACGCAGCGGCAAGCTTGTAAAAATAGAGCCGCAGATAGTAAGTATGAAGACCCAAAGAACTTATTCGGCCGTTGTTGAATGCGAGGAAGGCCGTTTAAATGATGAGTTGCAAAAAGCAGTAAGGACTCTCCTGGAAAAAATCTCAAAAATAGAAAAGATATATGCCGATAAACTCACGGACCCGGAGCGGTCAAAAGTCATATATGTAGTAAAGACCATGGATAAGAAAGAGATAACGATGGAGTTTGACTATACAAGCGACAGGCCGAACCCCCAGCTTCAAAACGCTAACATTCTACCTTCGGAAGGCCTCAATAAAAATGGCGTAACGACACTTAATGTAATGTCCGGAGAAGGTAAAATAGTCGAGATAAATTTTAACTATAAACTCGGAAAGCTGGAGAGCGTAAATGTGGATACGCCCACGCCGGATCCTTCAAAAAATACAAAGCAGTCGGAGACGCTCACTCTGAAGAGCAAGGCCGGCTATTTGCTGGAGTTTGAATTCGTGTGGGAGAACGGTTTCATGACAACGGCGAAACTAAACCCAAAGATAAATCCGTTTGGGGATGCTGAGTCGTAAAAAATAGGCAACAGTTAATTTGGTTGTAAATTCGGTTGTAAAAACAGGAATACCGTCGGAAGGGGAAGTAAATCTCTCCCTCTCCGCCAGTTTTGCAAAAGCAAGAGCGATGCTAAGGCGGCGTTGAAAAATGTTTAAAACGGCATTTTTAGCACTGGCGATCCTCATTATTTCTGCTACGGCGGCGACGGCCGAAGTAGATTACCCGTACGTCAGGCAGAAGCCCAACATGTGCGGAGCCGCATCTCTTTCCATGGTCTATAAGTCATTCGGTGAAGACTATACACAGGACGAGATATTCGAATTCACCGCCACTCCCTGCATCGTAGACGGTAAAAATAAACCCACCAACCCTATTTATAAGATGGCGCAAGATCCCATTAACAGGGGATATTATGCCATCGCCATCCGGATAAAAGATCCTATAGAGTTTTTTAATTTATTTTCTAAAATAAAAGACAGGGTCAGGGTCATTGTGAGCTTGGTGCCCGGCGTAGGAGTCTCCGCGTCGCATTTAATGCCTCTTATCGACGCTAATGATAAAGATCTCGTATTCAACGATCCGGGTAAATGCCCGTCATATCATCTGACTAGAGAAAAATTTCTCAAAAAATGGAGATCTTACAGCCTGGTGGCTATATGCAAGGATGTGACGAAGGCGTACGCTTGCCCTGTCTGCGGCCGGTCTATCCCGGACAACGTCACATGTTCCCAATGCGGCAAGGGCATACCGCTTGAGCCAAAAGAGGTGTTGGGATGCGTTCATAATGAATGCTCAGGTAAAATGTGGACCTTACTTATCTGCCCTTATTGCAGTAAGAACGTAGACACCATACAGAATGGCATCGCAAAAGGCCCCTACAGAAAGAGAAAAACAAAATAAGGAGATCCAAGAATGAGGAAAGCCCGCGCCGCGAAAGTATTTATTACTGGATTTTTGATGGTATTTCTGGCCCTGTCCAATGTGTCGTCGGAAGAGGCTGATGTTATGTACGATTTTTATAGCGGCTTCGCAGATGTGATCGAAAAAAATAGCAACGATCCGGACAGTTGTGTAGCGCAGTCGGAAACATATATAAAGAAGAGCGCGCAAGCTCTCATGGAATCGGCCCGTCAAGCGCAGACAGCGGCGGGACAAGCCTCTGTAACGGAGGAACAGGCCGCCGAATGGAGCCGTGAGCAGCCTTTGAAACCGCAAAGGAGAGATCTGGAGGCGGTAAATAGATTTGGAACCGCTTTTCAGGCGTTCCAGGCGCGTTATCCACAGCACGCTGCCAGGATCAGGCAGATGATGGACGAACAGGTTCGATAAAGGAAAGCGGCAAGCTTTTCCGTTTACTTGTGATATACTATTAGCTATTACGCATGTCACTTGATGTGAACTCATGACATTAGGAGGATATCGTGAGGACAGGAAAAGAAAAGCTGCTCTCTTGTGTTTTAGTATTCGCACTATTGTTTTTAACCGGTGTCAGCGGATGCAGTTCCAAGTCATCCGATTCCTCTTCGCAAAATAGTACTCCGTCCCCAGGACCCGACATTCCCAACGAGCCGGCCGGGCCTGTAGCTCCCGGGGCCCCCGCGGATCTTCTGGGTTCAAGCCTATCATTTATTCCCGATGGTGCCCAACAACCCGCCAGCGAAGTCACCGTAGGCCAAAAAGGAAATTTTAATTCCACGGTATTTAACGCAGGCGGTACCGATGCCAACAGTGTCCTGGTCAGGTTCGAAGTGGACGGCGCAAATTCGGGTGAGGCCACGATACCGGTCGTGTCACAGAGTCAGGAAGCGCAGTCTACTCCGGTAGCTTATACCTTCAACGATCTTGGGTTGCGCACTATCCATTTGGTTGTAGATCCGAATAGTCAGGTCCAGGAGTCCGATGAAGGGAACAACGCCGACCTTACGACGACCGTCAATGTTGTTGCCGCGCCTGCTCCGGGCGGCGGTCAGGCGGCTGCGGTGGAAGGCCCCGATCTTTTGGGTAGCCGGCTTTATTTTAAGGCTACCGGTTCACAGCAGCCAGTCCTGCAAACTGTGGTCGGACAGGCAGGCGATCTGGCCGCTACAATATCCAACTCCGGTACAGCCGAAGCGGCAAACGCCACCGGCCGTATAGAAATAGACGGCGTAAACGCCGGCGATGTCATTTTTGGAGTTACTCCAGCAGGACAGGAGTCGCCTCCTGCTCTCGTCTCGCACACATTCAACGAGCCCGGAACGTATTCTCTGCGCTTATTCGTAGATCCCTTCCCAGGAGAGACGAATACCACTAACAATAACGACGCAATGGCGACGATCGAAGTTCTCGCCGCCGCGCCCCCTGATCCCGGCAACGTGCAAGCTACGATAGATCTTACGGGCAGCCGTATGTATTTTGTGCCTGACAATACAGGTGATGCCGCGCTGAGCACCACTGTAGGACAGTCAGGCCTGATCAAAGGCGCCATTTTTAATTCCGGCAATGCCACTGCCTTCAATGTCCTGGTCCGGGCTACTGATGATGGCAGAGATGCGGGCCAGTCTACCGTGCCTTCCGTGGACGCCGGAAACGAGGCCAATATACCTTCTATACCTTATACATTCACTACGCCGGACCTACACATACTGCGCTTAATGGTCAACCCGCTCGATAATCCGCGCGAAACTAATCCGAACAATAATAATAATCTCTCAATCGATATCAATGTCCTGCCCGCGCCCGGAGAGCCTCCTCAAGAAGAAGCGTTACCCAAGATAAGCATAGCGAATCTTGACTTTCTGGATCAGGCGACCGGTTCGAGCCTCACCGATACGACCACCGATAAACCCGGATTCATCTTCATGATGCTATTCAATGACAGTGATACGCCTGCCTCCAATGTGGAATATTATTTTATGATGGACGGCCGGGATAAACCCACGGAGACTGCGCCGAGCATCGCGGCGCAGTCGGTATTCACCAAAACATACGATCCACTAACATTGAATCCCGATTTTTACACTGTGGGCGTTCATTCCATAGGCCTGTTCATAAAAAACGGCCAGCCTATAGAGATACCGTCGGGTAGTGGCAGCAGGGTAATCTCGGTGGGCATGACGGAACCCTTGCCTCCGGAAACCAGCGATGAGCAGCACCCTCTTAAAGCTTCCGGCATAGCTTATACATACTCTGACGGCGTACCTCTCAATGCGGCAGAGACCGGTAAGGATGGTTATGTTTACGCTAATGTCCGCAACCTTACTGACCATGTAATCGAGAATGCCAATTTTAATATATATCTTGCCGGACAACGGATCGGGCCGGACGGACCAAGAAGGATCGAAGCAGGAGGTTATGCTACAGAGCGCATCCCTAAGAAGTTTGACCAACCGGGACGATATAAGATGGAGCTCTCTATTACGGGTGAGAGAGACCCTGCTTATAACTATACGGCGAGTTATATAGAAGTAACCCGCGATAGATATGAATTGATACGCAAGGAATTGACGTATACACCGATCCGAGTTTACCCTACGAGCAGCGCAACGCCGGTGACGAGGATAGCTGTCGGCAGAAAATGTAATATCGTTACAGGCGTTTCGAACGTGAGTATTGTCCCCGCGAACAATATCCCTGTCGAACTGAAGATTGACGGCATTGTCAGGAAATCCGAGTCGCTGGACTTAAGTCCGATGGCGACGAGGCCTTTCATCCTGAGAGACTATGCGTTCGAAAGGGCCGGCAATCACAGGATATCGTTATCCATAGATACGCCGGCGCACCGCGCGACAGAGAGGAACGCGCGCAACAACGAGACATGGACGAATGTCCTCGCCATGGCGGTTATTCCCACTCATGACGCTGCCGTGAAAACCTTCGGCCTTGCAGAATTCGTTTCTCCTGTTAGACCCGATCATGCGCCTAACAGGACTGTCGTTGATGCTTCCGGGCTCAAAAGCGCCGTAGGCACCAAAAACATCACTATTAATGAGACTCTTATGGGAGAGGATAACACCGTCGCGTACAATATCCAGAATACGATGTCTACGCCTATAAGTAACCTGCGCGTGGTCGTATATGTGGATGGCGCAATAAAAGATGACAGGCGGATGAACATCGCGGGTAATGAGACAACCCCTCCCGTCACCATCCGGGGAATCAAGTTCCGCACGTTGGGATTTCACTCCATTGCAATAGTGCTTGATCCGGACAACGAGCTCCCCGAGACCGACGAAACCACCAATAACTACGACACAATATATATCAGGGTCGGCACTTCCGGCAACCTCGCCCAGACGCAGCATACGGTTACTGAAGAAAAGAAAGGAAAAATGCCCTCAGATATCCGGGCAGTTGACATCGGTTTTATACCGGCCGGCGCCAAGGCCTATGTGGATGAAATATATCGGGGTGAAAAAGGCAGTCTATCGGGGTTTTTAAGTAACGATTCACAAGCTGATATACAAAACGTTAAAGTTCAGCTCATTGATAACGGCAAAGTCGTCAGGCAAGCCGTGAAGCCGTCGGTAAAAGGGTTAACGATGGAAGAGTTTCAGGTTGATAATTATTGGTTCAATACCCTGGGCAAGCACAGGCTCATCCTTGTCATTGACCCGGACAACGCTCTAAAGGAAAATAACAGAAAGAATAACACCATCGCGTGTAGTGTCAATGTTATACCCAGACAAAGGCGCCGCACCACTAATTACGACAACTCCGGTGCGGCTGCGTTATCAGGCTTCTTAGGAACGTTGGGTAAGGACAAGGGCAGCCCGCCGCCTTCCTACACGCCCCCGACAACATATACGCCGCCGACCACGCCCACGGTCACTACGACGGTTGTAGATCAAGGCGGCTCTTCCGGTACCACCACACAGAAGAAAGTACCGACGGTTACGACAAAAGGTTTAGGACAATAAAGGAGGAAATATGGAAAAGAAAGATCTTGGTAAGACGTCCACCGGCATGCAGCCGAATATGGAAGCGTTATTGTGCTATTCACTGGGTTTTATCACCGGCATAGTTTTTTATCTGGTAGAGAAAGAGAATAAGTTTGTCAGGTTCCACGCGATGCAGTCGATCGTGGTATTCGGCGCCCTCTTGATCGCGGGATTTGTTATCATGCTGATACCGGTCATAAATGTAGCATTCTGGCTGGCGGAGACGGTCCTCTGGATCGTTCTGATGGTAAAGGCTTACCAGGGCGAGAAATTTAAATTGCCTCTTGCCGGCGACATCGCTGAAAAGAATTCATAAGATGAAGAGATCGATAACGGTTCTAGCGCTCATATCAGCTCTGCTTGTTATGTCCGGTCCTCTTGTCCGGGCAGGGTGGGCAAAGTCAATGAAAGTACCCACCGTGGAAGAGATGGCCACGGACAATAAGATTAAGCTGATAGACAAGAATGAAAAAGACTGCGACGCGGGAAAAGGCGAGAGATTCGATATCGGCGTCATCATCCAGGCCAATTGGCATGAGAATGCGACCTACGTGATTCCTACGCAGGAGGGCCCAAGCTATACACGGTGGAACTATAACTGCGAGTATATAGCCCGTCCTACCACGCGCGTTTATCTCATGAGAGATGCTTTTAAGTCCCGACTGGAAGTTGCGGAAACATCTTTCATGATATATCCCAAGGATATCACAGGCACGTATGCCGTCGGCAAAAGCATAGTTGCCGATGGAGTAAAGTCCACGCCGGGTCCGTCCGGCATCTCCGGCGGGGCTGACAAGGATGTCAATCCTCTCGCAAATAACTTCCATCTGGACATGGTCTTAACAGGCCTGGTGTCGCCGACCTACAAGGGAGTACCGATGGTTACGATCACTCCTTTCATGGCGGCATTGGAACCTGACGCAGCCATGGAGATCTCCAAAATGGGGCCGCAGCAGAAGATAATCTCATCGCCGGTATTTACCGAAAAATTTAATCGCGCTTTTTTTAAAGCGCCGATAAGGATAGAGGGCCTATCGATAGAACGTCTGCAAAAAGGGCCCATCACAAAAAATATTTCCGACTCTAGAAGCGGGCCGGGCCTGATGGGGAAGACGGTAAGTGCCGCAGGTAGCATGACCTGTTCATTCGATATCACAGTATCCGTTTATCTTAAGAGGACGCAGGACGATGGGTATGTGCCGAGCGAGGGAGACGGATGGTATGGGTCCGAAGCGCCTAAAGGCGGCGAGGGAGATGGTGGGCCGGGAACTGTAAAACCCGCGACACCATCAGAGCCGCAAACTCCTAATAAACCGACCCGTAACGGTGGCGTTCCTGGATCGACAGGTAACGCTCCCGAGACCGACAGGGTCCGGGACGTCAAAGTAAAGGCGAGGAGGATGCTCGACCGCGCCCTGCGTGACCTGAATCTCTTCAATCAAAACTCATCCAATTTCTTCGGAAAAGATTATATGGGTTTAAATGAAAGCATGCGAAAAAAACTCCTGGGCTTTTTCATAAGAGCCGGCGTGGAGGAGTGGGTGACTGTAAGTAAGAGCCCGGAATACTATTCCGGGAAACTGACAGCCTTTTACAATAGCCACAGGAATCTTGAGGCCCAGCCGTTCCTGGATGTATTGCTGACGCTCATCATCATGGAATACGACTGGACGGAAGAGGGTATAGATAAGGAAGCCCTCGCGCGCGAATACCTCGGGGATAGCGTATACAAAGCAAATAAATACAGATCTCAAAAGAAATAAAATCTAATCCTACCTAATATATGTCCCGCCAAGCATCTTTATGGACTGGGGGCGGGATCCCGTCAACATACCTTTTAAAAACTTCAGATTACTATAAAGTTATGTTGCGGGACAATTGCTTTGCCTTGAGAGATTATATTTTGTATAATATAGCCTGTTTATTTATGGGGTCGCCATATTTTTTTAAGGCATCCACAAATATCGACGGTTTAAATTTGAGTACAAAATTCACAAATTTATATTATCTCAAAGCTTCTACTTTAATTTTTAGAAGGAATAATAAATAAATGAAATATAAGCACGCTTTATTTTTATATCCGTATATCGAACAGAGTACGGCGATGTGTCTATTCCCTCCCACGGGCCTGGAATACGTGGCCACAGCCGCTAAAGATCATGTCGGTGAAGTCACAATTGTCGATCTAAGATACGATAGGATATTATGCGATACCGGCAAGCTGATGGATTTTATACGCAAAGAGATAGATATAATATGCGTAAGTATCTCATGGAACCGTCAGGTGGACGAGGTCTATGGACTTCTGAATTTAATGCCGGATGGGATACCTTTGGTCGTAGGCGGACATAAGGCGACAGAAGATGTCGAAGATATATTTAAAAGATGCCCGAAGGTAGATGTCATAGTAAGAGGAGAAGGAGAGGAGACTATCAAGGAACTACTCAAAGACGAGCCGATTGAAAAGATACTCGGAATCTCTTACAGGGCCGATGGCAATGTGATCCATAATAAGAACAGGCCTTTACCCGACATAAATACCATAACGCCGCCGGACCGCAGTTTGAGGCATTCAGAATATTCAATGATGTCGAATGGCATAAAAGTGACAAGCGTGACCTTTGATACGATCCTAAGCTCAAGGGGCTGTCCGTTTAATTGTAAATTTTGC
>CAYSSS010000052.1:0-10504 GCA_964433975.1 uncultured Planctomycetia bacterium
GAGTCAGATCGTAACCACAGTGTCCTAGGTTCGAGTCCTAGCGGGGGAGCCATTTTTGACGACGCTCGAACCGCATCCGCGGTTCGGGTAGTCGACACATTTCGCCTCAAGAAGAAAGTATCTTTTTGAGGCGTTTTTGTAATCTTTAAAAGTTTAATAAGGCGGAAAGATTGTTTTTAGTACTACGGCAAGTCGCCTAATAGCTCAGCAGGTTTTACCTTCAATACTTTGGCAAGTCTTACAATCGTGGTTAATCGTACATCCGGTGGATTTTTTCCTTCAATCCTTTGAATGTACTTGTAACTAGTTTCAGCGAGTTCCGATAACCGCTCCTGTGTAATCCCACGTTTCTTACGAAACTCCTTAATTTTTCTACCTAATCTAATTCCAATAAAGTGGCTCATACACCATATTATTTCATGGTGTCTTAGTATTTGACACCCCCATATATGGTGGTGTATACTTTTGCTATGAGAAAATGTGAAATATGTGGAGATCCGTCATATCACCCCTACTCACCCTACTGCACACGTTGCAAAAAGCTAATTCAAAAAGGCATTCGAAGAAAAATTAAAAGAGATGTTTGTAAGCAGGCATTAAAAAATGCATGGAAAGGCGATGGTTTTTATTGCTACTATTGCAAACGCAAGTTGGAAGAAAAGAATTCCAAAAGCCCCTGTTACATGACATTTGATCATGTCATTCCACGTCAAAATGACAAAATAGTAATAGCGGCTGCTATAATAAATGATATGAAATCAGACATGAGCGAATACGCATTTCGCAAGATGGTTATTGCGTTAGCTAAATGTTTTAATGGCGGCGACTTTGATTTTAATTGCGAAGACCTGCGACATTACAAGCGCTAATTAACTTTTGAACTGGGGCTATTGCGTTAAGGAATAATTACCATAATACAAATTCCTCTTATACCGAATGGGTCGTAAGCGTTAAGCGTACACGAGACACTTGACGATAAATATTTTTGTGTGATTTACTTTTTGTAGAAATAGGAGAAGCCTATGGTAAGGCCGCTGGTTTTCTTGCTAGTAACATCGCTTGTTACCTTTAATATTTATGCCACTGAGCAATCTACTACCAAGGACGTTGTGGCCACGGTTGTGGCTGCAGGTGTGATGTCTGATACAGAAAAAGATTTAAAGATCTGGACAGATGAAGCAATGATAGCGACTTTATCAAAAAATCCATTAACAGATGATGATGTCAAAAAATTGTACATTGAATTCAAGAGTACCATTGTCAATCCTCCGAATCCCGACACATATACAGACTATGGTATTGCTAATGGTGAGGAGTCGCTGGTCAAAGTTGAAAGATTGGGGCGCAAAATACACAATATGCTATTTGCGATTTCAGATGCGGACGTGGAGAAATACGGGAAGCTACTTCAAATTATGAGAGATGTTCTTTACCTAGATTCAAAAAATATCCCATTAGCCATCAAACACGATAACTCGCGAGATTATTACTGGTACACTCTACACAATAAATGGGTCAAGAATACAGAAATAGAATATAACAAAATATTTAATTCAAATACGTTAGGAATGAGATGAGAAAAGTATTAATTTTATTATGTATAGTAGTAATATTTCTATCGGGATGCGCTACCACTGGTTCTAACATAAAGTATTATGAGGACCACAAAGACTCGCAATGGCTAAAAGATAGCGCAGCAAGATTTCGGGTAAATATGAAACAATTTCCTGCAATAGCAAACAGGCGGATGATGGTTAGGGTTTTTAGTTGGAATGACGTCCCTAACGCTTTCATTAATTTTGATAATAGATATATAGTGATCTCGATCTCGGATACATTATTGCCCCATCTAAAAGGAAATAACATATATTGTCTTTTAGCACATGAATGCGCACATGCAGAGTTTTATCATAAGGGTACGCAATCGGGAGTTTCTGCGCTTATTTCTGTAACTTTCCTTATAGCGGAGAGTGCTGTGCCAGGTTATGGCATAGGTTTGTTTAACCCCTTGGCACAATCTATAGTAGTCAATGCTTATAGTAGGAAAGATGAATTGACTGCCGATGCAAGAGCGTTAGATTATTTAGCAGAAATGGGCATTCCCAATACGGATTTTGTAGCTTTTCTAAAATTAGTTAAATCAATCCAACCGCCAGCAGTCCAAGGTGGCGGAATATTTGATACCCATCCAAATTATAATGAAAGAATAGAAAACGTAGAAAACAGGAAGATACCAATTAAGTCAAATATAACAGAAGTGGTAATATCTGCTAAGCAGGCAGAGGAACAAGAAGCAAAGGATGGGGCCTTAAAAGTAAAAGAGATAAAAAATAAGTTCAACTTTGATATAGGGCCTTATGGTGAGGCTAAGGCCACAAAATTAAAGGAGGGACTTACAGAAAGAGATATCAGAGCCTTATTCGATGAATATAACCCAAATGAGAAAAAAATATTGGATAAAGAAAAAACTATATGGGCATATAATATTTCCGGCACTAAATATCGTTTCTTCATTCTTCTTCAAAAAGATAACACAGGTATTAGCAGGGTGGCTGATTTTACGATTGATTCAGCAGCTAGTCGATTAAATGAAGTAAAATTTAATCAAGTTAATGCACAAAAATAAGGAGGTCGTGCAATGAAAAAAATGTATTTTTTAGTGTTATTAGCCGTGGCCGTCTTAATCAATGGTTGCGCGACGACTGGGCCAGTGAAACATTCTGACGGAAGCAATATTGCCTATACCGATGCTTCACGTGAAATAGCATTTGATGCATCTATTGAAGCCTTACAAAAATTAGGGTACAAAATAGAAATAAAAGACCAAGAGAATTTTTATGTAAAAGGCTCTTATTGGAATCCATTGACAGAATACGCTCCGGTTAATGCTCAAATAGATATAAGCCAAGAGACATCAGGCGCAAAGATCGTCAATAGTATACACTTAGCAGGTGGCTATAATCTTATAGGGGTTGCTTCCCTTGTTTATACTCAAAGGGCAGAAAATATTTACAAGGAAGAGGCTAAAATTTTAGCTGCTAAAGGATATAAAGTTCAGAAAAGTCGGTAACATTCCATTTTTATAAGAAACACAAGAGGAATGAAATGAAAATGACCGCAACGGAAAGACGCGTAATATTGTTTGCCATAGTTTTAATAGCGTTTTCTTTATTCTTTACGTCTTTAAAAGGCCGCTACCAATATGTTAGCACCCTTGGCCTAAGCCACGATACGTGGACTGGAAAGGTTTATGCATGGGGAACAAGATATATTGACAAAAGCAAAAAACAAATAGAGGCAAAACGACAAAAGGAAGAAAAGAAAATTAAAACAAATAAGCAAGCAACGGACGATTTTGTTCCTATCGATGATTTTGAGCCGATAGATAAGTAATTGCTAGAGTAAAGATAAACTTAGGCATTTCATTGTTACCCCATATATGTTATGGGATATTTTTTTGGCCAGAAACTAAATACTTTTAGAAAGGGGTGTTTATGAAAAAGTATGTTATCTACCAGCGTGTTTCGACAGAGGAGCAAAAACAAAAGGGATATTCTCTTGAAGCTATGCATGAAAAATGTTGCCATTATATTGAGGCGCAAGAAGATGCTATTTTGGTAAAAACTTATGAAGATGCTGGGTTCTCCGGATCACTACCACCATCGAAAAGGCCAGGCATGAAACAGCTCCTTGAAGATGTGGAAAATAACAAAGATGGATTTGATTCAGTGCTTGTTTGGAAGCTAGACAGGCTGAGTAGGTCTTTACGCGATACCCTGAATCTAGAGTTTACGTTTAGTAAAAGAAGCAAATCTTTAGAAAGCGTTACTGAGAAACTGGATACAAGCACAGCCTCAGGGCGCGTGTTTTTTAACACTATTGCTAGTTTCGCGGAATTTGAATCAGCGCAGACAAGGGAAAGAACATTTAACGCAATGTCTTCAAAAGTTGGCCAGAAACATTTAGGGGGCATTTCCCCGATTGGATACAAGCTCAAGAATGGTTACTACGAAATAGTCTCACATGAAGCATGTATAGTTAGGCGAATATTCAAAATATATATAGATGCGGGCGTTTTTAATGCCACAGCAAAAATAATGAATAATAATAATTTACTTACTAAAAACAACAAGAAATGGTCGCATGCACGGATCAAAGAAGTTCTTACTAATCCTGTTTACAATGGGCGTGTAGCTTGGCATAAAACAAGTAGAATTAAAGGACGACTTCCACGGTCTGCGTGGATTATTAGTACAGACAGAACGCATAAAGCAATAATTAGCGATAAAACCTTCAAAATGGTTCAGGGTAAAATTGGAGGCGCAACGTGACCACCTTTACATTTCGTAGACACATTATTTTAGTACGGAGTCATGACATCTTTTTGGTGTCGCTCTAAGGTTATCTCCACCCCAGTTGTTCCTCATCCTATTTTTGAGTATTTAGGGTCCCGAACACACAGATTAGGCTTTTTGAGAACGATTTCTACGGTTACGTTTTTTTGGACTTATTGTTGCAGAAAGAAGCAGTATGTGGCGAGAAAATATATATAAATCCCCCACAAAATATATAGTGGATTTTGAAACTTAAAAATTACTTGTCGCCCGAAAATATATACCTATAGTGTATTTAAAAAGGAGGCCCTAGTATCATGCCCCCTTATTTTATTGCAAGGAAGGCATAAGAAAATGCCATTGAATAACCATCATAAAAACAAAAATATTTTAAAATACTTCTTGACAAAATGTATATGGGGGTCTATGCTATGTGCTGGGGTATGATATGTGCGGGGGTATTTGATGACCCCCTAACGCAATACCTATCATAGAATAGGAGGTGACTAAAATGGCCGGAAGCAAGTATTACCTGATTACTGAGGCAGAGGAAAAGTCGGGCGTTGCAAAAGAAACTATCAAGCGATGGGAGAAGCAAAAATTGCTTAGTATGAAAGGCGCGATGGATAGGGTCGAAAACCCCCATAGCAAGATGAAGGATAGACACTTTTCAGAGTTAGGCATCCAGCTTCTTAGGTGGCTAAAATACATGAATGGCAGTTACAAGAGCAACGATTTTTACCTTAGCCTATTACTGCAGTATATTGAAACTGGCAAAATATCTCAGGAGGACCTAAACTGGCCGCCTAAAGATAAATAAGCAAAAAAACTAAAGGAGAGCGGTAGCCCCTTCCCTGGACAGGAAAATAGCTCTTCCTATTGCACAAAGCAATACCAACTTGCGTTGGACTCTCCTTTTTTATGATACATCATTGGAAGGGCTAAGACAAGTAAAAATACCCTATTACGAAAGGAAGCGTTTTATGGAAATGGAAGTTTCTACTTATGAGGTATTCAATGACGCAAAACTCATGATTGAGTTGGTCACGCGTCAGGATAGTAATGCTACAGAGTTGGCTGTTTTTGACGGTAAAAAGGTTACATATGAAAAACGGTTTCCTGGTCCGGATGGTAACACCTACATACCACCACGAGGCATAGATTGTTTCCCGCTAGGAATAAATCTAGCTTCTAGTGCAGATGAATACGAAGATGTTACCACGCTTTTCGATGAGTTATACAGTTTCATAGAAAAGTACATAGACATGGACAAAGAATTCATAAATATCTGCGTCCTATATGTTTTAATGACCTATGTTTACCAGAAATTCGACACAATTCCGTATCTTAGGATTGTTGGAGATGCAGGTTCCGGAAAAAGCACATTAACCAGGACGCTAAGCTTGTTATGTTACAAGGGGATGGAGATAACAGGCTGCGTAACCGTGCCAGTCATATTTCGAAGTACAGATCTATTCAGCCCAACACTTACAATAGACGAGACAGATTTTGCAGACCAAAAGGATAGTGCCGATCTTATCAAACTTCTCAACGGCGGTTACGCTAAAGGTAGACCTGTTATCAGGCTTATACCTGCCGAGGGCAGAGGATTTATTACAGAATCATTCAATGTCTATTGCCCCAAAATCTTAAATGGGCGGCGGCGTTTTGATAATGACGCTCTTGAGAGCAGATGCATAAGCTATCGTATGCAAGCATCAACTGCACGACCAAACTCCTATCAGTTATCCGAGGAGTACTATCAGGAGGCACAGCTTCTTCGAAACAAACTCCTGAAATACAGATTCGATTATTTCTTTAAAACAGTGCCTCTTCAAGTCGCGGAGTGCAAAATACCAAATACATTACCGCCGAGATTTCAGCAACTAATGATACCGCTCATGACTGTGGCCGTAGACGACACTTCGCGAAATTGTCTCATAAGATACTTCCTGAAACTAGAAGAAGACGCAAAGTTTGGTAAAGCTCATGGATCGCGAGCGTTCATCCTTAAGGCAGTGAAAACTAGGATGGAACGTAAGTTAGATTTGTTAATAGGCAACATCTGTAATTCAGCACGGGAGATGACGAATGATAAATTTCTTAAAATAACTCCACGAAAAGTCGGAGGCATTCTACGCGATACCTTTGGGTTAGAAACTTGCAGAACGGCAGAAGGCTATGAGCTAATTGCCGACGAGTTAAAGCTTAAGCAGGCGTACGAAGACTACGGGATAGGAGACTAATGAACGTTGTGAACTTTATGAACTTTAGCGAGAGGAGATTTAACAATGCATAACCATCTTGAAAGGGGGGCTCCAGTGTCACCCACTACACCGAGTGGCAAGGAAGAGCCAAAAGAAGCCAAAAAAGAGCTATCTGATGAAGAGATTACAAAGTGCTTTGAAAAATGTACAAATTTATTGTCTAAAGACATTTACGAGCAAGTAGTTAATATTATTGGGGAATCGGTATTTGACTTACAAAAAGAGGGAATTCTGGCTACTCTTGAAGAGAGCGCAACGGATATTCTTAAATCAAAAAAGGAGAAGACGAAATGAAAAGATGCGGACTGTATGTTAGGGTTTCTACTGATAATCAATTAAGAGGCCCAGAAGGATCGCTGAAAAGCCAGATGCAAAGACTAAGAGAGGAGCTTGCTACAAAGTCAACGGCAGAAGATCCCTGGGTTGAAACTAGGCAATATGTTGAAGAGGGGTACTCGGGGAAGAACATCAACCGCCCTAAATTCAAAGAGTTACTGCGTGACATAAGAGATGGAGTTATTGATATGGTCTTGTGCACAGAGTTAAGTAGGATAAGCAGATCTCTTAGGGATTTTTTGGAAATTATTGATTATTTTAAAAAGTTTGATATCCAAATGATAGTACTCAGGCAGAACATTGACACAACAACACCTATTGGCAAGGTGATTTTTACAATACTCGTAACATTGTCCGAGTTTGAGAGAGATCTGACAGCTGACAGAACATCGGAAAATATGCTTGCTCGTGCGCGGCGCGGTCTATGGAATGGTGGGCAGGTTTTGGGGTACAACATAAATCCCCACAAAAAGGGGTATCTGATAATAAGCAACGAGGAAGCAAAGGTCGTGGAAGATGCGTTCAGTATGTATATTAAGCTTGGGTCTTGTTCAGCCGTTGCCAAATACCTAAATGAAAAAGGGTATAGGACTAAAGAATACACATCGGTCAATGGCAAGCACCACCCAGGAAGAAAGTTCACGAAGCAATACATGCATCATATTTTAACAAATAAAACATATGTTGGAGAAAAAGAAGTGAACAAATACTGCAAGCATGCCGATCAAAAGGCACTGATCGAGAATAAAAGATACTCAATCGTCAAAGCCTGTTGGGATGGGATTATAAAAAAAGAGGTATTTGAAAGGGTGCAAAAATCTTTGAAGCGCAAGTTCAAGCGATCTATCCATCAAGTAAATAATTACCCATTTTTACTATCTGGAATCGCTAAATGTGGTATTTGCGGATCTCCTTTCGAAGGAGCAACAGCAAAAAAGCCTAATGGCAAACAGTACTATTATTACAGACATTCTCAAAAAAACAAAGCATGCAAGATTAAGCCTGTCTCAGCATATGTCTTAGACATATTTGTAAAAGAAAGGATAAACTCTTTGATTACTACCAACAGTGGTATATTGGAAGACATTGTAGAAACAGCCAATCAAAAGCTGCATAATTTAGCTCCGGAGCTTAGCAAACTCGTTAAACAAAAACATAAAGAACTTAATTCGGTTAAAATAAAGATCGACTCGTTATTGACGCATAACACAGGTCTGTCCGAACAACAGATGCGTGAAATAGTTAGCCCTCGCATAGATGAACAACACCGTAGACACGTAGAAATAGGTAATGAAATAAATAGGCTTAAGAGCGAACTCGATAACTTAAAAAACAACTACATAAACCCCAGGGAGTTTAAGGAAAACGCCTCGGTAGTTTTAAGAGCTTTGCAAAAGCTATCCCCCATAAAACAAAAAGAGGTCATTAGCGCACTAATCGATAAGATAATGGTTTACCCTGGGAAACTTAAACTGTTTTTTTTTCGAATGAAAAGCCGATTGAGATTAGTTGATGCACTGCCAGGCGAAGACTGGTTTGAGGAGCGTCTTCAGTGTGGAGCCATAAATAAGCCCATCGATTTTTTCGATGGGCTTGCTTATTTATGGCCCGTGTTGAAGGACTCGAAGTCCGCGAACGCCGACCAAATGGAGGAATAGTCCTCTGGACGACAGTGAGCGGGCTGGCCAGTAGGCCGCCTCCGGCGGCCGGATAACCGAGTCCTCGGGTGAAAATAAATTTAAAAATAGCTCTTGACTTCTGCATATTATGTAATACAATATGTATATACATAATATGAGAACAATTCGTTGGAATGCGCTTAAGAGTGAGAGGTTAAAACGGACGCGAGGTGTTTCGTTTGAAGAGATTATTGCTTCCAGGTTAATTGATATACGCAAGCACCCGAACAGAGAAAATCAAAAGATCCTCATTTATCAGTATAAAGGTTATCTGTGGGCCGTACCATATGTAATAGAGGCAGACGCTATATTTTTAAAAACAATATATCCAAGTAGAAAATTGAAGAAGCTTTACAAGGAGGGTAAAATATGAGGAAGATTAAGTTAACAAAAGAAGAGCGGGCAATTGAAGAGAGTCTCGAGAATTTTGTTCCTGTGGATAAGCAGGAATATGAACAGATTGTTAATGCTATCGCTGCAAGGAAAAAGGACGCGGTTCTAAATATCCGTGTTAATAGCCATGATCTTGCAAATATCAAGCATAAAGCTGAGCAGCTGGGAATCAGGTATCAGACTTTTATATCTGAGTTGATTCACAGGATAGCCCAGGCTAATTAACTAACAAATAGTCACTAAAATATAGCGAGCGTTTCTTCTTTTGGCATATCTTTAGGGAAAACGACTATTCTGGTGTGATTCCGGGGTGTTTTCTCGGTTTTAAAGCGCTCAAAGTGCCATAGTAATACGCAGTCAGAAGACTGCACGGGGAGCCAAAATAAAAAAGCCTATCGTTAATCCGGTAGGCTTTTTTATTTTAATCCTGATGCCGCTTTAGCGGCTGAAGGATCTCTCCTTTAAAAGCGACCCTAGCTCGAGGAGCCGTTGTTAATAGTTGATAGACTCTAAAATAGATAGCATAATTCAACTTTGTAGGGAGTTTTCTTCTGGGATGGCACCAAAACAACCCGTTTTTTAATATGTATAAAAAACAGGACCAAGCATGTTATCCAAAATAGCAGGCGTAATAATGGCGATTTTCGCGTTGTTATGGCTCGTTAACCCAAGAGCATTCAAAAACCGCCTCCAGCGTAAAATGAGCCGCAGGTTGAAATTTATCGTATACGTCTTTATTATGGTTTTTGCCATTCTCATAATCGGAAGCACGCTGAAGGCGCACGGGCTCGCCATAAAGGTTGCGGGCATTGCGGGATTAATCCTCACGATAAAAATCGTCATGCTCACAACATCTAAAAGCTCCGAAGCAATTTCTGCATGGCTGACGGGAAAGTCCATGAATTTCTTCAGAATATGGGCGTTCATTGCCCTGCTAATAGGAGCGATGCTTTATTTATCGTAGCTTCTATAGTAAGACAGCATCAAATAATTTTAGGAAGA
Organism: uncultured Planctomycetia bacterium; assembly: GCA_964433975.1. GTDB lineage: Bacteria > Omnitrophota > Gorgyraeia > 2-01-FULL-45-10 > 2-01-FULL-45-10 > 2-01-FULL-45-10. The sequence goes on from CAYSSS010000052.1 coordinate 10,012, forward strand.
TAAATATGAGCGAAAATAGGAGAAATCAAAATATGCTAATTCCAACGATAATAATGGGTCTTCTTGCCCTGGTGCTTGTTTCCATAGGTTATTTTAAAGGGCATCATATAGCCGGCATAAAAGCAGGCTTAACGATGGCCATTGAAGTGCTGCCATTGGTATTATTTTCATTTATCGTAGCGGGAATGGTTCAAGTGCTTATACCGTATGAACTCTTATCAAAGTTTATAGGCGCAGAATCCGGCATACGGGGAATACTTATTGGTACGGTGGCAGGAGCCTGTGCTCCAGGCGGCCCCTATATTAGCCTGCCTATTGCCGCAGGGTTTTTGCGCTCGGGAGCCAGCATAGGAACGATGGTTGCATTTTTGACAGGATGGTCGCTATGGGCATTCAATCGATTGCCAATCGAAGTAGGAATAATGGGCTGGAAATTTACACTTATTCGAATAATTAGCGTTCTATTCTTTCCTCCTCTTGCAGGTTTAATAGC
>CAYSSS010000053.1:0-10405 GCA_964433975.1 uncultured Planctomycetia bacterium
GCTGCGCCTTCTCGGGAGCGAACGGCGAAAATAGAGCGTAGACCTGATACATGGCGGTCGGTATGCGCGATATGATACCTGCCGTGATGATCAGCGACATGCCGTTACCTATGCCATACTCCTGTATCTGCTCTCCCAGCCACATTATGAATGCCGTTCCGCTGGTAAGGGTTATCACGGTCAGTATCCTGAAGGCCCATCCCGGGAACTGCACTATCTGTAATCCCTGGAACCTCGCGGGGTTCTCAAGCCATACGGCTATAAAGAAAGACTGCACGACCGCCAGGAGCACGGTGCCGTATCTCGTATACTGCACTATCTTCTTCTGTCCGGCCTCACCTTCTTTGGCTAGCTTTTCGAGCGCTGGTATTACAGCGGTCAAGAGCTGCAATATGATGGAAGCCGATATGTAGGGCATTATACCGAGCGCGAATATCGTTAGCCTCGATATTGCGCCGCCCGAAAACATATTCATTATGCCAAAGAGCGCCCCGCCTTGAGAGCGGGCCAGATTAGCAAAGAAGACGGCCAGCTTCGCTCCGTCGACTCCCGGAGTAGGGATATAAGTGCCGACCCTGTAAACGGCTATGAGGCCGAGCGTTAATAATATCTTCTTTCTCAGATCCGGTATCTTGAAAATATTGCCAAAAGCTTCAAGCATTAAGCCAAACCTCAAATTTTCATTCGTTAATTTTCAGAAAATTCCGCGAGCGGTAGCGAGCGAAATTTTGCACCTATAGCGGCTAATTTACCCTTAGCGCTTTCGGATACCTTATGAGCTTTAATAGTGACGATCTTTTTCAACTCACCCGTGCCGAGTATCTTGATCGTCTCCTTCTCGCTCCCTATAAGGCCAGCTTCCTTAAGCTCTTTGGGACCTATGACTGAATTCGCTCTGAACCTATTAAGGGATTCGACGTTCACAACCTGATATGAGTTTTTGAAAGGCGCGTTAAAACCTTTTTTAGGAAGGCGCCTCACGAGCTGCATCTGCCCTCCCTCAAAACCCGGCCTCGTCATTCTCCCAGACCGTTTCTTGGCGCCTTTTCTTCCTCTGCAGGAAGTCTTGCCGTGGCCGGAACCGGAACCTTTTCCGCGCCTCTTCGTCTTTCTGTTGGCGCCGTAAGGCGCGCCTATCTCATTTATCTTCAACTTTACTCCCCATCCTTTTCTATTCTTCTCTCCAACCTCATCTGCTTTAAACCTACTATGGTGGCTTTCAATACGTTCAGCGCGGCATCCGAACCGAGACTCTTGGTAAGTATATCCTTTATACCGGCCGCTTCGCAAATAGCTCTTACAGGACCGCCCGCTATGACGCCCGTTCCGGGCCTGGCCGGCTTCAATAATACCTTAGCCGACTTAAAATGGCCTATCATCTCATGGGGTATAGTCGTCCCTCTCATGGGTACGTTGAAGAAACTCTTCTTTGCGTCGTTCAGTGCCTTTCTTATAGCGTCGGCAACTTCATTCCCCTTGCCAAACCCCAGACCCACCTTGCCTTTTCCGTCGCCCGCCACTACCAGAGCGTTAAAGGAGAACCTGCGCCCGCCTTTTAAAACCTTGGCTACTCTCTTTATATTAACTACTTTCTCAACAAATTCTTTGTCCTGGCCATCAAAAAACCCCCGCCCTCTGGGCCTTGACGGTCTTGCTGGTCTTGACGACCTTGCAGGAGCTGCAGGCGCTGCAGGCGCTGCGGGAGCCGCTGGCGCTGCCGCCTGTTCCGGAGCAGGCTCTTCTTTTTTTATCTCTTTATCGTCATCTGTGTTAGGATTTACCAATTCTTCCCCCTCTTGCCTTTTAGAAACTCAAGCCGCCCTTACGCGCCGCCTCGGCCAATGCTTTGACCCTGCCGTGATACAGATATCCGGCTCTGTCAAAAACGACTTTAGTTATGCCTTCCTTTTTGCACTTCTCGGCTACGGCCGATCCAAGGATCACCGCGCCTTTAACGTTGCCCGCGTCCTTTTTTATCTTATCTTTTAGATCCACCGAAAGAGTCGAGAAAGAAACGAGCGTCTTACCCGTGGTATCGTCTATCACCTGCGCGTAAAGATGCGCTGTACTTCTGCGGATGCTTAAACGCGGTCTCTCGATAGTACCTGCGATCTTCTTCCTTATGCGCCTGTGTCTCTTCTGTCTGCCTGTTGTCTTTATCCACTTGGTAATCATTTTAGAATTCCTTTTATGGTTCGGATTTGCTCACCATAAGGTCCTGAGCTTTTGCCGAAGGACCTTTTATCCTGCGCCGCCGACTCCGGTTACACTTTTCCCGGCTTTGCGTCTTACGTGCTCACCAACATACTTTATACCCTTACCCTTATAAGGCTCCGGCCTGTAATAATCCCGTATCTTCGCCGCTGCCTCTCCGACCTTGGTCTTATCTATTCCTTTTATCACTATATTGGTAGGCTTCGGCGTCTCAACCGTAACCCCATCCGGAATATTGAAATTTATCGGATGTGTATGGCTCAGCTGAAGGTTCAACACTTTGCCCTGCACCGCCGCCTTAAAACCAACCCCGGAGATCTCCAGCTCCTTTGTGTAGCCGGCGGATACTCCTATGGCCATGTTGTTAATGAGGCTTCTTATCAGTCCGTGAGTCGCCTTATCCTGCTTTGCCTCGGATGGCCTCACGACAGTTACTTTGTTCTCCTTGATCTCTACTTTAAATTTCGGCGGGATGTTAAGCGTCAGCTTTCCCTTAGCTCCCTCGACGGTTATGACATTGTTCGCAACCGCCGCCTTTACTCCGCCCGGTAGATCTACCGGTTTCTTGCCTATTCTTGACATATCCTCACCAAATATAACAGATCACTTCGCCGCCAAGTTTTCCTTCGCGCGCCTGGGTATCGGTCATAAGCCCTTTTGAGGTCGATATGACAGCTATGCCAAGCCCGCCGTAAACTTTCGGCAATTCATCCGTCTTTTTATACATGCGTAACCCTGGTCTCGATATTCTTTTTATACCCAGAATGGCCGGTGAACCGTCCCTGTAATATTTCAGGTATACGCGTAATACGCCCTGCTTGTTGTCTTTTAAGAGTTTCAAATTAGCGATGAAATCGTTCTTCTTGAATATGGTGAGGATCTCCCCGCTCATCTTAGAGCCCCTGACCTCCACTACCGGCATCTTCGCGCGGCTGCCGTTCCTCACTATCGTGAGCATATCTGCGATTGAATCTGTAACTGCCATTTATTGACCCTCTCTATAGAGTTTTATACTGCACACAGGCGCTTTATTGCTGATGAATCTTGCAAATTTTGCTACGCAAAATTTATGCCTACTGCTTGCCCGTAGCCATGAAGGCTACCAACTGGCTTTAACAACGCCCGGTATCTCGCCCCTTGAAGCAAGCTCCCTGAAGCAGATCCTGCATAACTGGAAACGGCCCATATACCCGCGCGGCCTTCCGCAGAGTTTGCACCTGTGATACTGTCTCACTTTGAACTTCTGCTTCCTGTTGCATTTTACTATTAACGATGTCTTTGCCATCTTATTTTTCTACCTGCTTATCTTTTTTGAACGGCATGCCGAAGAGTTTCAATAAAGCGAAAGCCTCTTCCTTGCTCTTGGCGTTCGTAACTACGGTTATATCCATTCCATGCGTCTTCATCACCTTATCAACATCTACTTCGGCAAATATCACCTGTTCATTCAAGCCAAATGAATAATTCCCGCCCTTATCGAATGAGCTTGTGGGAAATCCCCTGAAGTCCCTGATCCTCGGTATGGCAATGGATATCAGCCTGTCAAGGAACTCATACATCATGGCCCTTCTCAAGGTAACCTTGCATCCTATGGGCAGCCCCTTGCGGATCTTGAAATTAGCTATCGATTTTTTTGCCCTGGTCGTCAGCGGTTTTTGTCCGGTTATCGCCGCCAGCTCATTCTGAGCCGCCTCGAGCATCTTTATATCCTGCGTTGCCTCTCCCATACCGATATTGATAACTATCTTCTGGATCTTGGGGGTTTCGAGACTGTTCTTATAACCGAACTCCTTTACCATCTGGGGCACTATCTCTTTTCTGTATGCCTCTAAAAGTCTTGGTGTAGCCATCTTAGATCACCTCTTTACAACGCTTGCAAAATCTCGATTTTGTCCCGTCCGCCAGGCTGCTGAATCCTACACGCGCGCTCTTACTACAGGTTTTACAGAAGAGCGCGAGGTTTGACAGGTGAATTGAACTCTCCTTCTGCACTATTCCACCCTGGGGATTATCCTGAGATTTTCTGGTATGCTTCTTCACGTAATTAACGCCCTCGACCAGAGCCCTATCTCTGGACGGATACACCCTGAATACTTTGCCGGTTTTGCCCTTATCTCTGCCCGCGAGAACAAAAACGGTGTCATGCTTCTTAATCTTGTTCATTTACCTACCTCTTGAAATTTCATATGACCTCCGGAGCAAGCGATATGATCTTCATGAAATTCTTATCCCTTAGCTCTCTGGCCACGGGCCCGAAGATCCTCGTTCCTCTCGGATTCATCTGCAGATCTATTATAACGATCGCGTTCCTGTCAAATCTCAATATACTCCCATCGGCCCTCTTTATAGGAGAGGCCGTCCTAACGACAACGCCCTTGCAAACCTCGTGGTTCTTGACTGTGGCATCCGGCGCAGCCTCTTTTATATTACAGGTTATGATGTCGCCTACGTCGGCATATTTTTTATTTGAGCGCCCTGTGACGCCTATCATGGATGCCTTGCGCGCTCCGGTATTATCGGCAACATTTACTATCGATCTCATTCTTATCATTTTTTAACCTTCAATCTTTACGGCTTTTTTATGATCTCAACCAGTCTCCATCTCTTGGTCTTGGAGATGGGCCTCGTCTCTTCTACCTTCACCCTGTCACCGATCTTCGCGGCGTTTTTTTCATCATGCGCCTTCAGAGTCGAGTGCGTCCTAACCAACTTATCATATACAGGGTGATTAAAGCTCCTGTCTATAACTACCGTGATCGTCTTGTCCATCTTGTTGCTCTTGACAATACCGATCCTCTCCTTGCGGCTCTTCCTCTCGTTACTTTTTTGCATTCATCTTCTCCCGTATAATGGTCTCGCAACGCGCGATATCTCTTCTGACATCGTTTATCTTGTGAGGCTTCTCAACCCTGCCGGCCTCGGCTTCGCTCCTCAAGCCGTAGAGCTCCTTCTTCAAAGTCTCTTCTTTTATCCTTATCTCTTCTACCGTCATATTCCTGAGTTCATTCGATTTTATCATACTGCACTATCAACTTTCTTATTTGCGTGTGGTCCAGTATTTCGCCTGAACCAATAGCCGGCTCATTTTTTAACCATGCGCTCTTGTTATGAATTTCGTCCTTATCGGGATCTTGTGCGCGGCCACTCTCATCGATGCCTTCGCCAGCTCCGCCGGCACCCCGTCCATCTCAAATAATATCTTGCCTCTCTTTACCACCGCGATCCAGTGGCTCGGATCGCCTTTTCCCTTACCCATTCTCGTTTCAGCGGGCTTCTTCGTAACCGGGTGATCCGGGAAGACCCTGATCCATACCTTGCCGCCGCCTTTTAAGTGCCGCGCCAAAGTTACCCTGGCCGATTCTATCTGCCTGTCGGTCATCCAGCAATTCCCCAAAGCCTTCAGACCAAACTCACCAAATGCAAGCGTAGCCCCCCTGTAAGCGGACCCGCCCATCCTGCCCCGTTGCGCTTTTCTGAATTTTACCCTCTTCGGCATCAACGCCATATTCGCCTCGTAAATCACTCTTTTAGCTATAAGCTATAGGCCTTAAGCCGTAAGATTTTACTTACAGCTTACAGCTTAAAGCTTAAAGCTGATGCTTGCTGTCCGTCTTTTCCTCTTCTACCTTTTTATCCAGGATCTTGTCGCCCTTATAGACCCAAACCTTTATTCCTATGAGGCCGAATTTGGTCAACGCCTCCGTAAACCCGTAGTCTATCTCAGCCCTCAGGGTCTGCGCGGGGATCGATCCGACGCGGTAGCTCTCGCGCCGCGCTATCTCTGAACCGCCCAACCGTCCGCCGCAAATGATCTTGGCCCCCTTAGCTCCGGAGTCAAGCGCATTTTGTATCGCCTTCTTCATCGCTCTGCGGTGAGGAATGCGCTTCTCAAGCTGCATCGCTATATTCTCAGCCACAAGCTGCGCATCCATGTTGGGGTTCTTTATCTCTTTTATATCTATGATAACATCTCTTCCCGCTATCGCCTGGACTTCCTCTTTGAGCTTTTCGATCTCGGCGCCACGGCGGCCTATTATGATACCCGGCCTTGCGGTAAATATCAGCACCCGTATCTTCTCACTCGCCCTCTCGATCTCTATCTTCGACACTGCCGCTGAGGCGAGGGCTTTCTTTATATGCTTCTTGATCTTTATATCTTCAAGCAGCAGTTTTGGAAAATCGTACCTGTTGGCATACCATCTGGACTTCCAATCATATATGTATCCGACTCTGAATCCGTAAGGGTGTACTTTTTGACCCATTATATCCTCTTATTCTTCTACAGGCTCAGAATACACCCTGAGCTTTTGCCGAAGGGTTATTTTTTGTGCGTCTTAGGCTTCTTAACTTCCTTCTTCGCGGAAGCATGAGCCTCTGTTTTTTTAATTTTCGGTAATTCCTTGGCTTTATTTTCGGATGATACAGGAGCTGCCGCTTTGATCACGTCGAGCTCTACCGTCAAATGGCTTGTGTGCTTGTGTATCATGCTCGCCCTGCCCATTGACGCGGCCCTGAACCTCTTAAGCATCGGGCCGGGATCCGCTACCATCTTCGATATGTACAATGTAGAGGTATCTATGCCGCGCTCTTTAACCTTCGCGTTGGCTATGGCTGACTTTAATAGGTCTATGCCGTAGCCCGACGCTTTCTTCTTGACCGCCCCAAGTATGGCTATAGCCTCCTCGGCCGGCTTTCCTTTAACCAGGGGTATTATCAGCCTGAACTTCCTCGGGGATAACCTCGTATATCTTAATATTGCTTTCGATACCATAATTTTTACGTTAGCTCCCTTGATACTTCAGTTGCGGCTCCGTGCCTTTTGAAGGTCCTGGTGGGTGAGAATTCGCCGACCTTATGCCCTACCATATTCTCCGTCACATAGACCGGGATGAATTTCCTGCCGTTGTGTACCGACAACGTTACGCCTACAAAGTCCGGCGTTATAATCGATCTTCTCGCCCAGGTCTTTATAGGTTTCTTATCTCCCGCCATCGTAGACTTCTGCACCTTCATAAGAAGCTTCTCATCTACAAAAGGGCCCTTTTTGGTGGATCTTGACATTGCCTTCTCCTCAAATTTACGAAGTAAATTTGATCCTGAGGCTGCGACAAACCGGAGCAGCCGAAGGATCTGCTATTTTCTGCGTTTAACTATATATTTGCTCGAATGTTTCTTATGATGCCGCGTCTTCAGCCCCTTGGCATACTGGCCCCATGGGCTTCTTGGCTGTCCACCCGACGCCTTGCCTTCGCCGCCGCCCATCGGATGGTCAACCGGGTTCTTGACGATTCCTCTCGAATACGGGCGCTTGCCCATCCATCTCGAACGCCCTGCCTTGCCTATCGATATCGACTCGTGATCAATATTCCCAACCTGTCCGATAGTGGCGTAGCAATCTATCCCTATCAATCTTATTTCGCCGGACGGCAGCTTTACATGCGCGTAGTCGCCCTCTTTAGCCATTATCAGGCATGAATTGCCGGCTGAGCGCGCGATCCTCGCTCCGGAACCTTTTTTAAACTCCACGTTGTGTATGGGAATACCGGCAGGAATGGTATCGAGCGGCGCGGCATTACCCACCTTTATCTCAGCCGTCCTGCCCGACACGACTTCATCGTTAACGTTCAATCCTACAGGAGCTACTATATATCTCTTCTCGCCGTCATTATACTGTAAGAGTGCCAATCTCGCGGATCTATTTGGATCATACTCTATCGCGGCTACCTTTGCCGGTATATCGAGCTTATCGCGCTTGAAATCTATGATCCTGAGCATCCTCTTGTGCCCGCCGCCTCTGTGTCTGGAGGTTATCCTGCCATTGGAATTTCTGCCGCCCGATTTCTTTAATGGCATCAAAAGGCTCTTCTCGGGAGTGCTCTTCGTGATCTCGCTGAAATCCGAAAGCGACTTCCATCTTGATCCGGGTGTCGTTGGTTTATATTTTTTTATTCCCATCTAATTTTTCTTCCTTTAACTATGAACCGTCAACTAACTAGACTACGTCTATTTTATTTCCTTCTTTTAAGGTAACTACCGCCTTCTTCCATCCGGAAGTCATACCCACGGCGTAACGGACCCTCTTGGGCTTACCTTTGACATTGATCGTGTTTACCTTGTCGACTTTAACCTTGTATATATTCTCTACCGCATTGCGTATCTCGACCTTATTGGCCTTGGTGTCTACCCAGAAGAGGTACTTGGCAAACGGCATCATGTCTGCGCCCTTCTCGGTCCTCAGCAATCCTTTTACTATGTCATGTGCGTTCTTCATATTGCTTCCTCGTTAATCCTTCAGCCTTTCGGGCATCTTCTCCAGGGCGGCCTTCGACATTATAACGGTGTCCGAGACCATTACATCCTTTGTGTTGAAGTCTCTATAATTTTTAATAGTTACGTTCTCTATGTTCCTGGAAACCCTCTTTATCTTATCGTCAACCGCCTCGATCACGAAGAGGCTCTTGCCCTCCAGCTTCAGCGCGTCGACTATCGCCTGAAAATGCTTGGTCTTTAATTCGGTCAGGTCGATTGAATCTATCCCTATCCACTTATCGTCTACGATCTTTGAATTCAGGCTCGATATCATGGCCAGCTTCTTAACCTTCTTCGGTATATCGTAATGGAAGTCTCTCGGGTGCGGTCCGAATACTATTCCGCCGTGCCTCCATAGCGGTGAGCGGGTGGAGCCTGCGCGGGCTCTTCCTGTACCCTTCTGTTTATACGGCTTCTTACCTCCGCCCGAAACATTGGCTCTGGTCTTAGTGGAAGCCGTACCGCGACGCTGGTTGGCGTTATACATCATAAGGAACTGATATATTACTCCCTTATTGACAACGCCTGTGAAGAGCTCCTTGTCGAGTTCGAACTTTCCCACAACCTTACCCTTGGAATTATACATGGGCAGAGCGCCTGTGAACTTCTTCTCTACCTTCTTCGGTACCGTCTTCGCTACTACTGCCTTCTTATTCTTCTTCGTAGTCATTCTCTTGTTCCGATTTCTATCCTTCGGCAAGCTCAGGATAAAGCCCTGAGCTTTTGTCGAAGGGCTATTTTTTGGGCGCCGCTTTAGCTGCCTGAGCCGGTCCTTTAGCGCCCTTCTTGAGCTTCTGCACAACCACTTTATGTTTAATGTAACCCTTCGGCATCTTCCTCGCTTCTTTCAGCATTACATAACCGTTCTTATGTCCCGGCACAGCGCCCTTGACGACAATAAGATTATTCTCCTTGTCGACTTTCATGACTTCCAGGTTCTGTGTGGTTATCCTTGCGTTACCCATATGGCCTGGCATATGATGCCCTTTGGTCACCCTGCCAAGACGCGCCCCTGACTGTATCGAACCGATCGCGCGCTTGAACATCGAGCCGTGGCCTCCGGGGCCGCCCTTCCAGCCCCACCTCTTCATGCCGCCCTGAAATCCTTTGCCTATCGAGGTACCTACCGCATCGACGAAATCGCCTTTCGCAAAAAGATCCGCTTCTATTTTTTGTCCAACCTTGTAATTAGAGATGTCGCCTACCTTCAGCTCTCTTACGAGCCTAAGCGCGTTCACGCCGGCCTTCTTGAAACGCGCGGCGTCCACTTTTTTTACAAGCCTTGCCTGTTTCTCGTCGAAGCCTACCTGTATCGCGTTGTAGCCGTCCGTCTCTTTGGTCTTGACCTGAACGATGTAACACGGTCCGGCCTCGATCATGGTAACGGGCACCACCCTGCCGTTCTCGTCAAAGAGATGGGTCATTCCTATCTTCTTGCCTAGTATTCCTACCATTTTACTTTCTGAGCCACCTTTCATTCGACAGCTCAGGAATGATCCTGAAACTGTCAAAGGATCATTTAATCTCTACGTATACGCCCGCAGGCAGATCAAGTTTTTTCAGCGCGTCGATAGTCTTCGAGGTCGGGTTCACTATATCAAGTATCCTCTTATGGGTCTTGATCTGGAACTGCTCTCTCGACTTCTTATCGACATGCGGAGACCGTAGAACCGTGAATATTTCGCGCCTCGTAGGAAGCGGGATCGGTCCTGCGACCATAGCGCCGGTGCGCTTAGCGGTCTCGACTATCTCCTCTGCAGACAGGTCCAATAGCCTGTGGTCATAGGCCATCAATTTTATTCTTATCTTCTGTTGTTGTGCCATCATTTTACTCGATTATCTCGGTGACAACCCCGGCGCCTACGGTGTGCCCGCCTTCACG
>CAYSSS010000054.1:0-10240 GCA_964433975.1 uncultured Planctomycetia bacterium
GAAAAAGAAAATTGCCGGCAAAGATATTCTCTGGCTTACCGAGAAGATATTATTCCACGACCCCACCGGGTCCTTTATCTTGAGGGATGGAGAGAATATCATAAATAAAATCCCGTCCAATAAAAGTCTTTTTGGCAAAGATAATAAAAGGGGCCTGCCTATAGGGAATTTAACCAGTCAATTCTTCGCCAATGTTTACTTAAACGAGCTCGACCAGTTCGTGAAGCATTCCTTAAAGGCGAAATACTACATCCGCTATGTGGATGATCTTGTCCTTTTGAGTGATAATAAAGATATCCTCATAAAATGGCGGCAGGACATTGAAGCATTTTTAGCCGAAAAGCTCTTATTGCGGCTTCATCCAAAAAGAAGGAAGCTCCAACCCATTTCAAACGGCATAGATTTCCTCGGCTATATCACAAGGCGCGACTATATCCTCGTCAGGCGCAGAGTGATAAATAACCTTAACTCCCGTCTCCGCCATTTTGAGCGTCTAATTAAAAGTGAGATTGCTTCGTCCTTCGACAAAAGCTCAGGACGAAGTCCCGAGCCAAGTCGAGGGGCTTCGCTTCCCATCATTTCGCTCGGGCTCGCTCGTAATGATGTGCGGAGCTGTCTTCAATCCTACTTTGGCCATTTTAAATGGGCCGACACATATCGCCTGATGAAAGGATTGGAGAAGAAAAAAATGATATCGGATTATTTCCAAATACGTGATTACAGATTAGAAGCACTAAAGTCGATTACTCGAGAAAACGGAAATGCCAATGGATCCTCACCGGATCGCAAGAGCCGACACTCATGAAGGGGGTAAGCGAGTCGATGGCAGGGCGCGCAGTAAGGGGGAAGGCGATTATTTCATTACTGACCACACCAAGGATCCTACCCATCCTAAAACGGTCCAGCCCAGAAGAAGGTTTAATAAAAATATCGCAAGCCTATTCTTATGCTCCCTTGCAATAGCAATAAAGAAAGGCAAAAAGTAAAGAGCCATAAAAAGAATAATTAACCCTAAGTCTAAAAAACTCAAGTCTTGCATACGCATGCTTATTCACCTCCCTTTCATTTCTGATTTATTTTCTTGAGGATCATACTCAAATGGCATTGATATAGTCTGGTTCCTTTTTTTCTGATCAAACAAAAACTCATGGTTTGCTATTACCGTAAGCTTTTCTCTCGAAAAGATAACGGATTTGGAAAAAGGCAGTTTCAAGAAGATATTCGTTCCTATATAATTTTTCATAGCCGTAGAGATATTGCCCTGGGCTGTCCTTATGCCGTCAAGCCCCATACCGCTATCGTCCTGGAATACGCTCTTATCCTCGTAAGTAGTCTTTCCTGTTTTCTCTGACCAGAACCTGGCATCAACGGGGTCTTCCTGCATAAATATAACCTTGGTTGCGGTATTGGTGAATATTGCGTTTTCAAATGCCGGTGAGACACTGGATAGGTTGCCTCGCGATTGATTAGACAGGATAAGGCAAAAGCAAGCGCTTCTTACCTTGGAGATAACATCTACGAAGTGCGGACATGCCAGGTTCTGGAATTCGTCAATGAAGATAAAATAAGGATTGTCCGTCTCTTTCCTTGAGACGGCCTGGCTTTTAAGGTCAATTATGAGCATCCTACCAATGGCCTCGGCAAGACGTGTATTAACCTGGCTCTTAAGAGCGAAAAACACGATATCGCCGTCTTTGATTATCCTAGATAGATCCAGCTCATTCCGATTTGTCACTTCAAGCCCGGCTATCCAGGAGACTGCTGCCAGTAATCCCTTAACTTCCTGAGGGCTTACGTCTATCCTCCTTAAGAAATGCGGATTTTCTAAGGAATCTCTAACTGAGGAAAAGTTTATATCTTTTTTGTCCTGGTTAATTTCTTTCAATAATTCAACAAATGCCATCGCCTGAACATTGGAATAAAATCCGGCCGGACCCTTATAGACTAGCTCTAAAGCAGTCATAATCCTGTCTACCTTTGAATGGATATCACCTGAGGATAGCGGATTATAACCTATAGACGGTTCGTTAGGGTCGATGCTAAAGTAATAGAATCTCTTGCCCTTTTCTTTTGCCTTAGCCTGAACGTATCTTTTAAATACCTCGTCACCCTTAAAGTCTATAAAACAGCATCCTCTCCCTTTTTCAATGGCCTGCTTACTTAATGGAAGTATTACTAGAGAGGTCTTACCGCTACCTGTCGGTCCTAGTATATGCAGGTGATGGGCAAGTATCCTCTCTTCGACTATAATATCTTTTTTAGCATCGTTTAACCCTAAGAAGTACTTATTTGTAGAGACATACTGGCTTAGCTTCTTGTTGATATCATAACAGAGTTTTTTAAATTCGATGTCTTCGATAGCAAGCTCTTTTCTTTTATCCGCATCTTTATCTACTTTTAAGAAGTCCTCAAATTCACGTTTTTTTCTCGGCAGTATATGTTTTATTAGATAGGTATATCCTAAGATCCCAAAACCGATAATGGATACGCCAAAAGCTGTTACCAGAAATACCTTTCCTTCTTTTAATATAAACCCATGCCAAAAGCTCCAGGTTATTACCTGCCAGCCTTCATTGCTAAAGGAAAGAGTTGGGTCATGATATCCGATCCTCCCGAACCAAAAGCTCACTACCCATGTTAAGTAATACAGCCATAACTTAATGCTCCTTAGCATTAAAGCAATAGCTAAAATCCCTATTCCTACCAATCCCAGCACATCATACGGAAGCATGTTATCCTTGAATATGTGCCCCATCGCATTGGATAGAAGTATACTCCCGGAATAAACCCATGGATATTTCTCTTCAAAGCGCGAGAGGGCTAGATACGGCTTTAGCCTTTCCGCATCTCTTGTTCTATTGGTTTCTATAAGGAAGTCGTTTAAATCTTCCACCGAAAGGCTACCCATACGAAGATCGTTATGGTCATGGCAGATGGCTCTTGAGTGTCTTCCGGTTAATACAAACATATGCTCAAGATCGTTCGTTACAAACTTCCAAGTCCCGGGAACCTCAAAATAGCCTTCTCTTTTAAAATAGGCTGCATCCTCGTTATTACCTTTTTCAGCCTCACTTAGTGGCACAACCGTCATGATGGCTTTAGATCCTGATATATCCTCTAAGGATGAGCCCAGAAGGCCTGTTCTTACCGTTACAGGGACATCAGGATAAGGACCGAAGATAATAGGCTTACAACCGTAGTTTATGCCTATATACCAACCAAGGGTGATATATAGAATCGGAATTAGTATCAGTATTCTCATTGAAAGTTTTTCTACACTAAATTCCTCTTGCATAAGACGCCTCTTTTAAGAGCCTAACAGCTTCCTTAATGGCCATTAGGCTATCTTGATAAAAACATAGATCCTGTCTTAACATATTAACCTCGGTTAAAATAAAGTTCCTACTACAGAAGCTATGGTCAATGCCATATAGCTTACGTTTTATGGTTTCATAGTTAGGTGCGTCTTGCGCAACCACTAAAACCGCATCATATTTGGATGCTTTTTCTATATCATAACGGTATAACGTAACCACCGTTTTAAAGGCGCTTCTGGTCTTATAGCTTGTTTCCGCTTCAAGGGCTATTTTAGTGTCATCCTGGAGTATTATCAGGCCGTCCGGGATCTTATCTCTTTTATGCGTATTAATCCTCAAGACCCACTCACAGATCCATTTTTTAATCTCAAGGTGCTTTTGCAGTAAAAAGAAGCTTTCAACGACTAGATTATGATGGATGAAGGTATTCACCCCGGCATGCCTTTTCTCAAAATGGTAACGGCTGATGTTGGGCTCATCTGGCTTAATGAGCACCTTACCCTTACGGGTCAGGTGGTATATCTTGCTCCTAAATTCTGCTTGCTTGTATTCACTGATTAAGCCCTGCTCTATGGTGAACTCAACTAACCACTGTGGATACTTTAGACCGATACACACTTTGGCAAAGGCATCGAGCTGCGGTCTTGTGGCATACCTGAATGTAAAGATAAACCTGGCTAGTTGCTTAAATCTTTGCGCCTGCTCTTCCTTAGTTAGTCTGCCTCTTTTCATTATCCTCTACCCTCTATTCTTCTGTTGTCCGGTTTAACTCTTTTAGGCAATTTTTCTTGTCCAGAGCATGCGGTAGCCGTCGGCAGGGTTGTAGACTAAATAGAGCGGCGGCTTACCGCAACATAACTCACTCGAAGCGGTTAGAGAAAAATAGCTTAAAAAAATAATTCGTATCTCATTATGAATTAGCTAACGGCCAAAATTATTAGTATTTTGGCCGTTATTAGCAATACGGACTCTAATATCTACACGCATACTCTGATCCTTTGGTTGTTCACAAAAGCCCTTACATCCTCTCATAAACTAGGGCTCTAGCTCCGTGATTTCCGATATATGAAGCGCTGTTTTCAAGGCTATATGCCTTCTTAAATCTACACATAAGAAGATGGTGTTCTACTCCCATAGCAACCCCTATTAGCTGCGAACAGTTCATAGTAATCCTCTTGTCCTTAGAGCCTCTTTTTCTTCTTTTGTCATACCTTCAAAAACACCTACTCTATTCTTTAATCTTTCATTACTTGTTATTATAGAAGGTGAAAGTTTTTGTAGGGGAAGGTGTAAATTTTTTTCACCTTTGGTGAAAGAATTTTTCACCTTTAGCCCGGGCAATAGGACATTGCCGATGAGCGTATATTCCGTGGGGTTTCTTAGGCCGTTTCCCGGCTTGTAGAGCAGCAGGCCCTTTTCCGATAGTATCCTGCGGCATTTCTGAAGAGTAGGGTGTGTTATGCCTAAATGCTCTAAAGTCTTACGATCTTCCCATGTAAAGACCGGCTTCTGGAAGCGACAGTACAAGCCCCGGAGATAGATATATAAAAGCATGGGCAGACGATATATCTTACGGGTCTTACATAGCTCGAAAAAATCCATCTCTAAAAACTGATAGCCCTTCATTTCGCCTCCTTGGCGTTAAGAATCATAAATGTTTGGTGTGTCAAAAGTGTGGCAGTTAGCCCCTAAATTTCCATATTTATTATAATTTCAATAAAAACAAAAAAACCCTATCTACTATCGGTTTCCCGACGGTAAATAGGGTTCTCGTCGCTAACTACTAACTAGCCTGTTTTATATGGCGGGGACGACGGGGGTCGAACCCGCGACCTTCAGATCGACAATCTGACGTTCTAACCAAACTGAACTACGTCCCCTTAAAAGCTTTTGTAGCGGTATTATATCGTCACGGGCCCGATATATCAAGATTATTTTCTCGTGGCGTACTATTTGCCATAATGAAAAGATGTGGTATAATCTAAACAAAAATAAGGAGATCATGAAATTTAATAATAAGGTTCTCATCGTCGGATACGGCTCCGTCGCAAGATGCACTCTTCCGATACTGCTCAAGCATATTGAAATACCGTACAAGAATATAATCATAATAGATTTTATCGACAAACGTAAAGAGCTCCGGCCCTGGATCAAAAAAGGGATCAGATTTTACCAGGAGCGGATCACCCCGATCAATATAAACCAGCTACTTTCTAAGTATGTATCCCAGGGCGGGATGGTAGTGGACCTTGCCTGGAACATAGACTGCCTCGATATGCTCACCTGGTGTAACGACAACAAGGTGCACTATGTAAATACCTCCGTAGAGGAATGGGACCCATACTCCAATATTCACAAGAAGACCCCCTTCCAAAAATCCCTCTATTATAAACAGATGCAGATCCGGGATATGACATCCAGATGGAGCAACAACTCCACTACTGCGGTATTGGATCACGGTGCTAACCCCGGGCTGATCTCCCATTTCACGAAGAAGGGCCTGGTCGATATCGCCTCAAGGCTGATCAGAGATAAGCTGGTGAATAGGAAACAAGCCAAGAGAATGGAGAAGTTCATAGAGGAGAGAGATTTCGCGCGTCTCGCTATGAAGCTGGGCGTAAAGACGATACATGTCAGCGAACACGATACGCAGGTGACGAATAAGCCCAAGATGCCGGGAGAGTTTGTAGGAACCTGGAGCATCGAGGGTTTACGCGAGGAGGGGATAGCTCCCGCGGAGGTGGGATGGGGGACCCATGAGAAAGATTTATCTTTAATAGCTAACGTACCGCCTTATGGCCCGAGGAACCAGATATTCCTCTCCCAGATGGGGATGAATACATGGATCAGAACGTGGGTTCCGCATGAGGAGATAGTCGGCATGGTCATAAGACACGCCGAAGCCTTCAGTATATCCGACCATTTAACGGTCTGGAAGAAGGGCTTACCATTATACAGGCCCACGGTAAATTACGCGTACATGCCCTGCAACGAGACCCTGGCGTCCCTGCACGAGCTCAGATGCAGGAACTACGAGCTTCAGCCCGTACAGAGGATCATGAGCGATGAGATAACGGCTGGCGAAGATATACTCGGCGCTCTTATAATGGGGCATAAGTATAATTCTTGGTGGACGGGCAGCGTTCTGTCGATATCGGAGTCCAGAAAGCTCGTGCCGGGGCAGAATGCCACTACCATGCAGGTCGCGATAGGGGTGGTATCGGCCGTGATATGGATGCTGGAGAACCCTAAAAAGGGTGTCTGCGAACCGGACGATATACCGCATGAATACATACTCGACATAGCCGAGCCATACCTGGGCAAGCTCGTCTCCGAACCATCCGACTGGACGCCGCTCAAGAACTACCAGGTATTCTTCAGAGAGAACCCGGGAGCCTACCTCGACAAGAGAAATATATGGTCCTTCGAAAACTTTCTCTTTAAAGACTGAGGACAGTTGCGGAGAATGACACAATAGTGATATAATAATCGCCTTATGAAGCGAATATTATCCGCAGTTATCTGGATCTTCGGGACATTTCTTACCGTACTTTTGTATCTCGTCATGTTATTTTTCACGATAGTTCTTTACCCTTTCGATAAGCAGAGAAAGATCCCTCACGCGCAATGCTACTGGTGGAGCGACATACTTCTTTGTTTTAACCCGTACTGGAAGATAAAGATAAGCGGGCTGGAGAATATAGACAAAAAAAAGACGTATGTCATGGTGGCTAACCATCAAAGTCTCGCCGACATAATAGTCCTCTACCAGATAAAGTCGCAGTTCAAGTGGGTGGCGAAGGAGAGCCTCTTCAGGGTGCCTGTGCTCGGCTGGTGCATGTCGCTGGCCAGGCATATAAAGCTGGAGCGGGGGGAATTTTCGAGCATCAAGAAAGTGTACCGCCAGGCGGCCGAGTGGCTTAGACAGGATATGTCGGTCTTATTTTTCCCCGAAGGCACTAGGAGCGAGACGGGTGAGGTCGGAGAATTCCAGAACGGCGCCTTCAAGCTCGCGATAAAAGAGAAGCGCCCGGTGCTGCCGATACTCATAAACGGGACGAGGGACGCCATCCCCAAAGGCGGTACGCAGTTCTCGACGAAGATATTCTGTACACTACGTGTCTTTCCGGCCGTCGAGACATCCAGTCTCGGCCCCGGTGATTTCGATAAGCTTAAGGACGAGATCCGGTCAAAGATAGTGGCAGGCCTAGCTGAATGCTGATTTACATTAAGCCGGATGGTTGGTATAATTACCGGTCATGATAACATTTGACGATTTTAAAAAAGTCGAGCTTAAGGTAGCCAGGATAACCGGAGCCGAAGAGGTGGCCGGAGCCGAGAAACTGCTGAAATTGCAGATAGACTTAGGATGCGAAAAGCGCCAGATAGTGGCGGGCATCAAGAAGTTATACCAGGCCCAGGACCTGATAGGCAGAGAGATAGTTGTAGTGGTGAACCTGGAGCCGCGGATGGTGATGGGTATCGAAAGCAACGGCATGTTACTCGCCGCCTCCGATGAGAGCGGTCCGGTATTGTTAAAGCCCGATAAAGATGTGCCGCCCGGAAGCGGCATTAAATAAGAATTAACGCGCGCCTGTCCGCCTTCGCTCAAAGCTTTTCAGCTTTGAGCTTCGGCGAGGCTAGGCGCCTGAACGAAAAATTCGCGCGCCTGTAACTCACATGGATAGAGTACCTGGCTACGAACCAGGGTGTAGCAGGTTCGATCCCTGCCAGGCGCGCCATCCGCCTTCGCATTTAATAAGCGATAGACGGAATGCTTCGGCGGATGAGCCCGCCGTAGCACCTTATCTATAGCATGTTGATTGCGAAGGCGGGCCACTCTAATATTATGTCGAAGGTCGACTCAATATATATGTCGGAAGCGCTGAAGGAGGCCAAAAAGGCCTTCGATAGCGACGAAGTGCCGGTCGGAGCTGTTATCGTCCATGAAGGCAAGATCATAGCCAGGGCGCACAATCAGATAAAGCTGCTTAAAGACCCGACCGCACACGCCGAAATGATAGCTATTACCCAGGCGGCATCGTATCTGGCCAATGAGCGTTTGATAAAGACCGCCATCTATGTTACAATTGAGCCATGCTCCATGTGTGCGGGGGCTCTCGTCCTGGCGCGTATCAAGAGGTTGGTTTACGGAGCGCCTGATCCAAGGACAGGCGCATGCGGCTCGGTATTTAATGTTACCGACAGCAGGAGACTGAACCACAGGGTAAAGGTCGAGAAGGGCGTTCTCAAGGAAGAGTGCGCCGGTCTTTTGAAAGAGTTCTTTAAGAAGAAACGTATCAAATAAAGGAGAGGTCGCCTAGTGGCCTAGGGCGGCGGTTTGCTAAACCGCTATATGGGTAATACCGTATCGAGAGTTCAAATCTCTCCCTCTCCGCCAGTATATTTCAAGGGCATTCCCAAGCACCATCGGGGATGCCTTTTTTCTTATCTTTTATCTATATTATCCGACGGAAGTTATCATCAGTAATTAATCAATTAGTATCAGTCCTTGTCAGTCCACACCTATTTATTATACCCGACTTTGGTTGTAAAAATGGTTGTAAATTTCTGCCACTTAGAGGTGCTCTATGAGGGGCTATCAGTTTTTAGAAATGGACTTCTTTGAGCTATGCAAGACCCGCAAGATACATCGTCTGCCCATGCTTTTATATATCTATCTCCGGGGCTTATATTGCCGTTTCCAGAAGCCAGTCTTTACATGGGAAGATCGTAAGACTTTAGAGCATTTAGGCATAACACACCCTACTCTTCAGAAATGCCGCAGGATACTATCGGAAAAGGGCCTGCTGCTCTACAAGCCGGGAAACGGCCTAAGAAACCCCACGGAATATACGCTCATCGGCAATGTCCTATTGCCCGGGCTAAAGGTGAAAAATTCTTTCACCAAAGGTGAAAAAAATTTACACCTTCCCCTACAAAAACTTTCACCTTCTATAATAACAAGTAATGAAAGATTAAAGAATAGAATAGGAGAAGAAGTTTTTAAAGGGATGGACAAAGACGAAAGAATCAACCTACAAGCAAAGGGGTTACTATGAAACGAAGGCGAACTGTAAGCTATGAACCTAACAACCCTACATATATGGCTGGGTTTTTGATGCAAAAAGGTTTAACGGATAAGTGCTGCCAAGGGTATCAATATCTCATACGACCTTAAAGAAACACCAGTAACAAGGTGGATAAAATGCCCTTAACCGGAGTAAATAGGATTTGCGCTCAATGCATTAAGGAGTGTAAACAGTGGGCCCAAGCAAAGATTATCCGCTGCCCATTCTTTAAGAGTAAACAGCCGCGATCTTCCAAGGCCAAAGATGGGCATACCCTCTATGCTCAGCAGAATCAATTAGAAGCCCATAGAGAGGCGATTTTTGGCAATTGATAGACTCATATGTCGCTGTAAGATACGCCAGGTATTACCGGCTATGTCAAGGCAAAAAAGAGCAGAAGAGTATCAGTCTTTTACTATGAAGAAGAAGGCCGGTTGAGCTTCTTAAACATGAGAAAATGCCGGAATTAATGCACATTTTAATGCACGCGAAATTTCAAATAATGCACAATTGAAAGCGCATTATCTTCTTTTAAATGTGTGCATTATTTTAGAGCAGTTTTTATTAAATATCTTCTTTACTCTCAAGCACTTAAAGCTAATATGTTGCGGTAAGCCTTCGGGTAATTTCGTCAACAACTCTGACGAAGGCTACCGCATGCTCGTAAAGAAACAAAATCACACAAAACCCACTCTGAAACAAAAAAACCAGGACAAGGGGTAAACAGTAAAGGAAAAATGGAAGTAAGAGAGTAAGGTTCACGCTGGATATATAGTATGTGCTCAAGGGATTAATAACGTAATAGCCGAAGATAGTAAGCTTGCTAAGTTTGTCACGGAATTTTTAGGTAAA
>CAYSSS010000055.1:0-10134 GCA_964433975.1 uncultured Planctomycetia bacterium
TGGTAGCCCCATGGGGATTTGAACCCCAGTCTTTAGGCTGAGAACCTAACATCCTGGGCCAGGCTAGACGATGGGGCCACACATTTTTACAGCAAATTTGGTGCGCGGGATGGGATTTGAACCCACACAGCTTGCGCCATATGCCCCTCAAACATACGCGTCTGCCAGTTCCGCCACCCGCGCACAAAAACTTATCTTACACCGAGGGTTTACTATTATAGCCGAATCATTTGTAAAAGCAAGCTTGAAGCGAAATTTTTAGTCGTACACGTGCGGAAAATTCCGCGAAGCGAAATCGTAAAGTGGTTGCCCAGTTAGGATTCGAACCTAAACAAGCAGATCCAGAGTCTGCTGTGCTACCATTACACCACCGGGCAACGTTAACAGAATTTAGAAAGGCGCTTCAATACTTTTTCGCGGCCGAGCAGCTCCATCATATCAAATAACCCGGCGCCTACGGTCTTGCCGCTTATGGCCACGCGAGTCGGATGGATCAATTCCGCCGCCTTCACCTTTAGCTCATCCGCAAGTCTTCTGTAAGACTCCTCTATCGACGTCTTGTCAAACTTATCGCCAGCCTCTATCGCGGACTTGCACCTGTTTATGATATCTTTGGAGTTCGGCTTATTTAAATACTTCTCCACCGCCTTCTCATCGTATTCAGCTTCGTCGGAAAAGAAGGTCTTGTAGACTCCAACAAAATCTTCGAGCGTTCTCGTCCTCTCTTTGTACGCGGCGGCTATCCCCCTCCATAGGTTGCGGTCGAATTTGCCGTCTATGGCATTCTTCTCTTTAAGATACTCCTCTGATCGCCGGGCCAGCTCATCCGTATCCATGCTCTTGATGTATTGGCCGTTCATCCAGCTTAATTTATCCATGTCGAATATGGCGCCCGTCTTATTGACATCTTTAACGTCGAATAGTTTTACTATCTCCTCCAGGGGCAGGATCTCCACGTCGTTACCCGGCGCCCAGCCCATCAGAGAAAGATAGTTCACCAGAGCTTCCGGCAAAAACCCCATATTTTTGTACTCAAATATACTGGTCGCTCCATGGCGCTTGGACATCCTTCCGCCGTCCTTGCTTAAGATCAGCGGTATGTGCGCGAATTTCGGCAGCTCGAGGCCAAGCGCCTCGTAGAGCATGACCTGTTTGGGCGTATTGGATATGTGGTCGTCGCCGCGTATTATATGCGTTATCTTCATCTCGTGGTCATCCACGACGCAGGCGAAGTTATATGTCGGTGTGCCGTCCGACTTTATCAGCACCTGGTCCTTTATGTCGTCCGTGGAGAACTCGACGGTCCCGCGTATCATATCTTCGAAGGCCACCTTCTTAGACTTCTCCACTTTAAATATTATTGCCGGGCCCTCAAGATAAGCCAGCCCTTTTTCAACCAGCGTATCGGCGTACTTTCTATAGATATCAAACCGCTTGGACTGGAATTCAAGCTCCCCGTCCCATGCCATGAAGAGCCATTTCAGCGAGGCGAGTATCTCTTCCAGGTATTCTGGCTTTGACCGCTCTTTGTCGGTATCTTCTATCCTTATGATAAAAGCGCCCTTGTTGTGCCTGGCGTAAAGCCAATTAAAGAGCGCCGTCCTGGCGCTCCCTATATGAAGATATCCCGTGGGACTCGGTGCGAAACGAACTCTCACCATTTTTACTCATAATAGCCACTTTTAGCTTTAAGTTATAAGCTTTAAGTTTTAGGAAACATTTTTAGGAATTTTCACAATCTTAAAGCTTACGGCTTATGGCTTACAGCTGCTATATCCTTTCTCGATCGCCTTCTTGTTAAGTATGAATACATCCTCTTTGCCTCCGAGCATCTCGCGCAGCGCGGCGGTCATCACTCTCACCGGGAATAATTTAGACCTCTTCAAAATGACCCCCATCGCCACCATATTGGCCGAACGCACGCTGCCAAGCTTTGAGGCTATATCAGTCATCGGTATAGAGACTACCGAAATGTCTTTGCGTTTCGGTTTTGAATTTATGAGAGACTTGTTCAGTATCAAGAGACCTTTAGGTTTCAGCTTGTTCTCGTATTTCACAAGCGAAGGCTCGTTCATCGCTACGAGTATATCCGGCGCGGTGATTATCGGATTGGCTATCTCTCTATCCGATATCTTGGTCATCGAATAGGCCGTCCCGCCGCGCACTTCCGCCCCGTAGGAGGGCATCCAGGTCACGTTCTTGCGGGATACGAGTCCTGCCTGGGCCAGGAGTTTGCCCATCAGCATTATTCCCTGTCCGCCGAAACCCGCCAGCAATATTTCAGTCTTATTGGTCTTCATAGTTAATATGATTTGACTACACCTATGGGGTAGAAGAGCGACACGTCGCTCTTTATCCGTTCGGCCGCCTGCACAGGCGCCATGCCCCAGTATGTGGGGCACATCGACAGGACCTCAACCATAGAAAAGCCTTTATTCTCTATCTGCGTCTTAAAGGCTTTGTGTATGGCGCGTTTGGCGCGGAATACTTCCTGGGCCGAGTGCACCGAAACGCGCTCCAGGTACCTGGTGCCGGGCAATACGGCCAGCATCTCCATTATCTTCAGGGGATAACCGTCATTCTTCAGGCTCCTGCCGGCGATGGTGGTAGAGGTCTTCTGTCCCGCCAGCGTCGTGGGGGCCATCTGACCGCCCGTCATGCCGTAAACCCCGTTATTTACAAATATGACCGTTATATTCTCTCCGCGGTTCGCCGCATGTATGATCTCAGCCGTTCCTATAGCGGCGAGGTCCCCGTCGCCCTGGTATGTGAATACTATATTATCGGGCCTCACCCTTTTTATGGCCGTGGCCACCGCCGGTGTTCTCCCGTGCGCGGCCTCGCTCACGTCGAAGTCCCAGTATTCATAGGCTATCACGGCGCACCCTACGGGCGCTATTCCTATAACACGCTCGCGGATCTTGAATTCATCTATGACCTCGCAGACAAGACGATGGATGATGCTGTGCCCGCACCCGGCGCAATAGTGCATGTCTATGTCGCGCATGCTCTCCGGCCTTGAGAGTACAAGTTTCTCCTCCACCTTCTTCTGCGCCGGTCTCTTTATTTTTTTTCTATTTTTTTTCTTCATGCAAGCGCCTCTATCCGGGCCAGTACCTCTTCCTCCGTCGGTATCCCGCCGCCCATCCTGCCGTAAAAATCAACCTCGCTCTTGCCGTTGACGGCGAGCATCACGTCCTCCACCATCTGGCCGGAGCTCATCTCTATAACCAGGAACTTCTTGCGCCCTGCGAGCGACGCGTCTTTAATGATCTTTGACGGGAATGGCCATAGGCTTATCGGCCTTATAAGTCCGGCCTTGATGCCTTTTGCGCGTGCGCGCTCCACTGCGGCCTTGGCCGTCCTGGCAACCGATCCGTAAGCGACAACGACTATTTCACTGTCTTTGGGATTAATGATTTGGGCGCGGATTTCCGAATTCGCGATCGTTTGGTACTTCTGCTGAAGTCTCTTATTATGTTCCTCTAAGGCGCCTTCGCCCAGAAAGAAAGATCTCACTATATTGGGTTTTCTGCCCTTGCAACCTGTGAGCGCCCATGGCTTTTCCGTTACATGAGGCTTGTAGTTCTCTTTGATTATGGTCACCGGCTCCATCATCTGTCCCAGCAAACCGTCTCCCAGGATAAGCACGGGATTCCTGTATTTGTCGGCCATGTCGAACGCCAGGAATGTATAGTCCAAGAGCTCCTGCGCCGAAGATGGAGCAAATACTATGACCTTGTAATCGCCGTGGCCGCCGCCCTTTACGGACTGGAAGTAGTCGCTCTGCCCGGGGGCGATGTTCCCTAAGCCGGGGCCGCCTCTTTGCATATTAACTATCACGCACGGTAGCTGGGCTCCCGCTATATAGGATATCCCCTCCTGCTTGAGGCTCACTCCGGGGCTCGATGACGATGTCATCGCCCGCTCGCCGGCCGCCGCCGCGCCGAATACCATGCTTATGGCGGCAAGTTCCGACTCGGCCTGGATGAAGACTCCGTTTATCTCGCTCATCCTCTTGGCCATGTACGCTATGAGCTCATTCTGGGGAGTTATGGGATAGCCCGCGTAAAATTTACAGCCGGCCAGTATTGCGCCTTCTCCGCATGCTTCGTTACCGCACATCAATATCTTTCGTGACATAGCTATTTGTATACCTCTATTATGAATTCCGGGCATATGATGGCGCACATCGCGCAGCCCGTGCACTTGCCTGCCAGCCCGGATTTCGATTTCAGGCGGGCAGGCTTGCCTCCGGAAAATACGGCGGCCTTCACCCCTTTTGCGTTCAGCTTGTCCTCTATCTTTATCAGAGAGTTGGGGCAGTTAACTATGCAGAGGTAGCACCCTTTGCATCTGTCTCTGTTTATCTTTATCTTGGGCATATTATCAGACCATTACCTCTCTCATAATTACATCGCAAATCGCGTCGGGTGTCAAGTTATACTTCTTAAAGAGCTCATCGCGCTTGCCGTGTTCTATAAATCTGTCCGGCAGACCGAACCTCTTCACTCTGATGCCTTTGATATTCTCTTTCTCGATGAACTCCAGCACCGCGCTGCCGAACCCGCCCTCGAGTACGCCCTCTTCCATCGTGATTATACGCTTGTGGGCAGCGCAAGTCTTCTCCAGCATCTCGCCGTCTATAGGATGTATGAACCTCGCGTTGATAACGGCGGCATCTATTCTTTTCTTAAGGAGTATTGCCGAGACCTCCACCGCGGTTGATACCATGCTGCCGATGGCGATAATGGCGATATCTCTGCCGGCCCTGATCACTTCGGCTTTTCCGGTATTAATGGGCTCGGTCTGAGTCCCGTGTTTCGTGAATATCAGCGAAGCGTCGGGCGTAAGGGCGGGTAATGCGCCCCTGGGGTAACGCATCGCAACAGGTTTATTTTGCCGCACGGCATATTCAAGCATCGCCTTCAGCTCGTCGGTATCCTTGGGCGCCATGACCGTAAGGTTTGGTATGTGCCTCATGTAAGCTATGTCGAATACCCCGTGGTGCGTGGGCCCGTCCTCTCCCACCAGTCCCGCCCGGTCCAGGCAGAATACCACGGGAAGGTCCTGCAGACATACGTCGTGTATTATCTGGTCATATGCGCGCTGTAAAAATGTCGAGTATATGGCGACGACGGGCCTGTACCCGCCTCTCGCCAGGCCGGCGCTTAAGCCGACCGCGTGCTCCTCGGATATTCCGACATCGTAAAAACGCCCCGGAAACTCTTTGGCGAATTTATCGAATCCGGTGCCGTCTATCATGGCGGCCGTTACACCTACGATCTTTTCGTTCTCTCTGCCGAGCTCGACTATCTTATCGCTAAAGGCTTCCGTGTAAGTCTCCTTGGCCGCTCTCTTTAGAGGGACTCCCGTATCCAGATCGAAGGGCCCCGTGGAATGAAACGCGCTCGGGTTCTCTTCGCTATACTTGTAACCCTTGCCTTTCTTCGTTACGACGTGTATCAGGAGCGGCTCGTCCAGACTGATAAGATTTTTGAAGACCGTTATCATCTGCGCGGTATTATGGCCGTCTATCGGACCGAAATACCTGAAGCCCATCTCCTCGAAGAGCATGCCCGGGATGAGCAGGTTCTTTAAGCCCTCTTCAAGTTTGCGCGCGGCGCGGTAGGCCCGGAAACCGAAACGTGGTATCCTCTTCAAGACCCTCTCCACGTCGTTGCGTATCTTGTTGTAAGCGGGATTCGTTATTATCCTGTTCAGGTACCTGCTAAGCGCCCCGACACTTTTTGTTATCGATAACTCGTTATCGTTAAGCACCACTATTATCCTCTTCTTTGATTGGCCCGCATGGTTCAGCGCCTCGAAAGCCATGCCCCCGGCGAGAGCCGCGTCGCCGATGACGGATATGACCTTGCGCCCGTCCTTATTTAGGTCACTCGACATCACAAGGCCGAGCCCCGTAGAGATTGATGTGGAGCTATGGCCGCAGGTGAATATATCGTATTCCGGGCTTTCGTCTTTATTCGGAAATCCGCTCAAGCCCCCGAGCTGTCTCAGTGTAGAAAAATATTTCGCTCTGCCTGTGAGGATCTTATGCGCGTAGGCCTGGTGCCCGACGTCCCATAGAACGCGGTCGCGCGGCGTGTCGAAAGAGTAGTGTATCGCTATAGCAAGCTCCACCGCGCCAAGGCTCGATGAAAGATGCCCTCCGGTCTTCGATACGGTCGAGAGCATATCGTGCCGTATCTCTTTGGCAAGGACCGGCAGGTCGACAAGTTTCAACTTGCGCAGGTCCGCGGGTGAATTTATCGTATCGATGATCCGGGTCACATGGTCCTCTTTGACAACTCTTCTATCATATTCTTAAGCCTGTCTGCACGCTTGCCCAATATCTTTAGGTTCCTCTTCGCTTTTTTGACAAGCGAGGCCGCCTTGCTTCGATCGCCGCCGCCTCCATCCAGCTCGTCGTCCACCATCTGAAACGAAAGCCCGAAATCGAGTCCGAACCGGCCGAGAACTTTTATCTCTTGGGTCCGGGCCCCGGCGGTCATGGCGCCTATCTTTGCCGCCGCGGAAAAGAGCTTCGCGGTCTTAAGGATATTTATCTTTTCGGCCATGATATTCTTCTTTGCCTTAAGGCTGAATTCCAGATCGAGCGCCTGGCCTCTAACCATACCCTCTGCGCCTATCGCATTAGATAACTCTTCGATTATCCCGGCCCCTATTGAGGGCTTCAGGTCTTTAGCCAGAATATTGAACGCGAGCGTCAATAGCGCGTCACCAGCGAGTATCGCGTTGGCCTCGCCGAATGCTTTGTGGCACGTCGGTTTTCCGCGCCTGAAGTCATCATTGTCCATGGCCGGCAGGTCGTCGTGTATTAATGAATATGTGTGGACCAGCTCCACCGCTGCCGCCGCCGGGAGCGCGGCTTTTGCGCTGCCCCGGCAAGCCTTTGCGGATTCTATCGTGAGGACCGGGCGGATCCTCTTGCCTCCGGAAAAGACGCTGTAGCGCATCGCCTTACTTAAGGCATCGCCGCCTTTAGGCAGGTATCTCTTCAGGGCTTCTTCTATTTCTGGATGACGCAAGATCGCTTAAGAACCTTTCCTCTTACTCTTTGGCTTCTCTTCGGTTTCATAAGATTCGTCGAACGGCTTGAGCTCCACTGAGCCGTCCTCGGACTTCATCAATATCTCGACCTTCTTCTTCGCCAGCTCCAGGCGCTTGGCGCACAGCTTGGAAAGCTTTATGCCCTCCTCGTACTTGCCGAGAGCTTCATCCAGCGACAGGCTGCCGTCCTCGAGGTCTGTGACTATCTTTTCAAGTTTCTTCAGCGCGTCTTCAAATTTAATTTCCGCTGCCATCGATTTCTCCTTATGAAGGGTCTTTACCTACAGACTATTAACTATGGACTATCGACTAAATTATCTCTTCTACCCTGCTCTTTACTTTCCCGCGTCCGAGCCTTGTCTCTAAGTAATCTCCTAACTTTAGCGAGAGAGCTTCCTTGACGACAGTGCCTTCGGGCAATTTCGTCGTGATAGAATACCCTCTCTTCAATACGGATACGGGGCTCAAAACCTCGAGCTTGCTTATAATGCGGTTAAACTTTTCTCCGGAGATCTCGAGGGCGTGATCGATGCTCACCGACATATCTTTTCTCAGGTCATCCACGCGCTGCTGTCTCTGGATTATATAATTCAGGGGCTGGCGCAGGATGTAGCTTCCCTTAAGGTTGTCGAGCCTCTCCTTCAGTACATCGAGCGTCCCGGATATCGAGTTATTCAACCGCTCAAGCGCGTTACCTATGATATTTACAAGATCTTCTTTTTTGGGGATCACAAGCTCGGCAGCGGCCGATGGCGTCGGAGCCCTGAAATCCGCCACGAAGTCCGATATCGTATAGTCCACCTCGTGGCCCACCGCGCTTATCACCGGTATTTTGGATGCGAATATGGAGCGGGCGACCACTTCCTCGTTAAAAGGCCACAGGTCCTCGAGACTCCCCCCGCCGCGCCCGACTATCATTACGTCTATATTCTTCAATTCGTTGAACTGCCTTATGGCTGCCGCTATCTCATTCTTAGCGTCGGTGCCCTGTACCTTCACCGGGTTGATGATAATTTCAATATTAGCGAATCTCCTGCGCGCGATGTTGAGTATATCCTGTATGGCGGCACCCGTAGGGCTCGTCACCACGCCTATTCTTGTGGGCAAAAATGGTATAGGCGCTTTATATCTTGCGTCGAAGAGCCCTTCCTTCTCGAGCTTCTCTTTCAGCTGCTGGAATTGCAGCTGCAGCGCCCCTATACCTTTCGGCTCGAGGCCCGTCACTATAAGCTGATAATCGCCTCTGGCCTCGTAGACGCTGACGGAGCCTGAGACTATCATCTTCATCCCGTCTTTGGGTTTAAACTTTAACTTTAGATTAGCGTGTTTAAAGAAAGCGCACTTAAGCGTCGAGCCGGAGTCACGCAGAGTGAAGTACATATGGCCGGAGGAGTGAAGAATAAAATTGGAGATCTCGCCTTCCACCCATATGGAGGGGAACGACTCCTCGACCATCATGCGTATATACTTGGTGAGCTCCGATACCGTATATATATGCTTCTCTTTTTGCTCGCCCTGCATGAGTTGCCTTTTATTTATCCCAGCTTCTCCTGGATTCTCTTTATCGATTCCGCCCTGCCTGTCTTCTCGTCGATATCTATGATGGCGCCGTGCAGCTGGACGTCATTCTCAGCCATTTCGAATTTTGTCGGCATCTGCGTAATAAAACGGTTCAGGATCTGCTCCTTCTTTCTGCCGATAACCGAATCGTACGGCCCGGTCATGCCGGAGTCGGTCAGGAAAGCGGTCCCTTGAGGAAGTATCTTTTCGTCCGCCGTCTGTATGTGAGTGTGCGTGCCTATGACGGCGCTCACCGTGCCGTCGAGGAACCATCCGAGGGCCACCTTCTCGCTTGTGGCTTCGGCGTGCACGTCGACCACGATTATCCTGGTCTTATTCTTCATCTTGTCGACTTCTGCCTTAACTGTTCTAAAAGGACATTCGACGGCCTGCATGAATACCCGGCCTATCAGGTTAATGACCCCCACCTCAACGCCCGACCTTGATTTCACCACGGTGGCCCCGAAGCCCGGCGCTTCCCGCGGATAATTGGCCGGCCGCAAAATCCTGGCGTCCTCGGCTATCCTTTCCAGGATCTCTTTCCGCTTCCAGACGTGATCGCCCGACGTTATGACGTCCACGCCATAGCCCAGCAGCTCATCCACTATCATAGGCGTGATACCGCTGCCCCCGGCTGTATTTTCACCGTTGGCTATGACAAAATCTATCTTCTCACGCTTCACTATCTTCGGGACAAGCTCTCTTACGGCCTGCCTTCCCGGCTCGCCGACTATATCGCCGATAAACAAGATTCTCATGGATAGCCCCTCTGTTCTCGTCATTGCGAGGAGGCCGTTAGGCCGACGAAGCAATCTCTCTTGGGATTGCCTCGGGCATTTCATGCCCTCGCAATAAAATTCGGTCTTATGAGTTACGTCGTGCTACGCACTCCGTAACTCATGACCTCATTTTACTTCGCGTATTCTATCGCTCTCGTTTCGCGGATAACGGTTACTTTGATCTGGCCCGGGTACTCGAGGCCCTCCTCGATCTTCTTAGTTATATCGCGCGCCAAGACGGCCGCCTGCGCGTCGTTTATCTTTTCGGGCTGCACCATGACCCTGATCTCGCGCCCCGCCTGTATGGCGTACGCCTTCTCAACGCCCTTGAACGAGTCGGCTATCGACTCCAGCTTCTCGAGCCTCTTGATGTACGTCTCAAGGGTTTCGCGCCTTGCGCCAGGACGGGCGGCGCTTATGGCGTCCGCCGCCTGCGCCAGTACCGCCAGAAGCGTCTTCGGCTCAATATCCTGATGATGGGCCTCTATGGCATGGCATATGTTCTCCGGTTCATTAAATTTACGGGCAAGGTCCGATCCTATCTTGGCGTGGGTGCCTTCCACCTCATGGCTGACAGCTTTTCCGAGGTCGTGCAATAACCCTATGCGCTTGGCCAGCGTAAAGTCGAGTTTCAGTTCGTTCGCCATGGTGCCCATCAGGTACGCGACCTCTTTGGAGTGCTGCAGAACATTCTGTCCGTAGCTCGTCCTGTACTTGAGCC
>CAYSSS010000056.1:0-10129 GCA_964433975.1 uncultured Planctomycetia bacterium
TCACCTCTATGCGGATGATTTCCGTATATTCTATTACGGGCTTGCGGCTCAGGAAATACGGGCCCGATACGCCGCGGCCCGAAAGCGTATCTTCGCGCTTCTCCTGGCGCGTCTCCGAACCAAAGACATCGAGTTTGACGTTCGGCTGGGCGGCTATCTCGCGCGCTTGAGAAAAGTCTTTCGTCTCTATGTGGCCCTTCGCGCCGCTTAACGTGCGCGCGTATTTTGACAGCTCGGTCTTCGCGAATTCTTCGGTGGAATAGTTCCCGTATAACGCGTAAGAGTCCGCCCTGTCTAATCTCACATACACTTTTTCTGGAGAGTCGGCGTCATTTAGGAGAGTCGATTTGTCGCCATATATGGGATAGTACTTTTCCGGATTAATGTATTCAAACAGATGGTCCTGGTAATTTCTTGTCGAGTCGTATCTTGCCGTCAAAAGGTATTTACCCTGTATCTTGCCTTTCAAATAGGCTTTAAGGGTCCCGTTGGCGGTTATGCTGTTATTAAAGTTATCGGTCAGGCCCTCTTTAGGGTTCGTATCCTTCAGGTTCTGAAGGTTACCGCTTGCCACCATATATCCGAGTTGTCCGTCGGCCAGTGCAACCAGCATGAACTGATTTTCTTTGCTATCGGCGGATACTTGAGCCTTCGTCTCTTCCTCGGATAGGATCTTAAGAGGTATATTTACCTTCGTGGATTGTGTCTCATGGACACGGAAGAATTTTGAAACCCTGGGAATGTCCGGGCGGTAACCGAGGGCCTGTTTTTTGGGGGCGCGGGGGTCTTCTTCCTCTTTTACCGGCTTTTCTTTACCGAAGAGAGAGTCCCTCGACCAATCGCCGAGAGTGCGGCGGGCTATGAGGGGCGTGTAGTTTTGATTTGTTGGGATTGCTTCGGCAGCTTCCGCTAACGATGCCGGTTTTTGCGAGAACAGGGGCTGCTCTGCCGAGACTTGGCCGTTTGTAGGGTTCGTAAGGTTACTTGTGTCATTGCGAGGAGCGAACGAAGTGACCGACGAAGCCCCTCGACTTAGCTCGGGACTTCGTCCTGAGCTTTTGTCGAAGGACGAAGCAATCTCCGCCGGCGATTTATCGCTTCCGCCTGCCGTATACTGGCTGCTCTGCGATTCTCTTATCTGTGTCGATTCATATGCCGCCTTCTCACCCTTATTTAAAGTAGACTCTTTCGTGAGCGGCCCTCCGGGGAGCATCCTCTGATCGACCCTTAATATGTGGACTCCGACGGATACATCAGGAATGGAAAATTTTCCGCTTTCGTCGGTAACGATCGTTTTACCATCTTCCATTATCAACGCAACGCCCGGTATTCCATCTTCATCCTTATCCTGAATGCCATCACCGTTCTTATCGTTAAATACTTTTCCTATCACAAGCTCTTTGTGGGAGAAAAGCCCGTCCCTTATGTCTACGACAGCCGTAGATGGCCCCGCCTGCGTGGAAAAGCCCAGTGCGGTACCGGCGACAGTGGCGTATGCCTTATTCTTGCCCGTCTTAGCGTCCGGGCCTATTATCACCCGATAGGTAATGGTCTTTGTGGTAGCGCGCGTTACGGTGCCGAGCGGCCAGGACGGCGATTTGGCATTGGAAGGGTCAGGCCCTGATGCCTTATCTATGGTCGAGGTGCCTTTGGCGTATCTAAAATCATGCGGTAAGCTCGCCGAGATGTTAGCGCTCGTGACATCGACTGTGCTTGAAGTATTGGTGACGGTAATGGTATAGGTAAGGATATCGCCCACGGAGGCGGTGGTCTTGTTCACGCTATGGATGATCGAAAGGTAGGCGCCGGCTTCACTGCCGCCCGGAACCATCGGTATATTCCACTCCACGATCTGATTTATGACCTGAAAAGTAGCGCCTCTATAATTGGCATACCTGTCCTTTGCGGCAGTAAGATAATATGTCCCGGGGGCGACGTCAAAGTTATAGCCGCCGTTGGCTCGCGAAGATTGAGGATTCGGCTGGGGGCTTCCGCCGTATATTAGGCCGGCGGCGGTATAGATCGTGACGTTGGCGCCCTGTATCACATTGCCCGTAACGGCGTCATAAACGATGCCGAATGGATCGATTAAAACGTCGCCTGTTGCCAGCGCGGTCCCAGCCGTTACCGAAATTCCTTGAGTCGTATTCTTGAACATGGGTGATTTTGTTATGTTCAAGGTATAGTCGCCCGAAGGGATGTTCAAGACTGGATTATCAAAGGAAAAAATTCCCTTATCATCCGATGTTGTTTCGCCTCTTAAATTTCCCGCGGAATCATATAGCTGTACCACGGCATTTATTATTATAAGGCCGCTCTTTGAATCCATGAGCGTGCCTGTTATCGGAGTAGCGGCGGCCACGGCATAGGTAACTACATAGTCCGAGGTGGCATAGGTATTCTGAGCAAGCTCCTGCGCGGCCAGATCCTTTATGCCGCAGAAAGCGGCTACTACGAGACGAAGAGCATTAGCTCTTATGGCATATAACGCGTTATCTTCGGCTACTGTCAGTGTCGCCTTCATTTCTGTGGAACTCGCGGTGGTGATAATGGCGACGCCGGTCAGGTTAACGGTCGTCGTCTCATCCTGTATGGAAAGTTTCGCAAGATTGGCGGCCGTAAATGTCAAGAAATCTATCGTTTCATTAAATGTTATGGTGAGCTTGCGGCTGGCCTGATCATAGGCCGTGCTTATTACCGTCGGTACAGTAGTCACAGTTAGCAAGCCGGAGTCGGTCGGGGCCAGTGGCGCCTTCGCGGCGCGGATCACGGCAGTGCCGGCATCATGGCCGGTAAATACGGCGCTCTTTTTATCGCCTGCGGCTGCCAGGTCGCCGTTAACTACGCCTCCGGTCTTGGTCGGCAGGCTCCAGGAGTCAGCCGCTGTATTCTCTACAAAGTTGTCCGATGCGTCGCGGGCGATAGAGTAGCCTGTGACCGTCGCGCCCTGTGCTATCGACTGGAGAGGCACGACCGCGCCGGTTCCATCGGCTTTGGTCTCCACAAAGATCTTCGTAGCGCCTCCGGCCGTTACGGTGATGGTGCCGGAATCAGTCGGGATGAGAGCTCCCTGATCTGCGCGGATCACGGCGGTGCCGGAGACGGCTCCTGTAAATACGGCGCTCTTTTTATCGCCTGCGGGTACCAGGTCACCGTCAACCACGCCTCCGGTCTTGGTCGGCAGGCTCCAGGAGTCAGCCGCTGTATTCTCTACAAAGTTGTCCGATGCGTCGCGGGCGATAGAGTAGCCTGTGACCGTCGCGCCCTGTGCTATCGACTGGAGAGGCACGACCGCGCCGGTTCCATCGGCTTTGGTCTCCACAAAGATCTTCGTAGCGCCTCCGGCCGTTACGGTGATGGTGCCGGAATCAGTCGGGATGAGAGCTCCCTGATCTGCGCGGATCACGGCGGTGCCGGAGACGGCTCCTGTAAATACGGCGCTCTTTTTATCGCCTGCGGGTACCAGGTCACCGTCAACCACGCCTCCGGTCTTGGTCGGCAGGCTCCAGGAGTCAGCCTCGACGTTGGCCACGAAATTATTCAAAGCGTCCCTCGAAACGGCATAGACGGTAATGGCTGAGCTGCTTGCTAAATTTTGGGCAGGCACTATTTCACCGGTTCCATCGGCTTTGGTCTCCACAAGGATCTTTGTGGCGCCTCCGGCCGTTACGGTGATGGTGCCGGAATCAGTCGGGATGAGAGCTCCCTGATCTGCGCGGATCACGGCGGTGCCGGAGACGGCTCCTGTAAATACGGCGCTCTTTTTATCGCCTGCGGGTACCAGGTCACCGTCAACCACGCCTCCGGTCTTGGTCGGCAGGCTCCAGGAGTCAGCCTCGACGTTGGCCACGAAATTATTCAAAGCGTCCCTCGAAACGGCATAGACGGTAATGGCTGAGCCTGAAGCGAGACTTAGACTAGGCACGACTGTGCCTGAACCATCGGCAGCTGTCTCCACACTGATCTTGGTGGCGCTGTCGGCAGTGATATTGAAAGCGTTGGAAGTTGTTCCTGTAAGCGCGGGGCTTGATGTAAAGTTAAGAGTGTATCCGGTCCCAGCCTTATCGATCTTTAAGTCTGAGAATGTGGCTACGCCGCTTGCGGCCTGGACGGTTAAAGTGGTGGTTAAAGTGCCGCCGCCGGGATTTGTGCCGATGGCCACGATGACATTGGTCGAGGAATCCGTAGTTACGGTATTGCCTGAGGCATCCTGAATTAAGGCTACGGGCTGCTGCGCCCAGACAGTTGCAGCCGTGCCTCCGCCGGGCTGGGTCTGAAGCCCGAGCTGCGCGGCGGCTCCGGCGGTGATATTAACCGCCCCGCTGGTGCCAGCCTTGCTATCCCCGCTTGTGGCGGTAAACGTATGGCTTCCGACGGGGCCGGTGAATGTCATAGTGCCCGCTAAATTGGCTACGCCGTTTACAAAATCTCCGGCACTACTTAACTTGTTGACGCCTGAGAGGCCGGTGATTGTCCCGTCTGCCGGAGTTGAGGTTACGGTGACATAGTTGGCTGAGGCGTCAAATAAGGTGACGGTATTGCCGCTGGCATCCTGGGCCGTTAAGGTGGTAGCCGCGGCAAAGGCTGTACCGCTTGTCTGAGGGGTAGCCGCGGCAAAAGTAAAATGATCTAACGCGTTGAGGCTGACTTTATAGGTACCTGCCGGTGGCCCAATATATGATCCGGCAAGATTTATCCAGCCGACGTTTTCGCTCCAGACATATCCGGAAAAATTATGGGTGGTATTATTTATATTGGCGGGACTTCCGCTAGCGCCTGTCGGCGCGAAATTTATCCAGCCTGCGTTTTCGCTCCAAGCGTAGCCGGATAGGTTTCCGGAGCCGGCCTTTGTAACGCCGTAAGGAGACTTGCCGAGATCGGTGGCGACCCCTTTCAAGCTCACCCATCCGATATTTTCGCACCAGAGATATCCTGAAAGCTCAGAGGATGTTACTGTAACACCGGCTCCATCGGGCCGCCAGTTATTCCAGCCTGCGTTTTCGCTCCAAGCGTATTTATTGGTAGTGCTGACATTGCCTTCTGAAGCGAAGACTGGTGATAATATAGGTAAGGATACAAGAAAGATGAGGCCAAAAGATATAAGAGCTTTCGAGAAAAAACCTAAATTACTCTCTCTCTCTCTCTCTCTCTCTCTCTCTCTCTCTCTCTGGTTAGCGGCAGGATCTTTTTTGTCACCCATAGCCCCTTTATCGTGTCTATAAAGCAAATCTAACTTTTGAGTAGAGTATACACTGTAGATAGTGGGCTGTCAAACATATCCATCTTATAGAGTGAAAAATTTTTTTGCGTAAAGATATTTATTTATCATGGCTCTTATCCTTTCTATCGCATATTAACCTCAAAGCCTCTTTTATCGTCATGTATTCATCCTGACAAAAACAATTGCCTATATCAAGCGAAAGTAAGTCAGCCAGTAACACAATTATTAATTAAAAATGATTTGAATGCATTGTTGTCATTGTTAGAGAGCTTTATAACTGTAGATAAAACACATCTTTATCGGAAAGAATTATATTTTGATATGCTAAAAATTTTACGAGAGACTATTAGCACAGGCGACTCATTAAAAAATGCTATGATTAGAACTCGTGAAAATAAAAGAAGATTGGGACGAAAAATGTCAAAAAATACGGTGGGACGAACGGTATTGATAAAAGGATTGGAATTCGACCATACGATAATCTTAAGTGCTGATTATTTTGACGAAAAGAATCTATATGTTGCTCTTACACGAGCAAGTAAGACGGTTACCATTATATCGAGTCGCAATGTTTTATTGGAGAAAAAATAATGATTTCTTGTCCTTAGAAAATGATAGGGCAGCGAAAACCAATAATTTAAAAGATACCGTTAAGTTGACTAAAAAATATATTCATCTTGCCAAGTAAAGCATGCCTCTTTTCATTATCCTCTACCCTCTATTCTTCTGTTGTCCGGTTTAACTCTTTTAGGCAATTTTTCTTGTCCAGAGCATGCGGTAGCCGTCGGCAGGGTTGTAGACTAAATAGAGCGGCGGCTTACCGCAACATAACTCACTCGAAGCGGTTAGAGAAAAAACCCACGGCCAAGATAGATCGAAACCCTCCTGTAATAATAATTGAGCAGGCATTCCATTAGAGACTTTTTGTAACGGAACATTCTTGGGTTTAGAGTATAGCTATCTTTTAGATTTGGTTTCCTATATGTGGCTTGTATAATATAGCGCTCATGTTCGAAACCTATTTTAAAACTATACCCAAATATAATAAGATTTCTCTCGATGAAGAAAGGCGCCTTATTGCCCAGGCAAAAAGAGGCAATAAAGGGAAAACCAATGAGCTTGTTCTACGACATGTCAGATTTGTAAGATTTCGGATCTACAAGATAGTTTTCCCTGCTTATCGAAAGCGCTTTGGCGAAGACATCCTTTCCCAGGCTATATTTATCTTATACGATAAGATTGAAAGCTATGACCTAAGATATAAAGACAGCGAGGGTAGCCTCAAGCCCGTTCGCTTTAGCTCCTACATCTGGAAAAGGGTAGACGGATTCATTATCGATTATCTAAAGAAAGAACTTGGCAGAGAAAGACAAGAGCGAAGCCTCGACTGGGGACGGCCTGAGCATGAAAATAATGTAGAAAAAGATTGTGTGGTAGAAAAGCTAGTCTGGAAATACCGGCCAGAGTCCTTTTAGTTTTGAAGTAGCTTTTTCCATATCGTCAATTTTTTTACGTACCTTTTTTAATCCTGTGTCTACATTATGTAATCGTTTAAAATATTCATTTTTTGTTTTCTCAGATTTGTCGCCGGTTTTAAGCATTTCTTCGATTTTGTCGCATTCTTCATCTAGATCATCTAGATCGAATCCTGGCATTTGGTAAAGCTCTGGAAATTTAATGCTGACATAAGTGTTGAAAAGGGCTTGATTACCCAATACGTTAGCTATTCTTTTCATTACAGGAGGAGAGGGGAGCTTATCATGCTTTTCGATCTGGGTTATGTAGACAGGATTAATGCCAGCCTTTTTTGCAAGCTCATAGCCTTTTAGTCCACGCTCTTTGCGCGCTTCTCTAAGAAGCATACCTAATTTTTTCATAGCTTTAATATAACATAGAATAAATTAATTGCAAGTTAATTCATATTTTCCTTGACAAAGATAGAGGTTATGATATATATTAATTAACAGTTAATTTATATAGCTCTCTCAAGAAGAGGGCCATTTTTAGGGTATTAATATTAATTAACAGTTAATTCAAAATAAGGGAGAAAGATGACGATACTGGTAACCGCGAAAGTTATATCAAAGCAATACGCTATACCGGAACCGACAGTTTACTATTATGCGCACAAAGGGATTATACCCTTCTACCGTATAGGAGGAAGGCTTAAATTTAACCCCGACAAGATAGAAAAGATATTTAAACAAGGAGAGGCTACTGTTGCGAGGACTTGGTGAAGTTTATAAAAGAACCGATGGCAGAAGCCCTTTTTTATGGATTAAGTATTACGACGCTAACGGCAAAAGACGCAGAGAGTCCACGAGTACGATGGACAAGAAAATGGCCGAGCAGATCCTTAAGAGACGGCTCTTAGAATTTGACAGCCTTCGTAATGGGCTTAAGACCGAAAGCGATATGCCCTATGAAGTCTTCTCTGAACAATTCTTAAGGCACTATAAGGCTCGCTATGGCTATGAAACAGTTAAGTCGCACACAAGCATTGTGAACGAATTTAAGAGGTTTTTAAACCTCATCGGAGCGTCTCTTTTATCAGAAATAACTTCCGCCATCATAAATAAATATATAACATACCTAAGAGAAGCAAAAAAGAACCGAGCTAATACTTGCAATAATCATCTTAAAAATCTTCATACGCAGTTTACCTTTGCGATAAACAACGGTCTTTTGACAAAGAACCCGGCTAAAGGCTGTCCCAAGGTTGAGGTTAATGACGCGAAGCCCAAGGGTGCCCTATCAGTAGAAGACATTCAGCGATTCCTAAAGATAGCCAGGAAGCGATATCCGTTTTATTATCCGATATATTGCACTTTTCTTTCAACAGGACTTCGCTTCACAGAGCTTATAAACCTTAAGTGGGTTGACCTGGACTTTGAAGGTAAAATTCTAAGAGTAATGAAGCCTAAAGGCAAAAAGAAATCCGATTATATATCTATGCCTGATGATCTTGTAGGACTTCTCAAGTCTTTACCACGGAAAAACGAATATGTGTTTACTAGTGAAAAAGGCGCACCTTTTTCTTATAGGACCCGAAAACTGATAAGGCGGCTTAAGAAGATCGTCGAAGAGGCAGAGATTAAAAGCATATCTACGATTCACGAATTAAGGCATACTTATTGCAGTCAGCTTTTCAGCATAGGATTTAGCACAAGAGAGGCTCAAAAGGCCATGAGGCATACGGACTTGAACATTACCGAGGGCTATGCCCATATCTTTATGCCTGAATATAACAAGAAGATTAAGCGGTTGGATAAAATTGTTAAAATTGGCACATAACTGCCACACCGCTCTTGCTCTTTATTAAATTGACAGTGATTTTCCGACGAGTATAATAGGATATGGCGTTGAGACGGGTATCACCCCCGTCGTCCCCGCCAGTTAGGATAGGGAGCGCTCGAGAGAAATGAGCGGAAGGTACCTTCCGACGAAAAATTTATCCGGCGCTCTTTTAAAATAAAGTTCGAACCAATCTTTTCCAGAAATTCTTTCTGGGATTCTAAATTTCCCTCCATGGCTTCGTAATCCGCTCTATTCAAAAGGGTTACGAAGCTCTTCGCTTGTTCGAACCAATTATTGCCCCCAGCAGCAAAATCCTGCATGGATTCCTGTAATTCTTTCTTTTTGGCAAGCAAATCCTCTTTCTTCCGCTTGTACTCATCCGCCGATAAACCACCTTCAAGATATACGTCTATAAGCCGGCTTATTTTGGCGTCTATATCGCTAATCTCTTTCTGTAGATTTTGCTGCTGGGGGCGTGATGATTGGACATCGCCTTGTCTATCCGTCTCTAACTCACGCAAAATCTTAGCAGTCCAATCATCACACAAAGAAACTTTTTGAAGGATAGCTTGTATCTGGATAGCGAGATCTTCTTCTCGGACGTATCGTTGAGAGCATTTCGTCAATCTCTTAGTGCATCGGTAATAGACATGGCCTTTCTGCAACTCCGCTGTAATCGTCCGCCCACATTCGCCGCACACCATGAGCCCTTTAAGAGCAAAATGTCTCACTGTGGGCATAGGCCTGCCTCGCCGCCTCATAACCTCCTGACAGGTGTCAAAAAGTTTCTTTGTAATAATTGGTTCGTGAGTTCCTTCGTGCATCTCATCCTTGTAGACAAAGTTTCCGTAGTAAAAGGGATTTGTGAGGATGCGCTGGATTCTACTGATACTGAGTGGCTTGCCTCGCTGGCCTATAAGCCCCAGTGCGTCTACCTTATTTTTCAGCTCGTTCAACGAATATCTGCCTGTAGCATATAGGTCGAAGAGTTTGGTGACGAAAGGAGCTTTGCCCTCATCCTTCACAATGGTATGGGCTTTGAGATCATTGAAATATCCTACCGGCGCCCATTGTGGCCATATACCCTTAGAAAGCTTCAGCCGCAAGCCTCGCTTGACATTCTCCGAGAGAGCGTCGATATAGTATTTACTCTGCCCGAACGCTATGGATAGCATAAACTTACCTTGCGCATTATCGTCGAAGCGGTAGGTTGGAAAACGCAGGTCTGTGATGACGCCCTGGTCTATAAGATAGATTATCTTGCCGCCATCGACGCTGTTACGGGCGAGTCGGTCGGGATGCCATGCGAGGATACCATTGGCAACGCCCCGCTCTATCTGTCGAAGCATGTCATTGAAGATAGGACGCCCTGGCGCCTTAGCGGTCTTGGCCTCCACGAATTCCTTAACGACAGAGAGATCCTCCCGCTTGGCATATTCTCGAAGCTCCACTAACTGACCCTCGATAGAGAGTATCTGCCTATCCTCATCATCGGTGGACTTGCGGGCATAGATAAAGTATCTCATAGGGCAAAGCTCCTTTCGTTATGGTAGGATGGAAATTTAGAATCCCAGAAAGAATTTCTGGAAAAGATTGGTTCGAACTTTATTT
>CAYSSS010000057.1:0-9948 GCA_964433975.1 uncultured Planctomycetia bacterium
TGGTATTCCAGAATTACGCCCTCTATCCGCACATGACCGTCTACGAGAATATGGCATTCGGGCTGAAGCTTCGAAAATACCCGAAGGCTGAGATCGAGTCGCGCGTCAAAGATGCGGCCAATATATTGGGAATAGAGAAGCTTATGCATAGGCGTCCGAGGGAGCTTTCCGGAGGCCAGAGGCAGAGAGTGGCGGTGGGCCGCGCCATCGTAAGAAAGCCGCTCGTATTCTTATTCGACGAACCTTTATCCAACCTTGACGCGAAGATGCGCGTCCAGATGAGGATAGAGATAAAGAAACTTCACGTACGCCTGCAGACCACGATGATATATGTTACGCACGATCAGACCGAGGCTATGACCATGGGCGACAGGATCGTAGTAATGAAAGACGGCGTGATCCAGCAGATAGCCGATCCTATAAATCTTTACGATAAACCGGTCAACAGATTTGTCGCCGGGTTCATCGGCAGTCCGCAGATGAACTTTATCAAAGGGACTATATTAAAGAAGGAAACCAAATTATATTTTAATGAAGGTAATTTTCAGGTAAAGGTGGTAGACGCCATGGCGCCGAAGATCGCTTCTTACGTTAATAAAGAGATCATATTCGGCATAAGGCCCGAGGATATATATGATAAGCTGTTCGTATCTTACGCGTCGTCGGAGAATACAATAAGAGCGAATTGCGAGATCATAGAGCCAATGGGCGCCGAAGTCTACCTGCATCTTAATATCGGCAAGAATTATATTATAGCAAGGGTAGAGGGGCATGACAGGCCTACGATCAACCAGGATATGGACCTGGTCTTCGACATGGCTAAAGTACATTTTTTTGACAAGGACACCGACAATACAATCGTATAAGAATCGCTCCACGCTCGGTATCATTTCGATAGCGTTATTCCTCGCCGTATCGTATATCTTATTCACGACTCCCCAGAAGATAAATACTCATTTAAGCTCCTCCTGCTTTCTTGTCGCTGTGATAGTGCTCAGTTACAACATAGCCATAGTGCTCTCATGGATCGGATTCGGATTTACTTTTGGGATCATGCTCACGATACTCTCCTTCTTCGCATGCCTCTCAGGAATCTTAAGGGGCGGTTGCTATGAAATGGCTCACTACACATGGAGCTTTGTAATTTCAAGCCTCCTAGGATACAGCCACTGGAGGATCACCAAGCGAATGGAGAACTCTTTTGGGCTGACTTCAGAAAAGCTGGAAGAGGACATCAATCTACTTTCCGATAATCGCAATAAACAGAAGACCGAGATCAAGTACCTCGATGAGAAACTTCTGCGTTACCTCGTACTAAAAGACGTCACGGAAATATTCACCACCACACTTCTACTGGAAGATATAGCGAGGCTCATCATAGAGAGAACGGCCAGCACCATCAGGAAACACGGCCG
Source organism: uncultured Planctomycetia bacterium (assembly GCA_964433975.1). Taxonomy (GTDB): domain Bacteria; phylum Omnitrophota; class Gorgyraeia; order 2-01-FULL-45-10; family 2-01-FULL-45-10; genus 2-01-FULL-45-10. The sequence goes on from CAYSSS010000057.1 coordinate 1,416, forward strand.
CGTTCTTCTCTTCCTGGCGGATGCGGATAAACAGGAGCTTATGCTCTCGGCATCGCACGGTACAGTGAAGATAGAAGGTAAGAAGGGTGACATCTTCGACAAGTGGGTAGTGAAGCACGGCATCCCGCTGATAGTAGATGATGCCGACAACGATTTCCGATTCTCGGGTTCCGAAGCCGAAGGCACAAAAGCCAATTTTAAGTCGATCATCATTACTCCTCTAATGAGCGGGGATAAGATCATAGGCGTATTGAGGATGGATGATATCCCTAAAAATACCTTTACGCAGGATGACCTGAGGCTGCTCGACATTATAGGTAATTTAGGCGCCGTAGCGATACAGAACGCACTCCTCTATTCATGGGTCGAGGAGCTTGCGATACGCGATTCGCTTACCGGCCTATTCGTCAGGCGGCATTTTATGAAGCGCTTTCAGGAAGAGGTGCGCCGCTGTGAACGCAAGAGCGCGGAATTATCATTGTTGATGATCGATATAGATAAGTTCAAACGGTATAACGATAAATACGGCCATGCCACCGGAGATATAGTGCTTAAAGCCATCGCCTCTACGATCAGCGGGATGCTGCATGTGGGAGATGTGTCTGCCAGATACGGAGGCGAGGAGATAGCGGTGCTGCTTGCGGGCACGGACCGGAACAAGGCCTTTCTTCTGGCGGAGTCCATAAGGAAGAAGATAGATGAGAGTCCTGTAATTGTACGCAGGGAGAAGCATAATATTACGATCTCTATAGGCGTATCGACCTATCCCAAGGACGGCATTCACGAAGAAGAGCTTGTGAAGGCTGCGGATGAGAGGCTTTATAAGGCCAAGTCCGAAGGGAGGAATAAGACATGCGCCGAGTGACGACCTATCTGCTAGCCTACGCTCTATTGCTCGCAGCATTATTCCATATCATGCCTGCGCACAGTCTATTTTTTGCCGTTTCCATATTTCTGGCGGGAAGCGTAGCGGTAGGCTTGATTGAATATAGAGAAGGCATAGTAAATCTTAAGCGTAGTTTCAATTCTCAAATCGCAAAGATCGAGAGCGAAAAGCAGAGATTAACCAGTGAAGTGAAAGGTTCGGATGATTACATATCCGAATTAAGGAATAAAGAGACGGTGATATTGAGCCTTTACGAGATCACAAGATCAATGTCGCGGGAGCTAACGTTCAATGAAATATTCAAAGTTTTAAGTGATTTTCTTAAGGAGAATTTTATCTTCAGTAAGAGCTCTCTGGTAATACTAAAAGAGGAAGGAGATGCTCTAAAAGTAGATAAAGTATATAAAGTTTTTAAGGAGGATCAGGAAGAGAAAAAAGATAAAGAATATAAAGAAGATAAAGAGTGCAATTACTGCGATATGGTTAAGGGCTTTTCGAAAGACAAGACAAGGACCTACATATCAAGAGACGATGGATCAACTTTTGCAGCGATACCTCTCTTGAGCGGTAAAAAATTCGTCGGTATATTGACGATCAACGATCTGCCAAAAACGGACTTCGACAGATTTCTGATAGTCGCCATGCAGTTCGCGCTTGCTATAAAGAAGGTGCTTCTTTATGAGACAGTCGAGGCGCTGGCTATAACGGACGGCCTGACGGGCCTATACACCCGTCGGTATTTCTTTGAAAGGTTTGATGAGGAACTGGAGAGGTCCAGGCGCCATGGCTTCAAGTTCTCTTTTCTCATGATCGATATAGATGATTTTAAAAAATGCAATGACACCTACGGTCATCTCGTGGGCGATGTTGTCCTTAAGGAGACGGCTCATATCGCGAAGGGGAGCACCAGAGAGATAGATCTGGTAGGCCGGTACGGCGGTGAGGAGTTCTCTATCATACTGCCCGAAACGGACAGGACCGGGGCACTGCTTGTGGCAGAGAGAATACGTAGAAAGATAGAGGAGAATGTATTTAAGGCCTATGATGAAAAATTAAAGATCACAGCGAGCATAGGGCTGGCCGTTTATCCCGAAGATGCGCAGGAAATTCAGAACCTGACAGAGAAAGCGGATAGAGCGCTCTACAAAGCGAAGGACTCCGGGAAAAATATTGTTTGTGACTGCAAGGGATGGATAGTATAATACCATATTAACTTTATGAGATATTTAGTGGGCGTAGACATAGGCGGCACGAATATAAAACTGGCTCTCTGTGACAAAAGAGCCCGCTTAAGAGGTAAAAGGACTTTTTCTACGACCAGCTTTAAGGATAAGAAGGCTCTCATAGACGGTATAGTAGGCCATATCAAAGACCTCGTTTCAGATGCCGGCCTCAAGAAGAGAGATATAATAGGCGTCGGTATAGGAGCGCCAGGAGCTATCGACATCCGAACGGGCACGGTACACTACCTTATCAACATACCCGACTGGCGGGAAGTCCCGCTAGGCAGCATACTTAAGAAGAAGTTGGGTCTCCCCGTATTCGTCGATAATGATGTGAATGTCATGGCGCTGGGCGAGGTTTACTTTGGGGCGGGCAAAGGCGCCGTCAATATGCTCTGCATCACTCTCGGCACCGGAGTCGGTGGAGGGCTCATACTGGACGGCAAACTATATAGAGGTTCAAGTTATGCGGCGGGCGAGTTTGGCCATGTCCCAATAAGTCTGGATGGGCCGAAATGTAAATGCGGTTCATGGGCGTGCGTCGAGGCCTACGCCGGTAACAACTATATTGTACGAGACGTTGTTCGCCAGATCAGGAAGGGCCAGAAGACCCTCATAGCGAAGCTTGTCGGCGGAGACCTTTCAAAAATCACGCCCGAGATAATAAGCGAGGCCGAGCGCAAAGGGGACAGGTTCGCTAAAAAAGTATGGACTGATGTCGGCGAAAAGATAGGCATCGGGCTTGCCGGGGTCGTAAATTTATTGAATGTGGAGAAGATAGTCATCGGCGGAGGAGTTGCCGAGGCAGGGAAGACGCTGTTCGACTCCATAAAGAAGACCATAAATGATAGGGCGATGAAACTGCCGGCTAAGACCGTGAGGATCGTAAAAGCGAAACTCGGTTATGACGCCGGTCTTATCGGCGCCGCGACTCTTGTATTATACGAATTGGGAAGAAAGAATGTTACGAAAAATTAAAATAACGTCGTCATTGCGAGGAGCGAAGCGACGAAGCAATATTATTATAGTCTGCAGCCTGATTCTGCTCGCCACGAGGGCCTATGCGGCGCCCGCCGAAGAGATAAAGCCGAAAGCGCCTATAGTCGTAAACGGCGACAAGGTAGAGTACTTCCACGAAGAGAAGAAGGTCGTTGGCGAGGGTAACATCTCGATCGACTACGAAGACGTCAAGCTCACCTGTAAAAAGGTCACGGTATATCTTGATACCCGCGAGGCCATCGCGGAAGGCGATGTCAAGATCACTCAAAAAGACAATTATTTTACCGGCGATAAGATGAATTACAACTTTGACAAGAGGACCGGGAGAGCGATAGACGCCTATCTTAATTACTATCCTTTCTACGGCAAGAGCCAGGATGTCGAGAAGGTCGGCGAAAATCAGACGAATATAGAGCGGGGCTACATAACGACCTGCGACCTGGATAAGCCGCATTACAGGGTGCAGGCCAGGCAGGTCAGGATATACACGGACGATAAGGTTATAGCCAAGCATATCATATTATTCGTCGGCAGCGTTCCTATCATGTATCTGCCTTATTATATCCAGCCGCTTAAAGATTATTCCAGCGGCATTACCACCATGGTGGGCCATGACTCAGATTGGGGTTATTACGCGTTGAACTCGCTTAAATTCGATTATGGTGAAATGTTCAAAGGGCGCTGGAGACTCGATTACAGGACGAAGAACGGTCTGGCATTCGGAGTCGATGATAATTATAAGTTGCCGGGCTTAGGGCAAGGCGCTGTGAGATTCTATTACGCCGATGAAGATAATCCTTATCTTACCTACGAACCTGATGGCATTCATGAGGGCAAATACAGGGTCCAGGTCAGGCATAAATGGCAGGTCACTGATGACGATCTCTTCACGCTAGAACTTAACAAAGTACACGATGACAATTTCATGAAGTACTACTTTGAAAAGGAGTGGGATGAACAGGGGCAGCCGGATAACTATCTCTCCTTTATCACGACAAAAGAAGACTACACCACCACATTTTTAGCCAGGGTGAGGCTCGATAAATATTACGACGTGGTTCAGCGGCTGCCCGAATACATCATAGATATACCGCAGTACAATATAAAGTATTACGGTGAAAACTCTCCGCTCTACTATAATATGCGCACCGCAGGCGTCTACCTGCAAAGGACATTTCGCGACACCTCAACCATAGGCCCGCAGCAGAAAGACCTGGATGTTATAAGGCTCGATACCTATAACAGGTTAAACTATCCGATGAGATTATTTAAGGCCCTGAACACTACGCCATATGCGGCTACCCGCCAGACTTTTTACTCGAGGAACGCCTTGGGGCGGACAAATATCGTGAGGGGAGTTTTTAGCGCAGGAGTGGATAATTCAATAAAGTTCTATAAGATATATGATGTTACGACGAACGCGCTCGACCTCAACATAAACAAATTGAGGCACATAATCACTCCGATGGTAAATTATTATTACACCCATCAGCCGACCGTCAGTCCGTATACTCTTATGCAATTCGACGAAGTAGACGCTATCAGGGGACAGAATGGGATACTATTCTATATTGAAAATAAACTGCAAACAAAAAGAGACGGAGTATCCGTGGATCTTGTAGATTTTATTTTATCCACCGATTATCAATTTAAAATAACCCAGGATAACCCCCTCGCGCTTGAGCATGCCGATTATAACAGGGAAAAATTCAAATCTGTCGATATGCAGCTTGAGCTGACACCATACCCATGGATCTACTCGCTTGCCAAGATGAAGATCAATACTAAATACGCGTTGCCTGAATCTGCAAGCGTAGATTTTGTTGGGGGTAAGGAGGCCGACAGGTCGCTTGCTTTCGGCTACAGGTATGAGCACTCTTTCGATCCGAATATTGTCGCGGATCCGGACACAAATGGGAATATACTCAATTATCTTACAACTGACCTTATCTACAAGATCAATGAATTCTGGAAGGCACGCATTTACTGGCGGTATAATTTGAATAAAGGCTACCTTGATGAACAGGAGTACACCTTATTCAGGGACCTTCACTGCTGGATCCTGGAATTTACATTCGATATAAGACCGTACCAGAATGATGGTACAATATCTGATCAGATATTCTGGGTCGCTCTGCGCCTGAAGGCGTTCCCGGAGCAGCCTTTGGGCTTGAGGCGATCATACTCCAGGACCAAAGCAGGACGGCCCGGAGACCCGGGCTTTCACGAGGACCAGTCTGTCGGCGTCTCGCGGTAGCCATATTTTTATATAGACCTCCCGCTCAGCTAATGCTATAATACTACCTTTCTAATCAGATTAGACTGCGAAAAATGCTACTAGCCAAATCTGATTAGGCTTTACCATTGCCCTTCTAATCAGATTAGACTGCGAAAAATGCTACTAGCCTAATCTGATTAGGCTTTACCATTGCCCTTCTAATCAGATTAGACTGCGAAAAATGCTACTAGCCTAATCTGATTAGGCTTTAGCACAAGGATATTAACATGAATATATGCGTAATTGGCTCAGGATATGTAGGCCTAGTCACCGGTTCCTGCTTTGCGGACCTCGGCAATGATGTTATATGTGTTGATAACAACAAAAGTAAGGTTGCCGCACTAAAGAAAGGGGTGATTCCCATTTATGAGCCCGGACTGGAGGAGCTCGTAAAGCGCAATGTCAAAGAGGGCAGACTATCCTTTACCGAGCATCTGAAGGAGGGGGTAAAGAAGTCCGAGGTTATCTTCGTCTGTGTGCCCACTCCGCCCAAAGATAATGGGGATGCCGATATGACCTATGTCGAGCACGTTGCAAAAGAGATCGCTCTCTCTATGCCTTCCTATCGGCTTATAGTTGAAAAATCGACGGTCCCGGTTAATACCGGTGAATGGGTCGAGCACACGATAAATGTATTCAATAAACGTAAGATCAAATTCGACGTTGCATCGAACCCTGAATTTTTGAAAGAGGGTTCCGCTATTGAAGATTTTATGAACCCGGACAGGGTCGTCGTAGGCGTGAAGAGTAAGCGCGCGGCCGATATCCTTACCGAGTTATATAAACCATTAAAGGCTCCTATGGTGGTTACCGATATCAAGTCCGCCGAGATAATAAAGCACGCTTCAAATTCATTTCTCGCGACAAAGATATCATTCATAAATTCGGTTGCAAATATTTGCGACAAAGTTGGCGCCGATGTAGTGGATGTCGCCAGGGGGATGGGGCTTGATAAGAGGATATCCAAGGACTTCTTGAGCGCCGGTATAGGTTTCGGCGGTTCATGTTTTCCTAAGGATCTGGCCGCCTTCGTCCATATCGCGGAAAAGACGGGTTATGATTTCGGCATACTGAAGGAAGTGCAGAGGGTCAATAAGTATCAAAAGAGATCCGTTATAAAAAAGATCGAGGAGCTCCTCTGGAACCTCCCAAAGAAGACAGTAGGTGTTTTAGGGCTCTCTTTTAAACCGGGAACGGATGATTTAAGGGAAGCGCCATCCATAGAGATCATCGAGATGCTCCTTAAAGAAGGCGTTCGCGTGAAGGCGTTTGATCCCGTAGCCATGGTCAAGGCCAAAGAATTGCTGGGCAAAGGCGTGACGTTCTGTAAGGACGCTCACCAGGTCGCGAAGGATAGCGATTGTCTATTGGTCGTAACCGAATGGAACGAATTCAAAGAGCTCGATTTTAAAAAGATAAAGAAACTGATGAGACAGCCTATAATTATCGACGGCAGAAACATCTACGATCCTAAAGAGATGAAGAAACTTGGGTTTAAGTATATCGGCATCGGCAGAGGGTAAATATATTTAATCTGATTAGTCGAGCCTAATCAGATTAACTAGAGGCTAACGTCGATTTAATCTGATTAGTCGAACCTAATCAGATTAAATAGAGGCTAGATAAACTTATGATCAAAGGCGTAAACGTAAAAAAGCTGAAGATTATCTCCGACGACCGCGGCCGTCTCATGGAGATATTGCGCTCGGATGATAAGGTCTTCAAGAAGTTCGGCCAGGTCTATATGACCACCGCCTATCCGGGAGTAGTAAAGGCATGGCACTTTCACAAAAAACAGGATGATAATTTTGCCTGTGTGCACGGCAAGATCAGGCTGGCGTTGTATGACGCGCGAAGAACCTCACTCACTTACAAAGAAGTTAACGAATTCATACTGTCCCCGGAAGACCCTATCCTTGTAACTATCCCTAAGATGGTCTATCACGGATTTAAGGGCATAGCGGACTGCGAGTCTATAGTCATCAACACTCCGACTCTGCCTTATAACCGCAAAAACCCGGATGAAGAACGGTTAGACGCATACGATAACGACATTAAGTACGATTGGAAAAAATAGTGAAAAGACTATGTATTGATAAAAGCATACTGAAAAGTATGTATTTGTATAAAAGGCATAGCCAAGATGAGATAGGAAGAAGATTTAATTGTTCCCAGTGGGTTATTAGTAACCGTTTAAGATCGTTGGGTATTAAAACAAGACTAAAAACTTGTAATCTCGTAAAAAGAACGTACAGATATAACAACAATTTCCTCAAAAATATAACACCCGATATCGCATGGATATTAGGATTATTAGTAAGCGATGGTTATGTAAGGAAGAATAATAACTCCGGTTATTTTGGTTTAAGATTAAAACGCTCAGACGAAGACGTTATTTTAAAAGCAAAAGCAATTTTAAAGTATGGAGGTCCCATACACAGAGGAACGTGCCGCCTAGAACATAAGAGCATAATCAAAGAGTTTGATTTTAGTATATTACAGATTAGTGATATAAAAGCTGTAGGTGAGTTAGAGCAAATAGGCATTAAGCAAAATAAAACGCGAAATGAAAAATTTTTAGAATGCATAAAGGAGACAAATAATCAGGAAATTATTAGTAATTTTATAAGAGGCGTATTTGATGGAGATGGCAGCGCTCTTTTTGATCACAAAAGAAAGTCGGCATGTTTTCAAATAGTGGGAACTTGTCAGTTGCTGCAAGAAATTCAGAATTATTTGATGTCGTATTGTTATCTGAACAAAACCAAGTTAACGCAAAATATTTTAGGAACCAATCACTACGCTTTAAGATACAGAGGCAATATACAGATTATAAAAATATTAGATTGGATCTACAAATATTCCAACCATTCCAATAGAATGGATCGAAAATTTGGTAAATATAATGAAATCAGGAGGATCATTGCCAAATGAAAGGTATCGTTCTGGCCGGTGGCTTAGGAAAAAGACTGTACCCCTTGACGCGGGTGAGCAATAAACATTTATTGCCAGTTTACAATAAACCGATGGTCTATTATCCTATTCAAACCCTTGTTGACGTAGGTATCACAGATATACTAGTTGTAACTGGTGGGGCTCATGCTGGAGAGTTCTTGAGGCTATTGGGCAATGGGAAAGAGTTTGGCC
>CAYSSS010000058.1:0-9751 GCA_964433975.1 uncultured Planctomycetia bacterium
TTAAAAATACTTGAGTAAAGTTGGTGGTGAGGGAAGGATTCGAACCTTCGAAGGCTTGCGCCGCCAGATTTACAGTCTGGTCCATTTGGCCGCTATGGTACCTCACCACTAAAGCAAATTTTGGAGCTAGCAGAAGGAATCGAACCCTCGACCTATGGTTTACAAAACCATTGCTCTACCAGCTGAGCTATGCTAGCGTCTTTAAAACTTCCGGTAATTTATTTAAAAGATCTGTTGCTATCAGGCTTAAGGTGCCCTTCTCCTTTGCAGCCAGATCGCCGGCCTTGCCGTGTAAATATACACCTGCCGCTGCAGCATTGAAAGGGTCCATGCCCTGTCCAGTGAAACTCGCGATCATGCCTGTTAAACAATCGCCCGTGCCGCCCGTTGCCATTCCCACGTTACCGGTCTCATTCATATAAAAATCTCCGTCCGGCCTGGCTACTATCGTTTCACGCCCTTTCAACACCAGGACGATATTATACCGATGAGCGAATTCCAATGCAATATCTTTTCTACTATTCTCGACTTCACCGATATCTTTCTCTAACAACCTCGCCATCTCGCCCATATGCGGTGTGAGTATAAGCCCGGATAAAGACTTCTTTAAAGAGTCCAGGTGCCCCGCGAACGCGTTTATTCCATCAGCGTCAAGAACGACCGGCTTCTCTATCTTGCCCAATAAGCTTCTTACCAATCCTTGGGTCTCTTTATTTCGGGAGATCCCGGGCCCTATAGCCAGGGATGTGCATCTTTCCGCAAATACCAAAAGCTCCTTTTCCGCCATGAGGCTTAAGCTGTAATCCTTGGTCTCGAAGAACGGCTTTACCATTACTTCGGTCAGCTTTTGGGCCATGATCGGGTAGATGCTCTTTCCCACCGCCAGCGTGACGAGCCCGCTTCCCGAAAGGACGGCCGCCTGGCTGGTAAGGTATGCCGCGCCCGTGTAACCGTTCGATCCAGCCATTACCAGAACATGCCCAAAATCTTTCTTATTGGCATTTGGCGGCCTCTTTGGAAAATTCTTCAGGACCTCATCTATAGTTATCATTTGGCGCGCTTCCTTAAGAGGATCACATTCGCAACGGCGTAATTCTTAGAATGAGACATGCTAACTACTACTTCGCTAACATTCTTCCTCTTCTTCAATTTAAGAGCGTCATTGCTGAACGACATCACCGGCTTGCCTTCGCTGTCATTGAATATCTCGATATCTGTCCAGTTGAGCGGATATCTTCTCGCCACGCCAAACGCTTTTACGACAGCTTCTTTCGCGGCGAACCTTGCCGCAAAGTGCTGCGGCGCAAATCTTTTGGAGCTCGAATACTTGATCTCTTTGACCGTGAAAACTTTGGTTAGAAAATTGTCGCCCCATTTACTTATGGCGTCCCTCATCCTGAAGACTTCCACTATATCTATACCGGTTCCTATGATCATCTTATTAACCCGATCATCTCTTCAACGGCCTGGCGAATTCCCACCATAACCGCGCGTGCAATTATGGAATGTCCTATATTCAACTCGTTTATGCCTTCGATGCGGGCGATATCTTTAACATTGGCATAATTTAATCCGTGCCCCGCGTTGACCTCTAATCCCATTGATAAGGCATACATGGTCCCCTTCTTTATCTTATCGAGCTCCTTCAACCTCGCATGATCTGTCTCGGCATTCGCATATTCTCCCGTGTGCAATTCTATAATAGATGCCCCCGACCTCTTTGAAGCGTCGATCTGGACCCTGGACGGGTTTATGAATAGGCTTGTCGCTATCTTCTTTTCGTTAAACTTATCGACGATCCCGGAGATCCTGCCAAAGTATTTCACAACATCCAGCCCGCCTTCGGTCGTAAGTTCTCTCCTCTTTTCCGGGACCAAAGTCGCCTGTTCGGGCCTGACCTTGCACGCGATCTCGACAATATCTTTCGCTATAGACATCTCGAGATTCAGCCGTGTGCCTACGACTTCGCGAAGCCGCCATAGATCATCATCTCTTATATGGCGCCTGTCTTCGCGCAGGTGGCAGACTATCGAGTCGCAGCCCGCGTCAATACAATGCGTGGCGGCCTCTACGGGATCCGGGTTGGCTACACCTCTCGCCTCTCTGACCGTAGCGACATGATCTATATTAACGCCGAGTTTCGTCATACTCAATATTTCCCCGACATATCTTTCTCTATCGGCACCGTGACCTGGACGAGCGTCTCCTCCATGTATACGCCGGGTGCTATGGAGTTCAGCGCAACCTGGGTAGTGAATGTCTTGGATGCCATCTTAATATCTATCGGCATCGTATAAGCGAACTTGATCTTGCCCAGAACGCTCTTCGCTCCCATCACCATACAATAATCGGGCACTATCACCGCCTCGTCTCGTTTCACAATATTACCCTTCGACGGCCTGCCTACGAATACCGGCCTTATCGTGAGCTTCTTGGCCACCATCCCCTCGCCCGGACGTATCTTCTTCAGGAGCTCCATCTCTGTATTCGGACCCTTATTCAATTCATTGACTATGTAGAACCATACCAGAAGCGCCAGGATAAGCGAGAGAACCTTCAGCAATAGATGCTTTGTAAATAGACCTCTTATCGGCTGCAGCATTAATTCATCTTCCTTTTTCGCTTATAGAGGGAGAAAGCTTAGATAGTATCTTAAAGAGCCTTTTCCTTCTCGACTTGTGCGGGCTGTAAAATATCTCTTTCAGTAATTTCACTAAATTCTCTTCCGGCAGATTATGCATCAGCTTGCCGCCCATAGATATCGACATCGAGCCTGTCTCTTCGCTCACCACTACGCAAACAGCGTCCGTCTCTTCGCTTAGACCTATGGCGGCCCTGTGGCGTGTGCCTAAAGATTTTGATATGTTAACTTCCTGGGTAAGGGGTAGAAGACAGCCCGCGGCCACTATCCTGCCCTGTTGAATTACAACCGCTCCGTCATGTAAGGGCGTCTTGGTGCTGAATATGGATATCAAGAGCTCCTTCGATACTTTGCCGTCAATAGAGACGCCGCTTTCAATATAATTTTTCAAGCCTACCTCACGCTCTATTGCTACCAGAGCCCCGGCTCTCTTTTCGGAGAGATATCCGGCCGAGCGCGATATCTCCTCTATAATCCCGCCGTCTTCCTGGTATACCCCGAACTGCCCCAGCCGCGCCAGCCCGCGCCTCAGCTCCGGTTGGAATATTATGACCAGGGCCAATACCGATAAGGGAAATAGCCTGACCATTACCCACAGTATGGCGTCGAGCTTAAGCTGTTGGGCGATCACGAATATCGCGCCTATTATGACGATGCCTTTAAGAAGCTGTTCTGTGCGCGTCCCTTTTATGAATGCGAGTATCATGTATATGACATACCACAGGATGATTATCTCTACCGTGATCTTAAGATATGAGAGCAAGACCATTGTTATATTTTGCCTGTACCGGTTATAATATCGACCATCCTAAGGACCTGGCGCGTAGATCCTACATCGTGTGTCCTGATAATATTCGCGCCGTTCATGACGGCTACGGCCGCCGCGGCAAGAGATCCCGCGAGACGGTCTTCGGGATCCTTAGAACCAAGTATCTTGCCTATGAAAGATTTTCTTGAAGCACCTACGCACAATGGATATCCTATTCTTTTAAAATGCCTAAGAGAGCGCAAAATTTCCAGATTATGCTCGAGGGTCTTTCCGAACCCTATCCCGGGGTCTAAGATTATCTTGTCGTCTCTGATTCCTGCTCTTTTTGCCAGAGCAACCGATCTTTTAAGGCTTCGGGCGACCTCCTTCACCGCATCGATATACCTGGGGTCGTCCTGCATATCAAGCGGACTTCCCTTCATATGCATCAGTATTATCCCGGCACGATGAGCGGCTACCACTCCTGCCAGTTCGGGGTCTCCACTAAGCGCCGATACGTCATTAACGATGGATGCGCCGGATCTCAGCGCGGCATCCGCCACTTCCGCCTTACGCGTATCGATAGATATGGCGGCCTTGGTTTTCTTAGATAGGGCGCGGATAACGGGCACCACGCGCCTTAGCTCTTCATCCGCGCTTACGAAGATAGCTCCCGGGCGAGTAGATTCGCCGCCTACGTCTATGATGTCAGCTCCGTCGCGCTCCATATAGAGCGCATGCTTCACGGCCTTTTTCTGATCAAAGAACCTTCCTTTATCGTAGAAGGAATCGGGCGTCACGTTAAGCACGCCCATTATATATGACCTGTCGCTATACGGAAGCCGTCGGCTCATCTTTCGCGAATCCAAGCAAGGCCTTCACTTCCTCGACTTCCATCACTTCTTTATCCAGTAACTTAGCGGCCAGGATCATAAGTTTATCCTTATTCTTACCAAGTTCGGATTTGGCGCGCGCGTAACAAACATCGATTATCCGGGCGACTTCCTGGTCTATCGCAAGCGCCGTCTGGTCGCTGTAATTCTTCTCCTCGATTAAATCCCGTCCCAGGAATACCTGCTCTTCCCTGTGGCCGAAGGTGCGGCTCCCCAGTTTTTCGCTCATTCCCCACCGCATAACCATCTTGCGCGCTATGTCCGTTGCGACTTCCAGATCGTTACGGGCTCCTGTTGAAAATTCGTTAAATACCACCTCTTCGCTCGCGCGACCGCCCAAGAGCCCGGCTATCTCGCCCATGAGCTCGTTTCTCATCTTGATATATCTGTCTTCCGTCGGAAGGAGCATCGTATAACCGAGAGCCATTCCCCGCGGCAGTATCGTCACTTTGTGCAGCGGCGCAGCTCCGGGTATTAATAGCGCCAGTAAAGCGTGTCCCGACTCATGATACGATATCACTTCCTTCTCCCGCTTAGAAATGACGCGCGATTTACGCTCGGGGCCCGCCATGACCCTCTCTATCGATTCCTGCATCTCCTCCATTGTAACCGTCTCTTTATTACGCCTGGCCGCCAATAAAGCGCCTTCATTTATGAGATTCGCAAGATCAGCGCCTGAGAACCCGGGGGTCTGCTTGGCTAAAGAATTAAGATCTACATCGGGATCCGCTTTTACATTTTTCGCATGAACTTTAAGTATCGCTTCCCGGCCCACTATGTCGGGCCTGTCTATAACTACCTGCCTGTCAAATCTGCCCGGCCTTAGCAAGGCCGGATCAAGAACGTCCGGCCTGTTCGTCGCGGCTATCAATATTACGCCTTCCTGGGTATTAAAACCGTCCATCTCAACGAGGAGCGCGTTTAAAGTCTGCTCCCTTTCATCATGACCGCCGCCGATGCCGGCAAAACGCTGTCTGCCGACCGCGTCTATTTCGTCCATAAAAATGATCGCGCCCCGGCCCGACTGTTTTGCCGAGCGCTTGGCCTGGTCAAAGAGATCGCGCACTCTCGACGCTCCCACGCCGACGAACATCTCTACAAAGTCCGATCCGGATATTGAGAAGAAGGGCACGTTGGCCTCACCCGCTACCGCCTTTGCGAGCAGTGTCTTCCCTGTGCCCGGAGGGCCCATTACTAATACGCCCTTTGGGATCTTCCCGCCCAGCCTCTGGAACTTCTTCGGGTCTTTCAAAAATTCAATTATCTCTTTGAGCTCTTCCTTTGCTTCATCCACTCCGGCTACATTTTCAAATGTTATCTTGAGACTCTCGCCTGAGGCAAGTACCGCGCGCGATTTTCCAAAGGACCATAGTTTTCCCGCTCCTCCCGCTCCGCCGCCGGGGGACCGGTAAGCGAACATATATAAAAAGAATATCAAGAGTACCGTCGGCCCCAGGTAGTAGAGTATACTAGACCAGAAGTTCCTGAGGGGCTTTATGTCAAAGTCTTTAACGTTCTCCCGCAATAACCGAACGAGGTCCTGGTCATTCTCGGGTGTATTTACCAGGAACTTATCGCCGCTCGAGAGCTCACCGCGCAATATGCTGTCTGTCTTATAGCAGGATCTTATCGCGTGAGTTGAGGGATTATCCTTCAACATCCCGAAGAAATTGGCATAGGCGATCTCCTGAGTGGGCTTCTCGCTCCCTTTAACCCAAGGGTTCAGTAAGGTGGCCACACCAAGCGCTATCAAAAACCATATTATAAGATTTGAGCCGCTTCTCGGCGGCCTCTTAACTTTCCTGTCTTTATTTTCCATTTTGCGAAACTCCGTTTCTTTTTGTTGCGCTATTGTAGCAAATTACACTTGTTATATCAAGGTCATATTACCTGCGGCGGAATACCAGAGACGAAGCGGTCCTCGTAACACGGATATCTCCGGGCAGATCCAGCGAGTTTCCTCTTCTCTTGTGCTTAATGAACTGCTCTAACTCCTTCCAGTGCCTGAAGTTCAGGCGCTTTACTTCTCCGCCGCTTTTTTCCAGGGCGTCCCTCATCATCTCTTTTTGAAGCGCTTTCGGCTGAATGGCAATATCCTTAAGCTTTATCTCTAAAGACCCTCCTGCAGAGTGCGCGAAACTGACCAAATCCAATTTCGCCTCTTTTATGAATTCGAAATCCTCTCTCAGGTGCTCCGCCAGACTGCAGAGAGCCCTCTTGACCCTGGGATTATATTTCTCAAGAAAAGGTATAATATCTTTTCTCGTCACATTTCTGAAATATATCCCTTCGGCATTGGTACTGTCTACCCTGTATTCAATACCTCTTTCGTCAAGATGCCGTTCTATCTCGCTCTTCTCCAGCTCAATCAAAGGACGGATTATCTTTAGATCTCCCTCTTCCCGCACCGGAGAGATGCCTACGACCCCTTTCAGGGACGCGCCTTTGATGATGCGCATCAATACGGTTTCAGCCTGGTCATCAAGAGTGTGGCCCGTAGCTACGACGCCTGCCTTAACCGCCCTGGCCGCGTCTTTGAAAAATCTATATCTCTCTTCCCGGGCGATCTCCTCGGTCGATAGATCCTTCGATCTCTTTTTGGATAGGTCTATCTTTTTGTGAATAAACCCCAAGCCGTAGTATTCCGTTATCTTCTTTACGAATAACGAATCTTCGCTCGATTCCTTGCCGCGTATTCCGTGATCGAGATTGCAAACGACCAGCTTATCTAAATTTAATTTGGTCTTAAGGTGGGCTAGAGCCTGCAGCAAGAATACCGAATCCGGCCCTCCCGAAACGGCAACAAGAACAGTATCTTTGGGTTTCAGCATCTCGTAGCTGCGGATCGTCTTTAAAACTCTTTCGATTAAGTTCATCGGCATATTTTGATTTTAATATTCTCTCTCTTGTGCTATAATTTAGCAAATTTGGCGGGGTAGCTCAGTCTGGCAGAGCAATCGGCTCATACCCGGTGTGTCATAGGTTCAAATCCTATCCCCGCTACCAAGTTCAGATTAGGATTCCTCGCTGTCGATCACGGTAGGCGAGAATATCCTATCCCCGCTACCAATCTCTTCATGCATGCTACCAGTGCGGTAGCCCTCGAGATCCAGCGTAACGTATACAAAACCAAGGTCTTTTAAATCTTTTACGATTTTGTCCTTTAGCTTCAATCCTAGGCTCAAGGAGCTTCCCGGAACTTCTATTCTTGCCGTCTTCCCGTGCAGTCTCACCCTCACCTGCCTAAATCCCATTCTACGCATGCGGCCTTCGGCCTCTTCTATTCTTTTAAGCCCTTCTACCGTAATCCTCTCATTAAAAGGAAACCTCGAAGCAAGGCATGCGAATGAAGGCTTGCTCCATGTAGAAAGGCGCAACTTTTTCGATAATTTTCGGATATCGTCTTTAGTGATCCTGGATTCCAGCAGGGGGCGCTTCACCCCCTCCTCCTGGGCCGCCTTGCTTCCATGGCGGATATCTTTAAGGTCGTCCAAATTGGTCCCGTCGACGACATGCTCCATGCCATATCTCTTCTTTACGGCGTTCAATCTTTTGAATAGCTCTTTTTTACAATAGTAACATCTGTTCACGGGATTGGACTTGAAATTCTTTATCTTGAGCTCTCGCGTATTTATCGTTAGGTGCTTTGCGCCGAAGATCCTGGCCATATTCCTGGCCTCCCTGTATTCGGAGAGCGGATATGTCTCTGATCGCGCGGTTACGGCGATAACGTTATCCCTGCCAAGCGTATCGATAGCCGCTTTAAGTAAAAACGTACTATCTAGACCGCCGGAGTAAGCTACAACCACGCGCTTGAGATTTTTTAGAGTCTTTTTCAGTTCTTCCGCTTTTTTCACTTCTTCTATTACCTCGCTTCTTTCTGATCAAGCGCGATCCGGATCTGCGTCGATTACCGAGAGCGGCTGGCTTGGCATTCCTTAAAACCGGCTACATACTTCTTAACAGCCTCTTCTATGCTTTTGAAATCCTTACCGGCAAGCCACTCTCTTTTAAATACCGCTTCGCCGAAGGCTATGGCGTCAGCACCGGACGAAAAGAAATCTCTCATATTCTCCGGCGTGACTCCCCCGCACGCCAGCAATTTTATGTCGTTAAAAGGCCCTTTTATCTCCTTGAAATACTTCGGCCCGAAGAACCCGGAAGGAAATACCTTCACCATTGTCGCGCCGGCATTCCAGGCGTTGTATATCTCCTGCGGAGTAAGAGCTCCGGGAAATACCGGTATCTTGTTCTTGACGCAATACTTCATCACGTCTTCCACCAGCACCGGCGTAACTATGAACGTTGCCCCGGCGTTTATGGCTATCTCCAGAGATTTCACGCTGAGCACGGTTCCCGCTCCCACGGTGAGCCGCTTGCCGGCCGTTTCCACAGCTTTCTCGATGAGCGTTGCGGCACCCCTTGTATTCATCGTTATCTCGATAGTTTTTAAACCTGCACAGATCGATGCCTCGACGAGCGGCTCGATGGCTTCAATATCGATGCCTCTCACTATACCAAGTATGGGTGAACGCTTAAATTTATCTATATCCATATCTAGTCCGTGTCGTCCGCGAGAAAGCCTTCATAGAATTCGCGGTAATCTTCTTTCTTATTGCTCTCCCTTAATGCCATGGCTGTCTTGGGATGCTCGTCAAGGATGCCGGTGATAGCATAAGGTATCACGTAGCCCCATTCCAGTTTATCCCTCAAAGGTATGAACTCCTTCGATATGACGTCGAGTATCGGCCTGATATCGTATTTTGGATTCTTCAGGAAGCCGAGCAAGAGTTCGGTAGGGCAGTTCCCGGCTGCGCGCCCCAGTCCATATATGCTTCCATCCACATAATTGGCGTCATGGATTATCGCCTCTATGGTATTGGAGAATGCGAGCTGCTGGTTATTATGCGCGTGCATGCCTATCTCTTTCGACTTCAATATACTCTTGAATTTTTTCACCAGAAACTCGATGGACTCCTGGTAGAGCGCGCCGTTACTGTCTACGACATATATCACGGGCGCCTTACACTCCTCTTCGAGCTGATGCAGAGCCTCCGTCAATTCATTGTCCAACGCCCTCGATATCGCCATTATATTAACCGTCGTCTCGTACCCCTTATCGGCAAAGTGATTCACCAGGAATATCGCCTTATCTATATCCTTCACGTAACTGGCGACGCGCACCATAGAGACTATCGAATCCTTCTTCTCGGGCACATCATCAAAGTCTACGCGGTCCACATCCACCATGACAGAGAGCTTCGTTTTCGGCGGTATGCCTTCGATGGCCCTCTTGACGTCATCCTCGTCGCAGAATTTCCACTTTCCGTAGTCCTTGGGGGAGAATAGCCTCCTGGAGTTCTTATACCCTATCTCCATATAGTCCACCCCGGATTCCGATATAGCCCTGTAAACCACTCTGACGAATTCGTGAGTGAAGTTGTGCTTATTCAAAAACCCGCAGTCCCT
>CAYSSS010000059.1:0-9706 GCA_964433975.1 uncultured Planctomycetia bacterium
ATAAGTCGTGGGATGAGAATAAAGAGATATACCAGCTCAAGGACAAGATAGTCCGCACCTCGAACATCACACAGACCGCAATAATCGGGCCGGAAGGCAACTTCGCCACCGTCGTCGCCTCCGCAGTATTCCTGTTCTAAATAAGTCCCCGGTTTGATATAATAGCTTATCCATGAAGATAATCAAACTACCGTTTAGGGTCAAGAGGCCTATTCTGGCTTGTGGCGCGGATATGAAGGGGGCTTTTGCGCTTGCGAAAGGTGATGCCTCTTATCTATTTGACGGTTTTGGCGACCTTTCGGATCTCGATAATCTCACGAGGTATGAGAAGGCGGTAAGCGCGGCCAAAAAGAGGCTTAAGATTAAGCCGGAGATAGTAGCGTGCGATCTACACCCGGGCTACTTCTCTACCCAATTCGCAGAAGACTATACGCTATCCGCTAAACGCTATACGCTATACAGTGTGCAACATCATGAATCGCATATCGCCAGCGCCATTGTGGATAACGCGATAAACGGCGACGTGCTGGGTGTGGCATTCGACGGAACCGGCTACGGTACCGACGGCAATATATGGGGTGGAGAGTTCCTTGCCGGAAAGATCGGAAGTCTGAAGCGAGTCGCGCATCTCGGTTATATTCCGATGCCAGGGGGCGAGGCTTGTATAAAGGAGCCGTGGCGTATGGCCGCGAGCTACCTATATTCGGTTTTTGGGCCTGACTTCCTGAAGCTTAAGACAGATTTCGTGAAGAGCGTAGACAAAAAAAGATGGTCGATATTAAGAGAGATGATCGGAAAAAAAATAAATTCGCCGCTGACATCGAGCATGGGCAGATTCTTTGACGCCGCGGCGTGCCTTGTACTGAATAAGCATACCGCCGGTTTTGAAGCGGAGTTACCGATAAAGTTTGAGAGAACGGCCAAAAGAGGCGTTGATAATACCTATGATTCTACAGATCCCGGGAAGATCATAAAAGGGATGGTTCGCGATATCGAAAAGAAGAGACCGGCCCCGATAATTTCAGCGAAATTCCACAATTCTATAGCGGCAATGATATTAAGCGCGGCCAGGAGGGCGAAGATAAAAAAAGTTGTATTGTCAGGCGGAGTCTTCCAGAATAGATACTTGAGAGATAAGGCGTTAACTCTGCTCGGTAAGAATGGCTTCAGGGTTTATACGCATTCAAGCATAGAGACTGATGATTCGGGGATACCGATAGGGCAGATAGCGATCGCGCATGCGAGGTTATCCGCCTTCGCAATCAATAAGAAATAGATCAGGTGCTTCGGCGGATGTCGCGCTGAAAAAGTTTAGGAGAGCTCCATGTGCTTAGCGATACCGATGAAGATAGCTGAGATCACCGGCGACGAAGGGTTCGTCGAGTCATCCGGACTTAAACGCAAGGCGAACTTCTCGCTTATAAAAGATCCCAAGATCGGTGAGTACGTGCTTCTGCACGCCGGATTTGCCATAGAGAAGATTAAGGAGAACGAGGCCAGGAAGACGCTAAAAATCCTGCGCAGCATATGAGGGGACGTTTCACTTTGCTGCAACCACTTGAGCCACAACATGTTGCGATGGCATGCAATCCAAGCATTGAGCTGATATATGCTTGGATCGGAAGCAGTTGCAACTTGTTTATATTCAATAAGTTAGGATAAAGTGAAACGTCCCCATAATGAGAGATGTAGTATATGAAATATGTAGATGAGTTCAGGGATAGGAAGCTGATAGATAAGGTGGCCGAAGATATACGCCGTGCCGTGGATCCCGACCGCACTTACAATATCATGGAAGTCTGTGGAACTCACACGATGAGCATATTCCGATTTGGGCTGCGCGATATACTGCCCGGGAATATAAGGCTCATCTCAGGCCCGGGATGCCCGGTCTGCGTGACGCCCAATGAATTTATAGATAAAGCGATAGCCATCGCGAATATGAAAGATGTGATCGTTGCGACGTTCGGCGACATGCTGAAGGTTCCGGGCACGAGCTCAAGCCTCGAGAAGGAGAAAGCGAAAGGCTGTGAGATAAGAATAGTATATTCAAGCCTTGACGCGCTTGATATGGCCGGGAAACACAAGAATAAGAAGATAGCATTTTTAGGAATCGGTTTTGAGACGACGGCCCCGACGGTGGCGCAGTCGATGATAATAGCCAAAAAGAGAAGATTAAAAAATTACTCCGTCCTATGCGGGCACAAGACGATGCCGGAAGTGATGGAGGCGCTTGTCCGCGATAAATTGATAAAAGTAGACTTTTTTTTGCTGCCTGGGCATGTCAGCGCCATAACAGGGACCTTGCCGTACAGATTTTTAAGTAGCAAGTATAAGAAAGGCTCTGTTGTATCCGGTTTTGAGCCGCTCGATATTCTACAGTCGATACTTATGATTGTCAAACAGGCTCGGCCGAAGGTCGAGATACAGTATAATAGGATCATAAGGAAGACCGGCAACCCGTTAGCCAGGAAGAGCATGAATAGAGTGTTTGAAAAATGTTCGTCCGAGTGGCGCGGAATAGGCCTAGTAAGGAATAGCGGACTCAAGATAAAGAGATCTTACAGAGAGTTTGATGCCGAAGCGAAATTTAAGCCCGAGATCGATGAGCCGAAAGATAATATAAGATGTTTTTGCGGATATATTTTGAAAGGATTAAAGACGCCTTACGACTGTCCCTCGTTCGCCAGGACCTGCACGCCGGAAAATCCGATAGGTGCGTGCATGGTATCGAGCGAGGGGACTTGCGCGGCGTATTTTAAATACCGTCGTTCGTCGTTCGTGAATCGTGGTTCGTAAAATGGATAAAATATTATTATCTCATGGAAGCGGCGGAAAATTGATGCACGATCTTGTAGACTCTCTATTTATAAAGGGATTCGCGAACGATATCCTAAAAGAGAAAAAAGACTCAGCCATCGTTAAAGTCGGCGGTAAAAAATTGGCCTTTACCACCGACTCCTATGTCGTTAATCCGATTGTTTTTCCTGGAGGTGATATAGGAAGTCTTGCGGTCTACGGCACCGTGAACGATCTGGCGGTATGTGGAGCGAGGCCATCATTCATATCGCTGGGGCTGATAATCGAGGAGGGTCTCGATAGGCCTCTCCTGGAAAGAATAGTCAAGTCCATCTCTTCCGCCGCGAAGAGGGCACGGGTAAGAATAGTTACCGGTGACACCAAGGTGGTCGAGCGGGGCTCATGCGACAAGATATTTATCAATACCAGCGGTATAGGTGAAGTATATTACCCGGGGCTTTCGGTTGGGAAGATAAGGCCAGGCGACAGTATCATCTTAAGCGGCACTATAGGAGATCATGCCATAAGCGTGCTATCCAAGAGGGAAGGGATATCTTTTTCATCTGAAGTTAAGAGCGATTCCGCGCCGCTGAACGGTTTAATAACCCGGGTGTTGAAGGCTTCGGATAAGGTTAATTTTATGAGGGACCCGACCAGGGGAGGTGTAGCGACCACGCTCAATGAGGTGGTTGTCAGAAGGAGGTTCGGGATAGCGATAGACGAAAATAAGTTACCGGTAAGCGAAGGCGTCAAAACGGGCTGCGAGCTTCTCGGTTTCGATCCCCTATATCTCGCGTGCGAAGGCAGGGTGCTCATAGTAGTTCAAAGAGATGACGAAGAGAAGGTCTTGAGGGCGATGAAGAAGGACCCTCTCGGGAAGCGCTCGCGTGTTATAGGCAAAGTGACCATCCAGGGGCAGGGGAAAGTATACCTTAATACGGCCTCGGGCGGTAAAAGGATCGTCAATATGCTGTCAGGCGAACAATTGCCTAGGATTTGTTGAAGGGCATGTCCGCCTTCGCAATCAATGCGTAATAGAGAAGGTGCTTCAGCGGACTATCCGCCGAAGCAATCAGGCTATTTAGAGGTGAATGCGAAGGAGGATGTTAACAGGTGAACAATTACCGAGGATATGCTAACATAATATGTATAAGGAAAGATCTTACAGGCAATGGGTAAAGAGCGAAGGCCTCGTAACTTTTGAGGTCAAAGAGCTTGAGACGGATCTCCTCATATCCTCCGGGAAGAATCTGGAGAATAAGGCGCGCGAATCCGTACTGAATTACAGGGAAGATATAGGGACTTACATAAAAAAACATAAAGATTTTTTCGCGTCGCTTGAGCCGGTAGATGTCCCGGGCGATGCTCCACTGATAGTAAGAGCGATGGCAGATGCCGGCAGACGTGCGTCGGTCGGACCTATGGCGTCGGTAGCCGGAGCGATGGCGGAATTCGTGGGAAGAGACCTTCTTGCTTATACGGATGAAGTCATAGTAGAGAACGGCGGGGATATATTTATAAAGACAAAGACCAAGAGAGTCCTCGGTCTTTACGCCGGAGAGAATTCGCCGTTTAGCGGTAAGCTGGCGCTTGAAATACCGCCTTCGGAAGAAGGCCTTGGGGTATGTACATCGAGCGGCACGGTCAGTCACTCCTTAAGTTTCGGAAAGGCTGACGCGGCGCTGATCATATCCGGCAACGCGGCGCTCGCCGACGCGACGGCCACAGCCATGGGTAATATCGTAAAGGACAGACTCTGCATAGAAAAAGGAATAGATTTTGCAAAGTCTATAGATGGCGTAAGGGGCGCATTGGTTATTGTGGGAGATAAACTGGGAAGCTGGGGCGAAATAAAATTGGTCTGAAACCAAGGAGGACGTGATGGTATCGAAGAGAATAGTATTAAAGTTTCCGCATAAACTTGTAGATAAGCCCATAGTTTACAAGCTTGTGAAGGAGTTCGACCTCGTCTTCAATATCCTACAGGCAAAGATCACGCCCGAGGAGGAAGGGTTATTGGTCCTGGAGCTCACAGGCACAAAGGAGCATTACGCCAATGGTATCAGGTATCTTACTGATCTGGGCGTCAATATCCAGCCATTGAGCAAAGATGTAACCAGGGACGACAACTGTTGCACTCATTGCGGCGCATGTATCACCATATGCCCAACGGAGGCGCTCTATATGGATAAAGATACGATGAAAGTCATCTTCGATTCCGATAAGTGTATCGCCTGCGAGCTCTGCGTAAAAGCATGCCCGCCTCGTGCCATGGTAGTAAAATTGTAAAATACCGTATTGACTTAAAAAGAGAAATGCATTAAAATGATACACTTCATAAGATAATTATAGAATATGTCATTGACCTGTTATTCCATAACAAAGAGCGACCTGTTTGATCTTTTCGCGCGTTTAGCGCAAATGAGCAGGGTCTTTGTGCCCTACAGATATGGTGACAATCTCAATTTCGGAGAGTTTGATCCCGCCAGAGAGGCTGCTATAGAGTTAGGCGGCGTCAGGCAGAGCCAGCCCTTCAAATCGTTCTTGAATCCCGCCAGGGAGAAGGTGATGGGCAAAGAGAATAATGATCCCCGGCTTGCCATGCACCCGAGCGAAGCGAGCGGTACATGGCCGGTCATAGTGGCGGGTGTCAAGGCCTGTGATCTCTCTAGCTTAGTCCTGCAGGATCACGTTTTTTTAAAGGGCGACTGCGAGGACCCTTTCTACGCTTTTCACCGCAATAACACCCTGATAATATCCTGTGACTGCACATACGCCAAAGAGACCTGTTTCTGCATGGCCATGTCAGGGAGGCCATATCCTGCAAAAGATTTCGACCTGAACCTATCCGCACAGGATGGCTTCTTTATCGTGGAGGCCGGCAGCGATAAGGGCAGGGCGATAGTGAAGAGTTACAAGACGTTCTTCAAAGACTGTAAAGATAGAGATCTCTCCGAGCGCGAAGGTCTGCGTGAAAGGGTCGCTCTCCAGGTAAAAGATTTTATCAAAAAGAGGGGGACCCCCGACACGGCGGCCATAAAGGGCAATGTTAAGAAGAGCTATGATAATCTCACCTTATGGCAGGATGCGGCGTCGACATGCGTTGAATGCGGGGCGTGTAATCTCGCCTGCCCGACATGCCACTGTTTTTTGCTGTTTGACGAGAGAAACCAGCAAAGAATAGGCAGGGGCAAGGTCTGGGATGCCTGCCTATACAGAACATTCGCCAAAGTAGCCGGAAATCATAACCCAAGGAAGCATCTTTACGAAAGGATGCGCAACAGGTTCGACAAGAAGTTCGCGTTCTTCCCCGAGGTGCTCGACTATTTCGCCTGTACCGGATGCGGCCGTTGCATAGAAGCGTGCCCCGGGAATATAGATATCAGAGAAGTATTAAAAGGTGTTGTCACAGGAAAGTGGAATAAGCCGCCCCATGATTAATTGTAAAAGTCCTTACTCGTATATAGATGCCGACATACTTAATGTCGTTACGGAGACGTCCAATATAAAGACCTTCACGCTCAAACCGCGCGAAGCTATCCCGTTTAAAGCCGGCCAGTTCATGGACATATCGGTGCCGGGCATAGGCGAAGCGCCGTTCACACCATCATCGAACCATAATATCGCGGACAGGTTTGATTTTACGATAATGGATGTAGGGCGTGTCACTAAATTACTGCACCAGATGGAGAAGGGTAAGATCGTGGGTCTGCGCGGCCCGTACGGTACCGCTTATCCCATAAAGGAATGGAAGAATAAAGAAGTATTCATCGTCGGCGGCGGAGTGGGCTTGGCACCTTTAAGAGCCCTGCTATACGCGCTATTCAACAACGTCGGCGACTACAAAAAGATAATACTGAAGTACGGCGCCAGGACCTCCAAGGATATAGTGTACACAGACGAGATAGAGACGTGGAAAAAAAGAGCGCCAAACGTCGATGTGAGGATCACGGTCGATGTCGGAGATGAATCGTGGAAAGGCAACGTAGGGCTCGTTACCACGGTGCTGAAGAATTCGGGGGTCGATATCAATAACGCGGTCAGTATAGTCTGCGGCCCTCCGATCATGATGAAGTTCGTCACGTTTAAACTTCTCGATATGGGGTTTAAGGATAGCCAGATATATCTGTCGATGGAGAAGAATATGTCATGCGGCATAGGAAAATGCGGCCATTGCAGAGTAGGACCTTATTACGCGTGCAAGGACGGCCCTGTATTTACGTACGACAAGCTTAAAGACTTACCTAATGTATGGGACTAGCGTGAAGAAACTATTGATAGATCTGGACATATGCTCAAAATGCGAAGAGTGCGGGATGTTATGCAGCTATATCCAGCATCCGGCCAATAACGGCGTGACTACATTAAGGGAGTTCGCTCACTTCGCCGTGGTATGCAGGCGCTGCGATGACGCGCCGTGCATCGCTTCGTGCCCTTGGAAGGCTCTCGAACTGCAGCCTGCGAATATGCTGAAACGCTACATGATGCGCTGTACGTCCTGCAAGAATTGTTCCAGGGCATGCCCGTTCGGAGTGATATATCCCGAGACGATACCTTTCGTGATATCGAGATGCGATTACTGTATAGGGAGACTGAAGAGCGGCGAGGTCCCCATATGCCTGCAATCCTGCGCGCACGGCGGCATCCAGTACGGTGAATTCGAGGAGAAGGCCGAAGGGGGCATATTCAACGCGTCCGATCATCTGATGGTAAAGACCACTTTTAAGTGGGAGAGGGCTGAGGAGGCGCCCAAAAAGAGATGAACCCATTAAATTATCTGGTACTATTCCTTGTATTTCCCGGGTTTCTCTTCTCAGGCACGATGGGCCTGCTGGTAGGGTGGGTGGATAGAAAGATAACCGCCAGGCTTCAGTGGAGGATAGGGCCGCCGTGGTATCAGAATTTTGTAGATATTATGAAGTTATTCTATAAGGAGACTCTCGTTCCGGAAGGCGCCTCGAAGTGGGTATTCTTCTCGATGCCGCTTATTTCAATGGCGGGCGCCACGCTCGTCTCCACCATATTGCTGGTGTCGAACGGTCCGGCCCATGGCGGGTTCATAGGCGATCTGATAGTGGTGGTATACCTGCTGGTCATTCCCTCGATAGCGCTTATGCTCGGCGGCTTCGCTTCAGGCAACCCGCTCGCGTCGCTCGGCAGCTCCAGAGAGATGAAGCTCGTGCTCGCGTATGAGCTGCCATTTTTGCTGGCGCTCTTTGTAGTTATAATGAAGACCGGTTACACGATACGGCTCGGCCAGATCATAGCCTGGCAGGACGCGCACTCTTTTGTGATCGCGAGCGCGTCAGGAGCGATATCTTTTTTTGTAATGATC
This sequence comes from uncultured Planctomycetia bacterium, assembly GCA_964433975.1. Taxonomy (GTDB): domain Bacteria; phylum Omnitrophota; class Gorgyraeia; order 2-01-FULL-45-10; family 2-01-FULL-45-10; genus 2-01-FULL-45-10. Next base: position 8,135 of record CAYSSS010000059.1, read on the forward strand.
TTCTCTATCCAGGCCAAGCTCGGATTCATCCCGTTCGATATGGCTGAAGCCGAGACGGAGATCGTCTCCGGTCCCTACATAGAGTATTCCGGCAGGGCGCTGGCCATGTTCAAGATCGCAAAGGCGATATTGTTCTTTGCAATGCCCATACTTTTGATAACACTGTATTTAGGCGGCATAAAATTTACCGTGGACGGGATGTTATGGAACGTACTGGAATATCTCCTCATCCTGCTTATTGTGATCGTGATAAAGAATACGAACCCGAGGGTCAGGATAGACCAGGCGATGCGATTCTTCTGGCGCTTGCCTACTCTATTGGCTATACTGGCGGTTGTCTTGGCGTGCTTAGGACTGTAGATGGGATTAAAAGAGAAGATCTTAACTAAATCGTTATACGTCTTTCATCTCTCGAGCGGGAGCTGCAATAACTGCGATATAGAGATCATAGACTGTCTGACACCGCGCTATGATATCGAAAGATTCGGCATGGTACTGGTCGGCAGCATAAAACATGCCGATGTCCTGCTCTGCACCGGCTCAGCGAACAGGCTTACCGTGCCCAGGATAAAAGCATTATACGAACAGATGCCGAAACCCGGATTTGTCGTGGCGTTCGGCGCCTGCGGCGCCTCAAGAGGTCTCTTCAAGGACAGCTATAATACCGGCAAGCCGCTCGATGAAATAATACCCGTGGATATGTATATACCGGGTTGTCCGCCGAGGCCCGAGGCGATAATGGCGGGACTGTTGAAGCTGATAGGCAAGTTGACGGCAAAGCCGTCATTGCGATGGCGATAGCCCGAAGCAATCTATAAAAAAGGGATTGCTTCGCACTTTGTGCTCGCAATGACGAGGAGCATACAAATGAATATGGACGAATTTTTAAAGAATATAGGAAACAGGTTCGGCGACAGAGTCCTCAATATCAACAAGAAGTCCGAGAAGAGGGCCTATATAGATATATATCCGAAAGATGTCACGGAGTTCGTGCGGTACATCTTCAAAGACCTCTCTTGCAGGTTTGATACGGCCAGCGGAGTAGATAATTTCGATACGCTTGAGATACTCTACCATTTTTCGCACGACCCTTCCGGCATCACCGTGTCGCTCAGGGCGATACTGAGTGACAAGCAGGACCCGCACATCGATACCATAACCAATATAACGAAATCTGCGTGGTGGATAGAGCGTGAGCTGCACGAACTTTTTGGAATAGAATTTGACGGGAACTCTGACTTAAGGCCGCTCCTTCTGCCGGACGACTGGCCGAAAGGCGTATACCCTTTGAGGAAGGATTTCCAACCTCCTAAGAGAGATTCGAGGAAAGAATGAGTCATAAAGCGCATATACCCATAGGTCCGTATCATCCTTTACAGGAAGAGCCGGAGTTTTATAAATTGGTCGTTGAGGGTGAGAAGGTAGTGGATGTCGATGTGAGGATAGGCTATAACCATCGCGGCATAGAGAAGCTCTCCGAGAGCAAAAGCTATGATCAGTCGATCTTTCTTGTAGAGCGTATCTGCGGCATCTGTTCTTCAAGCCATCCTATAGCTTGTTGCCAGGCGCTTG
>CAYSSS010000060.1:0-9321 GCA_964433975.1 uncultured Planctomycetia bacterium
TATCGCCATAGGTTCCTGCTGATAAAGGGCGCTTTTGAAAAAGAGCTGGAGCTTCACGAGGCGGTCAGAGGGATGGGCCGTTCAGACGAAATGTCCTACATCTCGGGGTATATACCTTTCGACGCCGAGAAAGAGCTGCTTGAGCATGCGCGTAAGGAGAAGTGGGGCATTTATGTGAGGGCCACAACCGAGGACGATAATGTGCCTACGCTCGTCCGCAACCCAAAGTGGATAGCCTTGATAAGCCCGGTCTTCAAACTTATAGAGATCGTGCCCGGATACCACGAGCTCGATATCAGCCTCTGGTTTCTGATATTCCTTTCGATATTTTTCGGGATGCTCGTGGGCGATGCCGGCTACGGGCTCATCTTCCTGATCTTAACGCTATTCGCCCAATTTAAGTGGGGCAAACGCGTGAGTAATAAATCGGTATTCTTTCTCTCCTATCTCATGAGCTTATGCGTGATAGTCTGGGGCGTTCTTACGGGAACCTTCTTTGGGCAGCAGTGGCTGCCGGCCTGGGTCCGGCCTTTGGCGCCCGCATTGAGGAACGACAAGACCGTGGAAGAGGTATGTTTTCTGATAGGGGCGGTGCATTTAAGCATCGCGCACCTGTGGAGGGCGGCGCTGAAGGCGCCGTCGCTGAAGGCCCTGTCCGATATAGGATGGACCGTGATTTTATGGGGTGGGTTCTTCCTTGCCAGGATGCTTGTCCTGGGAGAGTCTTTCCCCGCGTTCGGCAAATGGCTCTTCATCGTCGGGATGGTTTTGGTGATATTCTTTACCGATCCAAGAAAGAACATATTGAAGGGCGTGGCCGGCGGGTTCGGCAGCCTCTTGTCGAGCGTAGTCAACAGCTTTACCGATATAGTTTCGTACGTCAGGCTCTTCGCTGTGGGGCTCGCTACAGTCGCGGTGGCCGATTCGTTTAATTCCATGGCGATGGATGTTGGTTTCGGCACCGTTGCGGCGGGCGCACTGGCGGCTCTGATACTTTTCATCGGACACACGCTTAATATACTGCTGGCGCCGATGTCGGTGCTCGTTCACGGCGTCAGGCTTAATGTTCTTGAATTCTGCAGTCATATTGATATAAAATGGACCGGATTCAGTTATAGGCCGCTGGAGGGCGGCAAGCAGGCTTTATAAATATAAAATCAAAGCAAGGAGAACTATTATGGACGCGAATGTTCTGGTTCAGTTCAAGGATCTCGGTTTAAGCGCTGCCCTGGCCTTTTCCGCCATCGGGTCGGGTCTCGGCGCTGGATATGCCGGCATGGCGGCCGTGGGCGCGTGGAAGAAGGCGTTTTCACAGAATAAGGCCGCGTCATTTCTGCTCGTGGCGTTCGTGGGTGCGCCTCTGACACAGACCATATACGGCATGATATTGATGAACAGGATGACGGAGCTTGCGCTAAAGGGGTATTATGCCTGGGGCGTAGGCCTATTTTGCGGAGCCGCGATAGGTGTCTCCGCTATCATGCAGGGCAAGGCGGCCGCGGTCGCCTGCGACGCGATGAGCGAAACCGGCAGAGGGTTCGGCAACTACATCGTCGTGCTGGGCATTATCGAGACGGTGGCATTATTCGTCATGGCATTCGGCATGGCGCTCTTAGGTAAGCTGTAAGACAGTAATTCATATCAAGTGGGCAAGTAGCTCAATGGCGGAGCACTCGGTTTACATCCGATAGGTTACAGGTTCGACCCCTGTCTTGCCCACCATGAACCATTTGCAAAAAATTTCATCTAATTTTTTGCGCAGGTTCATGGCACAGCCATCCACTTCCTATGGTATACTTACACCTGAGTACTACCCATGGGTGAAGCATGGAAGCAGATCCTGATGATGAATAAAGACAAGTCCCAAGACAAGAAGATATTAGTCATAGATGATGAAGGGGACCTCCTGAAACTTGCAAGAACGCGGCTTGAAGCAAGCGGATACCGGGTACTGACCCTTGACAGCGGAGACCGGGCCGTGGAGTTCGCAAAATCCGAAAAACCCGATCTGATCCTGCTGGATATCGTAATGCCGGGGAAGAACGGCTGTGAGGTATGCAAGGAACTGAAAGACGATAAAACTACCAGCCCAATACCGGTGATAGTATTCACCGCGCAGTATCCGGAAGAGGAGTACGTCAAGACCAACACCGAAGAGATCGGCGCGGACGACTACGTCCTGAAACCGTTCGACGCGCAAGAATTGCTCGCCAAGATCAAATTCCTGGTAAAGTAAATAGGTCCAAAAAATTTAATAGTATCTTTTTGAATGCCCTGATGAGCGGGACGAGGATCTGCCGAAGTGATGGCGATTGCCGCTAGAGCCGCTTCCGGGACGAGAGTGTCTGTAGAGGCGCCTCTGCTGCGAGGAGCCGTATCTTGAAGCTGGCGGCTGGTCGGAGATCGCCTGGAATGATTCTTTCGGGAACTCCGGGTGCTCCGCCACAGGCAGGGCTGTCCTTATCAATTTTTCTATACTGCGGACCTCGAATGCCTGGTCCGGCGTCGCTATAGATATGGCATGGCCTTCATGTCCGGCGCGTCCGGTGCGTCCTATCCTGTGAACATAATTCTCCGCGTCCTCCGGCAGATCATAGTTTATCACCAGCTCTATTCCCACTACATCTATCCCGCGCGCCGCTATGTCGGTGGCTACGAGTATCCTGTATTTGCCAGATTTGAAACCCTCAAGAGCTTCCCTGCGCTGCGGCAGGGACTTATCGGAGTGTATCTCGGCCGCTCGCCAGCCGTTGGCCCTCAGGGCCCGGGTTATCTTGGCGGCGCCGCGTTTTGTGCGCGAGAACAAGAGAACGGACCCGTTATACTGTTTCAGGATCTTGCTCAGAAGCTTGCCTTTAGCCTCTCTCTTTACTATAAATAATTCCTGCGTTATGCGCTCGGCCATTGTCCCGGACGGTGCCACCTCTATATGTATGGGAAGTTTCATGTGCGCGGTGGCTATTCTTACGACATCGCCCGGTATCGTGGCCGAGAATAGCATAGTCTGGCGGTCCTTCGGTATCGATCTTAATATCTTCTCTATCTGCGGCAGGAAACCCATATCGAGCATCCTGTCGGCCTCATCCAGAACGAGTATATTCGTATCGGCCAGCATGACCGTCCTCTGCTCCATGTGGTCTACGAGCCGTCCCGGAGTGGCGACGATCACCCTGGGGTTGCTTCTCAAGGCCTGCAGCTGATTATGCATGGACGCCCCGCCTATGAGCACGGCGGTCTTCATGCCGAATATAGGAGTCAGTTTACGGAATGTCTCATCCACCTGTATGGCGAGCTCCCTGGTGGGCACCAGGATAAGGGCCTTTCCCTTTCTCTGAGCCAGGCGCTGTATGATGGGTATGGCAAAGGCGAGCGTCTTTCCGGTGCCGGTCTGCGCCACTCCTATGATATCGCTTCCTTCTATGCAGATCGGTATCGCTTTATGCTGTATGGGAGTTGGAACAGTGAACTTATTCTTGTCGAGGGCTTCCAGGATCTTAGGCGCTATCCCGAGACTGTAGAACGAACTAATGGGCTGTGCTATATGTGTCATGCGGGCATTATACCACTTAAGCCTTTAAAAATCCACCACATTGGATGCCGGCATTTATTGTGAGGAAGAGACCTCTTCTTTTGTCTTCTTGTATAACTGGCTCTCCTGCGGCAAGGTTTCCAGGATAGAGTTTATCTTTCTGAGGGCGGAGGCCATCGACTTCTTATGTTTTTTGTAGAGGAGCAACAGCCCTTTTAGCTCCAAAGCCGCGTCTATGGCGGTTAAATTCTTGTGAATAGCCTCGTGCCAGTCTTTGCCCTTCTTATCTTTCCATAGAGAGATCAGCCTCGTCTTGAATTCATCAAGAAGCTTGCGGTTGGCCTCCTCTTCCTTCGTGGTGCTTATCTCATCTATAAGGTAATCTCCCACAAGCCATAATACATTTTCAAGTTCTTCTACGGTATTTTTCTTTTGGGTAAGATCGGAGACAAAGCCGGAAAGGAAGGCCGGGTCATGCGCCGCCGCCTTGTAGCCTACGCTGCCATCTTTCATAAGCTTCGCGGCCTGTCCGCCGGTCAGATCCTGGGAGAATTTGTCGATCATCTCCTGCGGAAGGTCGCTCACATTGATAGTCCCTTTTTCGTTGACTATCTTTTCATCCTCTTTAACCAGTTTGTAGGAAGCGAACCGCGGTATCACGCGCGTTATATTATTCTTCTGGAGGTAATCTTTTATCTGGTCCACGCCGCGCAACTGTTCTTTATGATTGAGGATATTTATGAGAACAACTATGTCCTCGGTAGTAAAGCCCGGCTCTATGTCTATGGAGCCGAGCTGGAGCACGGAGAGGCTCTCCATGAAGCGCTCCATAAGCCTGCTCTTTAACTCTATCTTTTGCCCGTTCACGAAGAGGATCCCTTCCATGCCCGACATAACGAGCGACGTATTGTTTGCCGTCAGAAGATTCAGCTGTTTCACAGTCTCGGCGAGCTTCTCCTTGAATACGAGATGTTCGGTGTTGTACAGTTTACTGAGCGACAGGAGCTGGGATATATTCTTTACGAATATCAGATAGTCTTTTGAGGTGATCTTCTCCATATAGCCCCAATTATAGCACCGTGCGCCGATTAAGAAAACAATTTTTATGATATTGGGGTATAATATGTTTATGAACGAACCGGGATTCCTGCCGAAGGAGATACTATTCTCGCTCACGACAAAATGCGATCTTCGTTGCGCTCATTGCGGCATCGAAGATCGCAAGACCGTCTTGAACAAGAAGGCCGCGCTTCGATTTATCGCCGCGTGCGCTAAAGCCGGGATCGAGCGCGTCGGGTTTACCGGCGGCGAGCCTTTCCTGGCGCTCGATCTTATGTGCGCGATATCTAAAACGGCACTGCGGCACGGGATATTCTTCAGCCGCGTCATGACCAGCGGCGGATGGTTCCGCACAAGGAAGGAGCTCTACAAGGCGCTGGAGCGTCTTTTTGCCGCAGGTTATGACGGCAATCTTTGCGTCAGCGTAGACGCGTTTCACAGGCAGAGCCTTGAAAAGTGCGCGTCTTTTATCGGCGCCGCGACGGCAATATGGGAACGTCCCGATATAGTCTCAATCGCGGCGGTCAGGGGAGCGAAGGGGGCTCAGACCCGCATAAGGCTCGCGAGGCTGGCGCGGATCCTACGCGGGCGCCTCGTCATGGTAGGCGCAAGGCCCGGCGCAATAAAGAGCGAAAGATCTTTTATCAGGATATTCTATATAGATCTGTCGCCCATAGGCAAAGCGGCCGGGCTGAAAGATCCCTGGGACGGAAGGTGGTTTAAGGATGATCTATGCAAGGGGCCCGGGAACGTCTTCTTCGTGCTTCCCGACGGTACGGTAAAACCATGCTGCGGATACGGCGCGGACTCAAAGATCCTGACGATCGGCTCGATAAAGCGTGATTCTCCAAAGGAGCTTATACGAAATGCCCGAAAGAATCGTTTCATAACGTCCGTCTTCAGGTCGGGGCTGCATCCGATAAGAAGGCGCCTTGAGAGGATGGGTGTAAAATTTCCGGGCAGGACGACGAACCACTGCTTCTTCTGCAACTATATTACGAATAATGTGCCGGGGTTAGAGACCTTCTTTTAGATCAGTGCGCCCTTCCTTGAAGACCTTCCTGGGACCTGTAGTATCCGGCGGGGTTATCATATCAAACAGCACCGGGATGATCCTGTTGAAAAGAGGGTTTGAGTGTTTCATATACATATTTAAGGCTAATATATCCGAGCCCATATCCCTTTTCGGGTCGAGGGTCGTAATGCCCATGTCGACCTTATCCATGCCAGTCTCAATAGCCAATTCTATCGTCTTATAAAAGAGATTGAAATATATGTGATATTCCCTGTTAAAATCATAATCCAGGCCGATCAACGCCGGGACGAGCTCTTTGTCGTTAAATAGCAGAAGCATAAAACCGATCAACCTGTCGTCCTTCGTCGCCGAAAGTACAACCGATCTTTCCCCAAGATGCCGGTCTATATTTTGAAAGAAGGTCTCGGCCAGCTCTTCGCGCTTGATCTCTTTGGCCTGGCGCGAGACATTATCATATAACCGTTTCAGCTCGCGCGAGTTACCCGAGAAATCTTTCAGAATCCCTATCGATATATTTGCCTTGGCGCACTTCTCCATGCTCTTAACGATCTTACATCTGAAGCTGCTGCGCATAGAATTCAAGTATTCGTCAAAACTCTTCCATTTGATCTTCAATTCGGCCTTCGGCAGGTTATGGATATTAGCATACCCGTGCTCTTCCAAATGTCCACAAAGCGCCATCTCTCTGTCGTAAAAGTCCCGGAAAAGAATAAATTTTATCCCAAGCTCTTTCGCCAGAGATTCTATTCCTTCACAGAGTAATCGAAACGCCTCGGCGCCGCCCGCACCGTTACCGAACGACAGGGTGTTTCCCAGAGCTATCGGAGGCCCGCATTCGAGAGATCGCATAATGAAAAAATTCTTCCACCCGCGCCTGATCAGGCCGACCATTTTTTTTATGGCGCCCTGCGCGAATACGTCCAGCGCCGCGCTGATGAAGTAAGCCGAAGTATGCGCGATTATATTGCCGCCTTCATAAACTGCCACATAGTAGCACCTGCCCTCGTTAAGTCCCGACTTCTCCAGTGCCTCAAGATATTTATGAGTGCAGAATATCCTATCTTTGCCTACGATAGCATCCCACTGGCTTTCATTCACCTCGGCGATGCTTTTGTGTATCTTGATCTCGATGCCGGCCGCGCGCGGGGCGGGCGGTATTTTCGGCCGGCCTTTCACTATCCGGTGCAACAGGCTCTTCTTAAAAGGCGTTTTTAACGTAGTTTCGCTCATGATTTATCCGTTATCCTAAATACCTACTTAATTCTTTTGAACTTTTTCGCGTCGGTTGAGCAGATAGGGCATCTCGACCAGGTGATAGAGTCCACGACGTTACCGCATACAGGACATACAAAAAAGTCTTTTACAAGGCCCTTTGAAAACTCCAGGTTCTTCAGCATCTGAGAGTACAGTTCGGCGTAAATATTTCCCGCCGCCTCCGCACCCATGAAGGCATCTATCGCTTCTTTGTTACCATCTTTTTTTGCCTCTTCCAGAAACGCGGGGTATACCACTTTTGCTTCATTCGACTCTGTCTTAAGTGCGGCTTCGAGGTTTTCCATGGTGCTGCCGACAACAGGAGTCTCTATGTCGGCCTTTGGCTCTCCTCCGAGCTCCCTTATCATGCCGGCATAAAACTCGCAACGCACCTGTTCGGCAAAAGCGACCGCCCTGAAAAGGCTGGCGGCCGCGTCATAGCCTTCCACCGCCGCCTGTTCGGCAAAGGTCAGGTACCTGATATGAGAATTGCTCTCGGTATTGTATGTGGTCATGAGATTTTCAAGCGTCGTTCCGGGCCCGGCCGCGCCCTCCTGGGCGTTCACGTAAATGGCACCGGTGAGTGCAACCAGAACGATTAAGACGATCCCCGAGGCCTTGGTAAACATTTCGTTTTTTATCATCTTCCTCCCCTTTCCTTATGGTAATCAGATTACTCTAATCAGATTAGATTAATCAGATTACAGGTTAACAGCTTAACTTGGTGAGTGCACGTCACAGTGAACGGCCCCCACATCATCGGTAGAATAAGTCCCGCGCTGGCAGCTTGGCATTCTCTTAATATAATCAGGCTCTATGATAGCTATGATACCATCTTCGGATAAACTATTGATAGCAGCGCCTGTATCCAATGCCCCCGTCGCCAGAGCGCCCTCTATCTGCCTGATATTTGCCAGGCATGTATTTGTTATGGTGGTCTCTCTGTAGGAAGTGTATACCGGTATGCCTATCGCGACCAGTATCCCGATGATGGCGGTGACTATGATTATTTCAAGTAATGTAAAAGCGCTTCCATGGTTATAGGCAGCGGTCTTCATGTATAGGTATTATTATACCCTATTTCAGAGAGGAATACAAAAGGAGCCAAAAAATACCGGCTATATCTCCTGCCTCTTGCGCTGTGATTGATGCTTCCTGCGGACCTTATCAAAGACCTCTTTGTTGATGGCCTGCCGGTCCACAGGCTTGCCCTCGGCCTTAAGTTTTTTGACCATAGCCTGCACCATCTTGCGCTTGAGTATCTTCTGACCCGTTACGCTCTTCGTTCTTTTGCCGAACCCGCACCAATCCTTGTAAATTCCCATTATAAACCTCCCGTACTTATGTTATACCGCTTCACTCGCGCTTGCGCTCTCTTCCCGGGTATTGTCACCGACTCCCCGGGGATAAGGAGAAAGGTTATTCTACCTCAAAAAAACGTTTCTGTCCCTATTTTTATTCCGTATAGTTTAAATACCCATGATATGTTGACAAGAGGGCGTCATAATAGTATTTTAGTACCATGCATCTAACATATAATGATATAGAGGCGGGCAGAATGAAATATTTTAAAAGAGTCTTTTTTGCACTTGTCTTTTTTTTGATACCTTTAAGCCTTTTTGCTCAAAGCCTTGATGATGAGGACGCGTTTTTTTCATATGATAGATTTTATTCAAAGGCGCTCATGTTTAGAAACGTATCTAAAGATGGAAGCCTCCGGAACGACATAAAGGCTTTTATGGATAACTTTTCAGATGGGATATACGCTATCTCCGCCGACGATCTGAAAAAGGCCGAGACAAAAATTTTAAAAGCGCGCGCTATCTGGCCGGAATATTTTGGCACAGATTTTCTTCTGGCCAGGCTGAATGAAGACGCGGGCAACTATAACTTATCGGCGAGGTTTTATAAAAGCTATTTGAATAAACTTAAGGATCTGTCCGGAGGAAGATACAGGATTTCCGAGTCTCTTATACGGATAATGAACCCTTATGGTACGGAAGACTATGACGAGGCTCACGAATTAGTTAAATACAGGTTAAGAGATTACGGGATAGACCTGGCCGCGGTGCGGCCTTTTTACACTATTTCCGGTTTTTTAAGAGCTTTGATCATCATTGTTCTGCTCGGAGCAGGGTATGTGATCGTAATTTATGGGATTATTCCGTATGTCAGGAGAAGGCGGCATATCAATAATCCCCCCGAAGGTTTTTGGATATGCAGAAGATGCGGGGCAGATAACATCAATATCCGTAAAGAATGTGAAAAATGCGGGCGGAAAAATAAGAACAGCTGAACAGAGAATGGCGGCGGATCCACGAGTTCGTTCGAACATATTTTAGAGGATTCCCTCTAAAATAACCGCCTAAAAGGTATCAACCCCTGGCTCGGCATCGCGCCTGCCTCTGCGCTGTAGCTAAACAGGTAGAGTAACGGCTACAGC
>CAYSSS010000061.1:0-9278 GCA_964433975.1 uncultured Planctomycetia bacterium
AGGTCAAAGCAGTTTCCTGGCTTTGCGTATGGGCGTTGGCATTTCTTCTCTGTATTATTTTTAATAATACAGACTTCTTTATTATAGATTGTCGCAACTAATGATGTCGTAGTTCCCAAGTCGATGCCAAGCACGGGAGGGTAAACATCGGATATGCCTAAAGTCCACGAACCACGCGGCACTCTTTCGCTCTTAGGCGAAGCGGCTGTTTTGAATCCGAAACTGGGATTTTTAGAATCACTATTCTTACGCTGCTTGTCACCAGGTTCTGATTTACCAATAAAGAAGTCGTGAAAAAATAGAGATACTCTTTCTTTAAGCCGTTTAATGCCACTAGCGCCTTGTGCTTCTGCACATCTCTTTTCATTTTGCTCAGCGCTTGCTTGCTGGGTATGAAGATTGTCGTTCAAGGGAACATCACAATGCAAGCAAACCTTCCAGCTATCATCATAAGTTTCATTGCATTTCGGGCATTGTTTCATACAACCCTCATTCGATCGTATGGCCCGGGATACCGTTCGGGCATCGTGGTGTATCACCAACAAACGAAATTTTGTAAGGGACGCCCCTGCATTCTGGCCATTGCTTAAGGTAGTTTCCAACTATATCTGAAATGCGAGGCATGGCCGTAGATGACGCCCCTGTATCAATAGCCCAAACTTGAATAGCTCCCTGGATTTGCTTAAGGTTTGCTATACATGCTTGCTTTTCGTTTTCGGCCAGCAAGCTCGCTACATTTCTTTTCAGACGATCTGCGATATAATTCTGTGGCCCTTCCACAGGGGTGTCATTAACATCGTAATATTTTTCTTCTACAGCTTTTCCCAAATCATCATATTTGGCTCGATAAACTGAAAATCCTTCTTTATTATTTTTAGGCTCGTAATCGGCGCCATATAACTTGCTTTCAATAATGTTGCCTTTTCCATCGTACTTATATCTATACACTGCAATCCCAGACTTATCTTCTTTGAGATTATCATCAAGCCCGTAAAGGCTTTCTTCTATTTTGGAATTGTTTTCGTCATACTTATAACGCCTTATGGCGATGCCGTAAGCATCTGATATTAGCTGCTCAAACTTGTTCAGAATTTTTGATTCCACTATATTGTTATTTGTATCATACTTCTTATACAGAACGGCTACACCGGCTATATCTTCCTTTAGCTGCTGATCAGCCCCATAAGTCCTAAGTTCTATCATATTTCTATTTGTATCATATTTCATTTCTCGAATCGCAATTCCTGTGACATCGCCTTTTAATTGCCTATTCGCGTCATACTGCGCATACCGAACAAGATTACCAGCTTCATCATATTTAAATTCCTTTACAGCAACACCGCTTTTATCTTCTCTCAATACATCATTCACATTATATTGGCTTGTTTCTATAGCATTGCCTTTTTCGTCATATTTAAAACGCACTATGGCTATACCATCATTATTTTCTTTTAACTTATTGTTTGCTCCAAAAAAACTAACTTCTATCAGATCGCCTTTTGTGTCGCGTAATTGCTTATATATTGCAACTCCGCTAGCATCTTCTTTGAGCGTTCCTTTTACGCCATAACCACTCTTTTCAAGCGTGTTCCCGGCCTCATCGTATTTGGACAGATAAACGGCAATACCGTCTTTATTTTCTACCGGTTTTTCGTCCGCATCATAATGGCTTGTTTTTATACAATCCCTTTTTTCATTATATTTGAAGCGGATTATTGCATATCCTTCTTTGTTGTTTCGCAGCTGTTCGTTTATACCATAGGTCCCAATCTCTATTAAATTATACAAGTCATCGTATTTCATACGCGTTATAGCCACGCCTGATAAATCGCTATCCTTCAGCTCGCCATCAGTTCCATGGCAACTAATTTCTAATGGTATCCCGTATTTATCATATTTATGCCGGTAGATGGCAACGCCATATTTATCGTTGGCCGGCTTGTTGACTAGATTGTACATAGCAAGTTCTATAAGATTGCTATCATTATCGTAACGATATCTGGTTTCATATAATTCGTTTTGCTTGTTTTTTATCTGGACGAGACGTCCATCATAAGCAAGCGACTTGAGTAGTCTACCTTTTTTGTCAAGGGTAGCTTCGATCTGCGCAATATCAAGATAACCTCCAGTGATTGCACCAAACAGGCCATATCGTGTTGACACAATAACGTTCTCTTCCTTTTTAACTAAAGTATAATAATGTCCCCCTCTTAGATCGGTAGCCGGTTTATTATTAATGTCTTTATTGATATGTTTTTTTCCGTTTTGGATATCTTCAACAACAATCTTTGCTACCATAGAATATGGCAAGGAATCATGAAGTTTTCCTACCCTGAATGTTTCAATTGTTTTAAGTTTTTTATTATTGTAAGTTAATTTATAGCAATTAATTTTTTTTGCAGCATCAGGCGTAAGCCGGTGGCGGCCCACAAAAGTATCGCCCCTCTGTTCTATAATTCTATAAAATCCCGACTGACTATTTCCGCGATTGGTGACGTAAAATACTAGCGACATAACGGCTATGGCAAGGGCTAGCGATAGAGTCACTCTAGCAAAAAGAGGCGACTTGACCTTGGCCTTCAGTTGCTTCATTGGCTGAACTGACTGGTCAGCAGTTTTCTTTTTATCAACTTCTTGCTGGTCGTCATCATAGGATGGTTCTATATTATTATTCATTTTTTTCTTTCTTCTTTTCTATTGCTACTTCGCGCCTTAATCTTCATACGAAATTTCATCATCCGGATTGGTCTTCCCGCCCTTCGGCAGGTCCTTTACCACAACCTCGAGCTCGGTGCTTCCCAGCGCTATTACATCATTATTATTAAGTTCAACAGTTCCTGTTATTTTTGTCCCATTGACGCTGGTTCCGTTTGTGCTCTCGAGATCGGTTACGTAACACTTATCTTTATCCCAATAAATGTTGGCGTGCCTACGGGAGCAATACTGGTCATACGCAATACGAATATTCGCTTCTTCACTTCGACCGATCAGTATCGGCGAATCGGACTTTACCGCGTATTTGTGCCCTTCTAGGGGGCCAGATTTCACTAAAACGTAAAATGCTTTCATTACATTATCATCCCCTTTTTCCAACTGCTCAATATTTTCGAGTACCTTTCCTTTAATGCCTTCTGCTTATCTACAGGTTGTTCTGTAATAATACTCTCCAGTGATTTTATTGCTTCGGCAAGAGTGGTATACTGCCGGCCCAGATTTAGCGCCTCGTGTATTTTGTCATCGAGATCACTATCTTGTCCGGATTGGTAAGAGTCTATAGCTTTTAACATTTCTCCTGCATCGCTGTATCGTTTTTTTAGATTGGGATCAAGGGCCTTTAATACAACACTATCTATTTTTCTATCCAGCGCAGTATTATATTTTGAAGGCGGGCTGGGTATCTGGTTTCGAGAGGCCTGGATTGCCATTCTTATTTCGCTTTTTATGGTTTGTTGATACCCACTCGGCATCTTAAATGGTGATACGCCGGTAAGCATCATATAAAGAATAATTCCCGCTGAAAACACATCGCTTGCCGGCGTCTGATAATTCCAAAAACCCTCTGGGGGCATATATGCTAATGTTCCTGCCGCAGCGATAACTCTCGTTACAGGGTCAACATGGTTTGCAAGGCCAAAATCAGAAACTTTCGCCATAACGTCATTACCGCTCATACTAAGCATGATATTTTGCGGCTTAACGTCCCTATGGACAACTGGCGGATTCATCTTGTGGGCCAACGCAAGGCCGCAACATATATCTTTCTGGATTTTAAAGGCCTGCTCTACGGGTAGGCGCACCTTCTGTTCGATGAAATGCGCCAATGTCCCGCCCCCTACGTATTCCATCGCAATATAGCAATAACGGCTGCCATTAAGCTCGAACGTATTGGCATCATACACACGCACTACATTCTCATCGGTAAACTTTGACAACATGAAAGCTTCGGTAAATAAATCAGACTCTTGCTCAGGCGCTATGCTGCCCGGATGGAAAATTTTAAGCGCCTGGATCCCCAGGAACTTATGCCTGACTTTATAAACACCCCCAAACGCGCCTTCCCCCAAAAAATCTACTACTGTGTAGGTGTCGCGTATTTTTGTATGCTTCGGTATTGGTTCTCTGCTAGCTACCATGATTTTTTTAGCCCAGAGTCACTAGCTCGTTTTTTTATGTTATCCTGATCCTCTTTTCGCATCAGATCCCATAATTGTGTAACTACGGTCTGAAGAGACGGCAGATCTTGGCGCTGCAATGCCATATTGCCTTCCCCAATCAGCTCTTGCGCCCGATTCTTATCAGTAAAGGCGGGGGGTTTATTCCTAATATCCTGGAACGATGAGATCCAGAAGCCATCTTGCCTAAAAAGCACGCTCCAATAGAGTTGGACGATTTCTTGATTAATTCTCTCAAGCTTTTTCGTGTCCTTGTCTTCGATAACCTTATCCGCCTCTTTTTTCAAAGTGTTCAACATATCCTTATCATCATTATTTCCATAAGCATTGATCGTTTTCTCACATGCCCGGAGCATGCTATTAAAATCCTCTAACTGTGCCGGCCATTCCGCAAGATGCTCAAGCGGATCGAGTAGGATTTGCAAGTCTTTGATCCGGCGATCGACTTTTTCAATGGCATCAGGATCGCCCCCGTATGCGGCCTTCAAATCGTTCTTTATTTCATCAATCTGATCCTGGGCCTTTGCGTCGCGGATCTTCTGCTGTAAGCCGCTATCACCCGTATTCTGTAAATTGTGTTTTATTTCGGCTAAACGCTCCTCTTCTTTCTTAATGTCTTTCGACATTTGCTCCGGCTCTGGTTTTGGAGCAATCTTGTGCTTCAATGTATTCTTAAATGTATGGTCAAGACATTCGATATACGCCTCCGCAGTGGGCGTCCTCGACTGGTCAACGCTTATCACTATATCTATTTTGGAGTCTTCGGGGACAGTCCGACGCACTTCATTGCCATTTATCTCCAGAGTTCCTATATGTCTGTTTCTTTTTGCAATACCGCTTTCCCCTTCCCACACATGTATCTTAATAACGTCATCGGTCGCACCCGGTTTGACCTCTCGTGCCGTATGATATGTAAATTGTTTACTTCTCGTGGGCAAGGAGGTTCCCTTTTGTACTATTTTATCAAATGATCCATCGATTAATTCAACACCGATGGACCGTATAAGCGGTGGCTCAGCTATTGAAATACCTTGCGTTATTGAAAATGCATCCGGCTCGCAGGGTATTTTATTGCCTGCATCATCTAAGAGTACTAGTTGAAAAGCATTAACTTTTCTCCCGAGTAGCGATACATTTGTAAAAAACGCTCTGTCTTTCACTAAAATCTTGCCACTTTGCCAATCACCTCCAACACGATTTATCTGAACCTGCATTCCGTGGGGTAAGGATTCACCCGGCCTTGGTTCAATCTTTCCACCCACAAGGGTTTCGGTTTCCGTAGTCATAGGCGTGTATGAAAGCTTTACAAAAACTTTTGACGTATCTCTCTTATGCGGCTGGTCAGGCATTAATTGTGCGGCAGCAAATATGGCAGCCCCCTGAGCAACAACGGTGAGTGGGTCGATTTTATAATCTATCGGTATTTTAAATTTGTCTTTCAGCTTATGGCGTATATAAGGAGTCATGGTGGGCCCGCCAACCAATAAAAGCTGATTAATGTCAGCAGGTGATAACCCCTGATTCTTTAAAGCCTGGTCGAATAGATGGATAGTTTTATCAACATAATCTTCGATCAAATGTTCATAATCGCTTCTTTTTAATGGTATCGAGATGTCTATGGTTTTCCCACTCCGGTCGCAGACCCGCGATCCGCCCGTGTAAATAACCATATCCACACTTTCCCGCTGAGATAACTCAATCTTTGCTTCCTCAGCAAACCTTTTCAAAATTCCATTAAGTGACGCATATTCAAGGTTTCTTCCAAGTCCTGGTAAGTTATATTCTTTTTGCAGAGCCGGATAAACAATATTTTCTACTATCTTCCAGTCAAAATCTTTTCCGCCCAGATAATTATCGCCGCAATGATCGACAACGCTTAATCTGCCCTCTTTCGCAGCCATGATCGCGATGTCAAATGTTCCACCACCCAGATCATATACAACCCAATACCCTTTCGGCATCTTTTCAATAAAACCATACGCAATTGAAGCGGCGATTGGCTCTTGCAACAGCGGAGAATGTACAATGCCCGCCAATTTTGCAGCTCTTTGTGTGGCCTCACACTGAACGTCTTCAAAATTACACGGCACTGTGATCACAGCCGCGCCAATATCCTCCTCCTCGGACAACCTTGACTTGGCTGTGAGCTTTAAATCCTTTAAGACCTCTGCCGATAACTCCTCGGGAGTCATCTTCTTACCACCTGCCTTAAAATGCTGAACCTGTTGTGTTCCCATATAACGTTTAAATTCTATTGACGTATTATCTGGATCATCGACATGGCGTTCATAGGCTTTACGCCCGACTATTATAGATCCTTTATCGTCAACCCTGACCACAGATGGCGTAAATTCTTCATTTTTATAGTTCTTGAATACCCTAGCTTCGCCGCTTTGAATACACGCTATTTCCGAATTGGTCGTCCCCAGATCGATCCCGAAATCAATTGTCCTTCTTGCCATGGCATTCTCCTTTTCTAATTTTCTTTAGACTTTGCGACAACTACTTCACCATGTGAAATTATATTACCTTTCAAATAAACGGAAGGCTTAACAGTCTCTATTATCATCATTGTGCCACGTGGTAAATTTTCGTCAGTCTCGACGTGGAGCGCCCGTAACGATAATCCGTCATTATAGCTCTCCCCGGTATATTCCTTAATTTCGATCTCGTATTTACCTAAACAATCCCTTATTCTTTGTAGCTGGTCATAAACCGCGTCTGCTTCACTCCCTACTTTTTCACGAATTGTATCCTTAATCTTGCTTAATCTTTTTTCCAATCGCCACATTTCTATGGCCACAGCGGAAATCATTTTCGGCGATAATACGGAGCCGTCGGCCTCTGCTAGCACTCCGGCTGCAATGAGACCGCAAGGAGAATTCTTTTTCCTGCATTGATCAAACAATAATGGGTCACCCCAAAAGGTAAATAATTTTTTATTGTCATCCCCTTTTACAAACTTTATTTTCGGATACATGCAGCCTCCCTTTTATACTTATCTGATTCTTCTGTTATATATCGCTATTAACCTATTGCCCTCTTGAATGTTAGCATCATAGCTAATTTTCATGCGCTTTGCCTGATCTACAAAACCGTTGTAAACAGCCACCAAACCATTATACTGTTGAAGTTTAGAGTTATAATTATTCCTGACCCAATCTGGGACATATGTTGCATTGCGATATCTATTATCAATAGATTCCAGCTCATATTTTAGCGATGCCAGATCCTTTTCCTTACTCTCGGCTTCGCTCCATAATTGTCGTATCCGGCTTTCTTGGCTTTCAGTTACGGACCGAAGTTTTTCTATTTTCGTTTTTAGGTCGGCGATTCTCATCGTCTCATCGGTCGGTGGTACATAAGTACGACTACTGGCGGAAGAAGAGTAGGGCGAGGTTCTTCTTGTTGTTTTGGTTGTGGTCTTACCGCTATCGGAAATCCATGATACTAGTATGATAAATCCAATTACCCAAACTAACCCTGGAACCTTTTTCAACATAGCCCAAAAATCAGAACCTGTCTGGGAAGAGGCCGTATTGGAAGAGGAGGTAGTGCCTGAAGAAGGGTAAGCGCTGCCTGCGGCATCAAGATGGGATTTTACTATTCGAGCATCTTTTTCACATTGCTGCTTTTGATAAGCAGATCCCGCATAATCTATCGCCTTTAATATTATTTCATATGATGCCGTATAGTCGCTGAAACGATTATGCACATCTACAGAAGCATTCCTTAATGCTTTTGCCGCATTATCACGAGCGATGGTGAAATCGGTAATGCCATTTATGTCCACCATCCTGGCTTCGTATATCAGAATATCCGCTTTTTTTGCAAACTCCTTACAAAGCTTCAGGATAGCTTCTTCTCTTGCCTCTTTACCAAGAGCGGCAAGTTCTTTCGTTAGATTTGTACACGCAGAATTCATAGAATTAATATGATTACTTAATACTCTATTAAACCCCTGGCTCAATGTGGCGGATGAAAAACTGGCATGCTCGAAAAGCGGGCCCACATTAAGGTTGAGCCCATTAATAAGACTGGAGTGTTTTTTAACACGCTCGTAATCTTTAGCTGTAAGCGCTTGTGAAATGAATATAAAATTAGGCTCGATTATGCTTGCGAAGAATTGTTTGCAAATTTCCTTTGCCTTATCATCAGTAAGACGCGGATCGTTGATCCTTTTGACTTTTTCGTTAATTGATTCCCAAAAGTACTCCTGACTTATCAGATACAAAAATCTATTGCTGGTAAAGTTCCAGTTTTTCCAGTGGGCTTCATCCAAGGCAACGTTACGCTTCTTTGATTTTGCTACTTCCTCTTTTAGGCCCATTACCAGATAAACACCGCAATCTAAGCATATCTTCCAGGAAGAATCATACGCCTTATGGCATCTTGGACAAGTAGGTTCTTTTTCTTTACCTACGGCTGTCTTCCCCATTGCTTGCGGACCAGAATCATATTTGATAAGGCTCTCTTTTCCTATAACACTACTATGGGATAGAATTGCTTGATTAAAAAACGCCGAACCCCTACCAATGCCAGGCGGTCCATAATCGCTCGTCCGCTCACTCCAAATATCGTGCGCGCTTTTCCTTTGATTCTGCTCCAAGTAAGCATACGCCTTCTTATCAATGTCGGTATACACCCAAAACCAGGATAACTCTTCCTTAAATCGCAGCACAGGATCCTCTAGCCGCTGCAAAGCATTTATTATGTTCTCCTCGCTCCTGTCAAGCGGCCCCATCCAGGAAAAGTCACACTCGTATTCAATGCTTACGCCAAGAGACCGTTTAATTTTGATCTCGTTCGCCCGGCGAACTATATCTGCCATTGGCGCATCAGGCAAAAGGCCCAAGACCCTGAAAGCGTTATTTTGATATCGATGCATTTTGTGTTAATCCTGTCTTCTCATGGCATCATCACTTATTGTCATTATAATAATAGAAATTGCCTAATTTTTGTCCAGATCCACTATACCCACCTGCCCCTGACACATAATCAAAATTACCCATCGACTGACTTGTATAATTACCACCCTTGTTATCGTTGTAAATTGATAAGAAATCGCTTTTCGGCACCCCCCGGTCGACCTCGGCCCGCATAGGC
>CAYSSS010000062.1:0-4294 GCA_964433975.1 uncultured Planctomycetia bacterium
GCTATACCGACAACTATCACTATGGCGGGAAAGTACTGCCTCAGGCCATCGCTTATGGCTATCAGAATCGCTGTCGGCCTCGGCATCTCAGCACCAAAGCCCGCGAATATATTCTTAAATACTGGTATGACCTTCAGCAGCAGGAGCAATGTTATGAGCAGAGCCATACTGCTTACCACCGCGGGATATATCAGAGCCGACGTTATCTTCTTCTGGAGGCTGCTCGTCTTCTCCATGTATGACGCCAGCCTGTCGAGTATCTCATCGAGCATGCCGCTCGATTCTCCGGCCTTTACCATATTGACGAAGAGCGCGGAAAAGACTTTTTTATGCTTCGAGATCGCGTCGGACAGGCTGGAGCCCGTCTCGACATCGTTACGGATCTTAGATATTATCTCTCCAAAAGCCTTGTTCTCTATCTGGTCGCCCAGTATGTCGAGAGCTCCGACCAGCGGTATGCCGGCATCGACCATGGTGGCCAACTGCCGCGAAAATACCACCAGGTCATCGATCTTGATCTTCTTCTTGCCGAATGATATAGCGGAGAATTTCGTTTTGCTCGCTTCCTTGACCGACACTATTATCAGCCCGCGTTTGCGGAGCATATCAACGGCGGCGGCGTAATCGGCCGCCTCAAAAAATCCGGTCACAGCCCTACCCGAACCATCCTTGGCGGTATATTTGAAATTCGGCATACGTAACTAATCCTCCGAGGTAACTCTTAATGTTTCCTCGAGCGTTGTGACGCCCTTCATACAATTCTCGAACGCATTATCTCTCAGCGTCATCATGCTCTTCTCTCTTACCGCGTACTCTCTTATCTGGTCGCTTGACGCCCTCTTCATTATCAGGCTCCTGACCGGATCGTCTATCAACAGGGTCTCGAGTATCCCGACCCTTCCGTAGTAACCCGTGTCATTACACCGCGAACACCCCCTGCCCTTATGAAAACTTTTTATTCCTTTCTTCTTAAGGATCCCGGGATCTATTCCAAGCCTCTTCAGAATATCCGGGAGTATCTCCATCTCTTCTTTGCAATTCTCGCATATCTTTCTCATGAGCCTCTGGGCCGATGACATTATAAGGCTGGATGCCACAAGGAACGGCTCGACACCCATATCTATGAGCCTCGTTATCGCCCCGGCTGAGTCGTTGGTATGCAAGGTGCTCAATATCAGCTGACCCGTCAGAGATGCCTTTATCGCTATGTCTGCCGTCTCAAAATCGCGTATCTCTCCCACCATTATTATGTCGGGACTTTGCCTTAATATGCTCTTTAGCCCGGTGGCGAAAGTGAGTCCGATCTCAGGTCTCGCGGGTATCTGCGTAACCCCCTCAGTTTCGTATTCTACAGGGTCCTCCAGGGTTATGATATTGCGCTCGGGCGTGTTGAGCTGACTTATTATGGAGTAGAGCGTTGTGGATTTACCGCTTCCCGTGGGCCCGGTAACGAGTATCATCCCGTAAGGGCGATTGAGGGCGATCTTAAATGTGCTCAACGGCTCCGGCAAAAATCCAAGCTTATCCAGTCCTATGCTAACACTGGACTTGTCGAGTATCCTCATAACAACTTTTCCGCCGAAGGTTATGGGCAGAATGGAGACCCTGAAGTCTATCTCCTTGCCTTCAAAGCTTATCTTGAAACGCCCGTCCTGCGGCATACGAGTCTCGGTTATATCAAGCCTGGACATTATCTTCAACCGAGCTATTACGGCGTTCTGGTTCTTCTTCGGCAGGGTGAGAACGTCATGCAGGCTTCCGTCTATCCTGTACCTTACTTTCAGGAATTTCTCACACGGCTCGATATGGATATCCGAGGCCCTCTTCTTTATCGCCTCGTTAAGTATAAGGCTCACGACCTTTACTATGGGAGCCTTCTGGCTCTCTTCGGTAATTTCGCTTACATCTATCTTCTCTTCTTCAACAATTTCAACGTCGTCTTCCGGGTTGATATTCTCGAGTATACTTGATATCTCCTGCGCATGCGCGGTACTGCCATAATAGGAATTTATAGCGTCCCTTATATCGTTTTCGGGCGCTATGGCGATATCCACTTTAAAATGCGTTATCAGCTTTATGTCGTCTATGGCAAATATATTCAACGGGTCCGACATGGCCACCGTAAGAACATTCCCTATCTTGGATAGGGGCAGCACGAAATACTGCCTCGCCACTTTTTCAGGGATCAGCTTCAAAATTTCCTTGTCTATCTTGTACTTGGAAATATTTATAGGAGGGGTGTCGAGCTGCGCGCTCACCGCGACCATGAGGGACTTCTGCGAAATAAAGTTCTGATCGACGAGTATCTTTCCTAAGCTTCCTCCCGACACCTTCTGCATTTCGATGGCCTTATCAAGGTCTCTCTTCTTTATGAGATTACCTTTTATAAGGATATCTGTGAGCTTCTCTCTTAAGGATTCCGCCATCTTCTATTCCGCCTCGATGTCCTGGTCGCCAATCGTGACACGGACAACTTCATCCAGGGTAGTGACGCCATCTAGCGCGAACGCGATGCCGTTCTCCCTTAGAGTCTTCATCCCTTCAAGCCGCGCGGCATCGGATATCTCATGCTCCTGAGAACTCTTCAGGATGAGCTCCTTTATTTTCGGGGTGAGCATCAGGACTTCTATCAGAGCGAGCCTGCCCTTATAACCCGACTTGCGGCATACCTCACAGCCCTTTCCCCGGTAGAGAACGGCTTTCTTCCCGCCTGTTTTTATGCCGTAGCTTTCGGCTACCTCCGCGTCCAGCTCATACTGCTCTTTACAATTAGGACATATCTTTCTGACGAGCCTTTGAGCCCCCACAAGTATTATGGAGGATGTTATTAAAAATGGCTCGACGCCCATGTTTATGAGTCTCGTCACGGATCCTGGCGCTGTAGTCGTATGCAGAGTGCTCAACACCAGATGCCCTGTTAGCGCAGCCTTGATAGCTATATCGACCGTTTCAAAATCGCGTATCTCACCTATCATTATTATGTCGGGATCCTGCCTTAAGATCGATCTTAAGGCTCCCGCAAAAGTCAGTCCTATGGCCGGCCTTGCGGTCACCTGATTTATCCCGTCAATGATATACTCTACCGGATCCTCTACTGTGATCACGTTATCTTCGGGCGAATTTATGTAATCGAGCACAGAATAGAGCGTAGTGGTCTTCCCGCAGCCCGTAGGCCCGCATATGAGTATCATACCGTGCGGTTTTATGGCACCCTTCTTGATCTGATCAAGGGACTTCTTGTCGAATCCCAGCTTATCCAGATCGAGAGTCGCCTGAGACTTGTCAAGGACTCTCAAAGCGACCTTTTCGCCTTTGCTGGAAGGCAGAACCGAGATCCTGAAGTCGACCTCCCGGCCGTGAAGCCTTACCTTGAACCTACCGTCCTGAGGAAGCCTTCTCTCCGCTATGTCAAGGTTAGACATGACCTTCAAACGCGATACTATCGGATTATGAAGCGCCTTTGGCGGACGCTTGGCATCCTGCAAGACCCCGTCCACCCTGTATCTCACGCGAACCTCGTTATCAAGCGGCTCTATAAGGATGTCGCTCGATCGGTAGTTTACGCCTTCCGCGAGGATGAGGTTAGTTATTTTTACTACGGGGGCGTCCTGCGTGAGCTTTGTGAGCTCGGATGAGCTCTCGAAGTCCTTGCCCGATCCTTCCTCTACCATACTAATATTTTCGGAAGAATCTTTCATATCATCGACTATCTTTTCGATAGCCGTGTATGCGCTATCCTCGTAATATTGAGCTATCGCTTCCTTTATATCTCTGTCTGTCGTTATTATTGGGCTTATATTGAATCCCGTGATAGCCTTCAGGTCATCTATCGCGAATATGTTTAGCGGATCCACCATAGCGACGACCAAAGTATTACTCATCTTGGATATAGGCACTATCTGATAACGTTTGGCCATCTTCTTCGGGATCAACTTTATGACATTGGGATCTATCTTGTACCTGGAAAGATTTATAGGGGGTATCCCCAGCTCCTGGCTCAACGCCACCATCAGCTCGTCCCTGGAGATCAATCCCATCTCCACAAGGATATCACTTAAAGATCCCCCTTTATCTCTCTGTTCTTTAAGCGCCTTCTCGAGATCGGCTTCCTTAAGAAGCTTCTTATCTATGAAGATCTTCAGTATCTTCTCTTTAAGGGAGAGGATCATCTTTTAATTCCCACTGTAATACTTTTTTATAGCGTTTGTGATATCGGTCATGGTGCTTATGAAGACCTGGACTTTGCAGCCGGAGAGCATCTCTATATCCTCGGCGGCCTGTATGTTGAGAGGGT
>CAYSSS010000062.1:4394-9248 GCA_964433975.1 uncultured Planctomycetia bacterium
ACTTTGCAGCCGGAGAGCATCTCTATATCCTCGGCGGCCTGTATGTTGAGAGGGTTAGACATCGATATCGTGAGAAGGTTACCTATCTTATCTATGGCGATAAGATTATACTGTTTGGCGACATTCTCCGGGATCAGTTTTATCATGTCGGCGCTTATTTCGTAGCTCTCCAAAGGCAAATAGGGAAAACCATATTGAACCGTCAGTACCTGGGCTATCTCTTCTTCCTTGACATACCCGAGCATGACGAAGATCTGGCCTATAAGCCCGCCCTTCTCTTTCTGTATCTTCAGGGCCTTGTCAAGCTGGGTTTGGCTTATTATCCCCTTCTCCATAAGGAGCTCTCCCAGCTGTTTCGTTATCAATCTTCTTGCCTGCGCCATTTATATCCTTATATTTCGACAAGCTCAGGACAAACCTTGAGCGCTGTCGTCCGGTTATTTTTTGAAGAGTCTTTCAAGATCGTCAGGGTCCGAAGTCCTGGCGAAAGCTTCATCATAAGATATCGCCTTCTTCTGGTATAATTCGTATAGAGCCTGATTCATCGTCTTCATGCCTTCCCTTTGAGACGTCTGCATGACCGAGTATATCTGATGGATCTTCGATTCCCTCACAAGGCTCCTGATGGCGGGATTGGAGAGGAGTATCTCCATCGCAAGCATCCTGCCCTTGCCGCCCGGTTTCGGTATCAACTGCTGGGATAATATTCCTACCAGTACGAACGAGAGCTGCGTCCGGATCTGCTGCTGCTGATGCGCGGGGAAAACATCCACTACCCTGTTTATAGTCTGGACACAGTCCGAAGTATGCAATGTGGCGAATACGAGATGACCGGTCTCGGCTATCGTGAGAGCGGCCTCTATCGTTTCGAGATCCCTCATCTCTCCAATGAGTATTACATCGGGATCCTGTCTTAAGACATGCTTGAGCGCCTCGGGGAATGTATGCGTATCGCTATAAACCTCCCTCTGCTCTACTACAGCCTTAATATTTTTGTGCACAAATTCTATAGGGTCTTCGATGGTTATTATATGGCATGGCCTGTCGTTATTTATCCAGTCTATCATCGAGGCTAAGGAAGTGGATTTTCCGCTCCCCGTGGCTCCCGTGACAAGAACCAGGCCTTTCGGTTTTTTACATAGACTTGTCGCCACGTCTACTGGAAGACCGCATTCCTGGAAAGACCATATCTTGTAAGGTATAAGCCTTATGGCCGCCCCGATGGTTCCTCGCTGCTTGAAGACATTCACCCTGTACCTGCTGACATTCTGGAGCTCAAACGAGAGGTCGAGTTCCAGATCGCGCTCAAATTTCTCAATATGTGCCTTGGAGAGAATGCTGTAGACCAGGCTCTTGGCTTCATCTGCGGAAAGCGCGTGATCGTCTACGGATATAAGCTTTTCGTCTATCCGTATGCAGACCGGCCAATTGGCCGTGATATGCAGGTCGGAAGCGTTCTTTTCAACCATCAGCTTGAGTAAACTATTGATATCTTTCGGCATATTCTTCTCCCTTATTGCAAATTAAGCGACCACTCTATTCTTACCCATGCTCTTGGCGTTACCCAACAATTCGGAAGCCTTTTTAAAAAGCTCCTCCTGCGTCGAACCGTCAATCGGGTTCTCGCTTACTCCGCCGGAGACGGTTATCTTGAGACTGCCTTCCCGCGAAAAATTCGTCGTCTCTATCTGCTTGCGGATGCTCTCCGCTATGTACGCAGCCTCCCTCTTATTCTTCTCGGGCAGTAACATACCGAATTCCTTACCGCTTATTCGCGCGGCCTTGCCGACGGGGGTCGTATTATCCTTTATAAGCTTAGCGACCTTCCTTATGACATCCTCCGCGATAAGTTCACCCTTTGTCTCCCGCAAGCTCTTGAAATTATCTATGCTCAGCAGTATGAAGGAACATGGCCTCTGGTAGAATATCGCGCGCCTGATCTCTTCATCGAGCCTGGATAGAACGTAGCCCTTAGAATAGAGGTCCGTAAGGTCATCTTTGATCGAGAGTTCTTCGCTCTTCTTTACCCATATATCGTTCTCTACGGCTATGGTGATCTGCTTAGCGAATATCTTGATCAGATCCGTATCGTCTACCTTATAGCGGTAGTCATCCTGCTTATTCCCAACGACGAGCAGACCAAAGTTCTTCCTGCCGGAATATATGGGAATGACCACCATGCTCTTGATATTATTGGATGCTTTAAACTCCTCCACTTCCTTGGTAGTCTTCGTGGTATTGTCAGCGACGAATAACTTCTTCTCATCCATCAAGCGACCGAGAAGGCCTTCGCCTCTTTTCACCACTATACTCAAGAGGCCTTCTTCCTGGATATTTGAATAGGCTTTTGGCAGAAATTCATTGCTCTCCTCTTTTGGGATCATATAAAATACGCAGAAACCGCCATCCAGTATCATTGCCACTTTTTGTACGGAGAGCTCCAGTATCGAATCGAGCTTGGCGGATCCGGTAGATATAAGATCTCCTATCTGAAGGAGGCTCGACAGTGCGAGAACCTTTTTATGTATCTCTATATTCAATTCTTTCGTTCTCTGGCTGAAGCTCTTAAGCTCATCGAGGTTAAGGCGTATCTTCTGCGTCATCGAGTTAATCGATTCCCCGAGAATGCCAACCTCGTCATCGGTAGAAACCGATATCTCTCTGCCGAATTCGCCGCTCGCTATCATCCTCGCCTCTATGGCCATATCTATCACCGGATCGACCATCCCCCTGGCCAGAATGAGGCCCAGCACGGCTACGATCAAGGATATGATAACGACTATGGAGACGCTCACCAGGTCCCCCAGCACGGGAAAGTTTTGGGAAAATATGATATAGGCGCATGCCAGGATCGGTATTATGGACATGAGGCTGAAGGCCATCACCAGCTTGTAACGAAGACCTCTGGGGGCAAGCGACATCTTCTTGAAGAAGCCTTTCATTGGTACCTCCTATAAGAGTATTTGGTATGATTTTGATTTATTTACGTTAAGTATACTATATGGATGCGCTCTTGTCAAACTCAGGTATAACACTAAAGCCTATATCTATGAAATCCCACGGCAGGATCTCGTCCGGACCTCTCCTGCGGGATGTGTAAAAATCGGGGTCCAGGCTATTCTCCCTGAAAGACTCAAGCCATAAATTGAAATTGAAATACTC
The DNA here is from genome assembly GCA_964433975.1 of uncultured Planctomycetia bacterium. GTDB lineage: Bacteria > Omnitrophota > Gorgyraeia > 2-01-FULL-45-10 > 2-01-FULL-45-10 > 2-01-FULL-45-10. Next base: position 7,557 of record CAYSSS010000062.1, read on the forward strand.
TTTCCACCCGTCAAACCTGGCACCCCTCTTCCACGCCTCATACACCACACGGGAGAGCCTTCTGTCGCCGCGCGCGAATGCGGCCTCCAGATGCCCCATCTGAAAAGAGTTGAAATCGATCTCCACCATTCTGCTCTTTACTATGCTCCTTAAAAATCTCTTCTTTTCCGACAGGTTATCGATCGTCTCCATAGGCTCCCATTGAAAAGGCGTATGCGGCTTCGGGACAAAGGCATTTATGCTTGCCGTTACCTGGGCATCCTTGCCGTCGATCTCACGCTTCAGGTTGGATACTTTGTAGAGAAGCTTCGCGATAGCCTCCAGATCCTCTTCTTTCTCGGTCGGCAACCCTATCATGAAGTATAATTTCACTCTCCTCCATCCGGATCTGTAGGACTCTCTTAAAGCTTCCGTGAGTTTCTCGATATCTATATTTTTACTGATGACTTTCCTTAAACAGTCACTGCCGGCTTCGGGCGCAAATGTAAGTCCGGATTTTTTTACCTGCGATAGAAGAGCGGGAAGCTTGCCAAGAGAGTCCTCTATCCTTAAGGACGGCACCGAGACCGATACGCCCTTTCCCTGGAACTCTTTATTAAGCTCTTCTATGATCTGCCTTATCTGCGAGTGGTCGGCGCTAGAGAGGGAAAGAAGCGTTATCTCGTCGTAACCCGTTTTGGAATAGGCCTCTTTGGCTAAACTCAATACAGTACCTTTTGACCTCTCGCGCCTGGGCCTGTAGGTGGTTCCCGCCTGGCAGAATTTGCACGCATGCTTGCATCCGCGCATTATCTCGAGCATTATCCTGTCGTGGACTATCTGTATATAGGGAACGATCTGATCTGTGGGATAGAAAGCTTTGTCCAGGTCTTTGACCACTCTTTTTCGTATCTTCAGTGGCAGCTCTTTTTCTTTCGGCAGAAAACTCTTTATTGTTCCGTCTTCATTATACGCGGCTTCATACAGCGACGGGACATATACCCCGGATATCTTTGCCAGCTCTCTCAATAATTTTTTGCGGTCATGGTTCAACTTATAGATCTCTATAAGCTCGCCTATAGCATCTTCCGCGTCCCCTATAACGAAAGCATCGATGAATTCAGACATCGGCTCGGGGTTATAGCACGTCGGACCCCCCGCGATAACTAAGGGGTCATCTTCGCTCCTGTCGGAAGCATTAAGCGGGATGCCTCCGAGATCCAGAAGGTTCAAGACATTTGTGTAGTTAAGCTCGTATGCGAGGCTTATACCTATTATATCGAACTCTTTTATAGGCCTACGCGATTCCAGCGAGAAGAGGCTCATCTTATTCTTCCTCAAGATCTCTTCAAAGTCCGGCCATGGCGAAAAGACGCGCTCGCAGAGGCAGTCATCTCTCTTGTTCAATATCCCGTAAAGGATCTTGAGCCCGAGATAGCTCATCCCCACTTCGTAGACTTCCGGAAAAGCGAGCAGGACCTTCACCTTATCGGAGGTCCAATCCTTCTTGACCATATTCCACTCGCCTCCGATATACCTCGCGGGCTTGCGCACCTGTAATAATAATTCGTCTAAATTATCCATTACTCTCCAATAATTTTTACTGGCTCTGTCTCCCCAGCAGGCGTGGACCTTGCTGGGTACCGCCTTCTAATCATGGCAGGCAGACCTTGCGGGCTGCCGCCTGAAGCGGCGTTAAAAATTTTGATACAT
>CAYSSS010000063.1:0-9121 GCA_964433975.1 uncultured Planctomycetia bacterium
CGGCATCGCGCCTGCCTCTGCGCTGTAGCTAAACAGGTAGAGTAACGGCTACAGCAGGCGCGCTCGCGTCCTCGCCTACAAGTCACTATACGGAACACCCGCGTCTCTACAGCTCGTCCGCGCCCGCCTACTGCAAGCTAAAGCTCGTGGATAGCGGGCTGCCGAGCCCTCACCACGAAAGCCGCAAGGCCAAAAGGCAATTTTGGGCGCGGGCAAAATTGCCTTTTGGCTGGACGAATTCATCTTAAATAATTTTCCTTTCTCGGCAACTGTCTAGGTATAAAAGAGCGGATTTTAGTTAAAAAAATGCATATATGTGATAGAATATCGTTCGGTATATAGATAATCGGTTTGATATGATTATACTATTACAATTGTAATACAAAGTCAAGGGAAAATATGATCGGCTCTAATCTGAAAAAGTTAAGAAAAAAGAAGGGGCTTTCGCAGGAGAAATTAGCGCGCCTTGCTGATATTTCGCTCAATACCTTGACTAAGATTGAATCCGGCTTTGCCAAAAAGCCAACTATTCAGACTGTGGTGAAATTGGCAAGAGCCTTAGAAATTAGCATTGATGAGTTAGTAAAAGAGGGAAAGTAGTAACGAATTCTATAAATTAAGCCGCTTCCGCAAACTTTCGCGCCATTTCGTGGAGAAGCGGAAGCTTCTCAGGCGCTACGCGGCAGGCAGAGCCGATAGCGTCTATTATTCTCTTGACCATATCAGGCGTTAATTCATACATAGTGATATTGCGTCCTTCAAATATTGGATCCGTGCTGTCCTTCATCCTGAAATAATAAAATCTTGGCGCCTGAACCTGTGCCTTGGCCGCCGCTTCTCTTATACCTTCTATCGTATCGGCCATGAGGATCTTTTTATCGTTACTCTTACCCTCATTTAATTTGTCTATCAAGGCCCTTTCTTTGTCAGTTTTGACTATTACCGCAACTTTTATACCTTTTTCTTCCAGCTTCGGAAGACATTTTGCCAGGTTATTGTTAAACGCGACCTTTTCCGAAAAGACAAAGACCGGTTTATCGTGGTCCAGGACGGTCTGCAATTCGAGTATAGGTGACAGCGCTTGAAGGAATTGGTCGACATTTAATTCTGCCGCCCGCCACTCCTTTTCAAACGCGGCCAGTTCTTCTTCCATCGGGCGCTCTAGTTCAATACCTTTAGCAGCTGATGCCAGTTGCTGATTTTTAGACCCAACTAATGCAGGCGGAGTTATGGGTTCTGGACTGATAGCGAGCGATTGTTTAAGCCTAGTTGTTTGTATCGCTAATTTCTGACTGAGCGGTTCAAGCTCAGCAGCAGATGCATTATTAAGTTTTGCACTATCAAATGCATTCCTTACTTCAAGAAAATCTAGATAAATTGTAGCCGATTCTTCGATTTTGTCAGTTTTTCCAACAATTGCTTCCCTTGGTATGCCGCCTAAAACTATAAAGCTGTGACCATATTCAAATCCATTCTCGACGAATCCTCTTCCTATAACCCCTCTTAAGGCCTCCGGGTCGATATAAATACATCTACTGGATACAAGAACTTCCGTATTGAGATAGTATGTCTTTAGCCCAGCTGTGCTCTGTTGTGGTAATATCATAACTATAGAGCCCGGTGTTTTGATATATGTTGGAGCCGTTGAGTCGGGATTCCCTAGAACAGCATTTTCCGGGACCCTGTCCTCTCCACAATGAAGCAGTTTCTCGGGGAAACATCCGACCGGTATAGGTAATAGTTTTATACGCCCTGTTTTCCAATCAATTTCTATATAGCCGTCCTTCTCTGCTTTCTGTAAGTTACTTATGCCATATGGCAATGGTTTCCCATCTTTCATCGCCTCAGCAGCCTTTCTTACTACATCTTCAAGTCCGAGTAAGCTTAGTTGAATACCCCAGTAATTGTCCTTAAGTATTGTGACATCAATAGGTTTCGGGTTCTCTAGTGCCATCCTATTCGTGGACACCCCAGCTGCCGCTGCCTCAGGCTGGCCGGCGGGCGCATCCAACTTCACCTCAGGCGGGAATTGCCCTGTTAAGGGTCTCGGCTCGCCCAGATAGGCCTCGCGATCGATCCTGTCCTGATAGCCGCGTTTCCCCACTAATGGCACCCAGCCAGTCGGGCCAATAGAAATTTTCTTGTATCTAATGCCATCTCTTACTATTAAAACCAAATCGTAAATTACTTCCCCTCCCTGGGCAAATTTTCCTGTGCTGACCGGGATGAGCATCCTTCCGCCTTTTTCGTTAAGCTGGTCGAGCAATGCCTCTGGTAAAGCCGGCGCGCCGGCGGTGACAATGATTATATCAAACGGCCCTTCTTTGCTTAAGCCGGCACTGCCGTCACCAATATGGAATTTAATATTATCAATCCCCAAATTATCACAGTTCTCTTTCGCGCGTTGCGATAAATCCTCGTAAACTTCTACGGTGTGCACCTCTCTGGCTAATTTACTTAAAACAGCCGCCTGATAACCGCTGCCCGTGCCCACTTCCAAAACCTTGTCGTTCTCTTGCGGATTGAGCAGCGCTGTCATACGCTGGACTAAGCTAGGCTGTGAGATAGTCTGTCCATGACCCATGGGAATAACTAATGGTGAGTCCATGCTGGCCCAATGGTGCATGAAAACCGGCAGGAAAAGATGGCGGGGAATTTTTGTCATGGCGTCATTTACCCGGTTAATCGCACGGGCAAATCTATCTGCTAAAACGGGAAATTGCTCGGTTGGATAATATTCCTGAAAGAGTTGTGAATAGGCGCTATCCTGAATATCAGCGACAACGTGTTTTTTTAACAAAACGCATAACTGCTGGTGGACAGGATCCTTAAGCTGTTCCGGCAGGCCCTCTGGGCCAAGCTTCGGCCAGCGGTTGGCGCTAATAACTTCTCTTGCTTTTAACGGCGCGAAACCGGCTAAAATAAATAACAGGGTGTCGATGACTTGAGGATCTTTCTCCCCCCGGATGATAGAAAGGATTATATCCGCAACCTGTCCTTTCAATGAATCGTTCGTCTCGGATAGATCCAAAAGGCCTTTCACAATAAAGGTATTTAGCATCGCGATTAACTTATTTCTTTCATCCGTTGATTTCGCGTCCGCCAAGCGTTGGTATAAGTCGCGGCTGGCAAGGGCGCGGTCTTTTTCTTCGGCCCATACCCCATAATTGTCAAAACAATTCATCGTTATCCCATAGAGCGAGTCTAGCGTTTGTCGGTCAAGTGTGGGCACTGATGCATCGGAAATAAGAGAGATAAAACCAGAAGCGCTGTTTCTGACAAAAAGGAATCCCGAGGCTGCCATGGCTCTTTCAATCGGGTCTTCTTTAGGGTCTCTGATGAATTTCATCAATTCTGGCTCTACATCCTCGCTTTTCAGGCCTTTACTGTGACGCGCGAATGCAGAAATCCGCAAAAAGACCTTTAATTCCAAGACCAGATCCTTACATTCTTTGATCAGGGCAAGCAACGGCTCCTTTTCCTGCGGCACTCTGACTTTCTTAACCACGATGCCAAGGGTATCCATCAACTGATTTATCATCAGCTTTAAATTTTTATCATCATCTATAGTTAAAACCCCTGCGCTCATCCTGTCGGCTTCTTTTGTAATATCGAGAACTATATCCGCGGCGTTCATTCTCGCGGTTGGTGATATTATTAACCGCCCGGGCACCTGAAGGTTGAGCGGGATCATCTTTAAAAATCCACCCAAGACAGAATCCTTTTGAGCAATTAATCCTTTTATATTTTCTATCGCCGCCGACATTCTCTGACGGTTTCTTTCTAATACCCGATTTACTTCGGATGTGTTTTCTGCGGCCTGCTCGCCGGCCGGCGCATTCAGTATCCCGCCGCCGAAGAGGTGGAATTTGCCGTCGTCTTCGAGGAATAGCTGATAGCTTTCAGCATAGCCTATCGCTTCTTCAATCAACATCTTCATCGTAGGCGCGCCTGGACGCTTGTCCATGTCGTTTATGACATCAACTTCGGTAACGCCTTGCGCCTCGAGCGCGCGGAGTTTTGCAAGCACCTTTTCTTTCTTGCTGGTTTCGGTGCCTGGCGCGAAGCTGGCGCTGGTCCCATTTTCTAACGGTGTCATTATTTCCATTGGCCAGTTTTGTTGTTCCAGGAAATCGATTAAGGTATCCGCAATTTCGTCGCTTTTTACACTATCAATTTCCGGACCAAGCTTTTCGCTTATCTTTATATGGATCCAGCGATAAAAATCATCATCAATAACCAGATGCCCTTGTTGTGCCACCTTATCTTTCAAGGGCTTTATAAGAAAAAGGTAATCTCCCTGGTCCGTTTCTTTAATTTTAAGTAATTTATCAGCAAGTAATTGCCAATTTATAGTTTCAGATTTTTCCTTTAAAGACGGTGTTGCTACAACAGGTGCCGAAGCTACCGCCTCTACTTTTCTTGGCAATATCCTCGCCCTCCTTGTATTCTTATTAACAATCAGAGGATTTTCAATAGTCAGGGTAAGATTACCTTCCTCATCTCTACTACCCATGTCAAAATATTGTTGACTGAATACTGTGGAGGGCTTGACCAACTCTATAGTTTTGTCTATATGCTTACCATGCGCCTGCAGATAACGGTAGCCAGCTGAATTGCGGTTTAAAATAAGGCAGGGGACGTAATCGACTAATTCAAGCAGGGCGTCGGCAAAGGCCTGGTCCACATCGTATATTGAACCATTGTATCCGGCATAAACATAGGCCCCTTCTTTTGTTAAAACAATCTCCGCGTTGGCTATTTGCTGGCCTTCTTCATTATAAATTTGGATAAAGAAAGAATTGGCTTCGACCGCTCTAATCAACGGCATTGCCGCATTAATTGCATCGGGAGCATAACATCCCGGCACTCCAATGCCAGCTGTGGCTTCCTGCAAAAAGTCTTTTTTAATAGTTACCCTGAAATTATGCGGCTCAACTTCCGCAACCGGCTTTGATTCAACATCCTGGATATACTCCAGGATAGCTCGCAGACGCAATGTTCTATGTTCCGGGATCTCCTTAACTTTCGATTCTAATTCTCCACACAGGGCTTTTGTTTTTTCATAGCTGTCAAATTCATCAGCCCTTTCTAAAGTCAAGGGCTGATTCTTAAAGAACTTCAATCCTGAATCTAAAACAATTTCCAAAGCCTCATAGCTTGCCTGTTTAATCCACTTCGACTTCTTTTGCTTGGTTATGCCTTCGGCAACCAGAGTTACATTGTCAATACCTTCAGTCCATAGCTGCTTACTATAACCGCGCGCAACAAGTTCATCGATGACCTGCGCATTTGATTTATGCCCGGCAATTTTTTGGTCAAGATTAAGAATGTGATTTCTTAATATTGTATTAGCCCGTCCTATCGCATCCGGGAGCCGTGCGTCAAAACTTGAGAAAAGAACTTTCATGCATTCAATAATAATTCTGCGCTCAAAAGAAGGCTTCATAGCCAATATCTTGATAACGGTAAGTATCTTCCGGGAAATCTGTGGGTCGTTCATCAATAATTGACCGGTCTTTACATCTTCTCCGCCAAGGGCTTTAAGAAAACATTGGCGGAGGGATTTTATTTCCTCCCCGATCGCTTCCTGAATGCGCCTTCTTCGGCTGCGGGAATCAGCTGTTTTAATCTCACTGAGTAGGGCATTGATAGCTGCCAGCGCCTTAGAATAAGTTTCAGCTTCATATGCACCATAGGCTGTTATTTCTGCCAATATTTCCTTCTCTGTTTTCGATCTTTTTACTAAAAATTCCGTTATACTTATAAATTCTATATACAAATTGATGATGGCAATTTTAATTCTCCATTCAATGTTTTTATGGACGATAACCGATCTGAAGTTAGCGTGGGTATCGAATGAAACCTCAGGAAGGTCAAGTAAGTCTTTCAGGCTGTGAGCATCTGCCGGAGAGCCATGCCTGATAATTTCATAGACGAATGAAATAAACCCCTTTGGCTCAAAGCCTGCCCTCCTTAGCCTGTCCTGATATGATGGCTGAATAATATTTAATAATGAATTAAGATGATCAGCATGACGGCTCCAGCGTAATAAATCGGCAGGGACAAGCTTCGACTCTCTGATAAAAGCGCTAAAAGCTTCATAATCGCTAAATCTTCTATAAACGGATGAGCCTTTCATTTCGTTTCTCACCAGAAGATAAAATAGATCTAGATGAACCGGGTTATCGATTTGGAATTCCCTGGTCTTCATCTTTTCCATCTCTATTTTTAAGACATCCATTGATAAAGAAGATAAGACCAAATTAGGTAAGGTGTCCAGACCTTCCTCCCGCAAATGTGTCAGCTCCAAATATCTAGGCAAGACCTGAGACGGATTAGCGGATCTCGCTCGTAATCCGGCAAGTTTATTTTGTAGATCCCGAAGAATCGTGCCCATGTTTTCCGGAGTTGGAAATTCAGGGATCTCTGATTTAATAATCTCATAAAAATAGGCCTTCTCTCGGGAAAAGCGCGGATCTCGCAGCACGTTTAATATATTTTGGAGGCATGAAGGAGCGATGCTTGTAAAGTATTCGTTGGTATTTCTACGAAAAATCTGCCCTAAAAATACGATATCCGGCCATAGTTGACAGAAATCCGCGGTAGGAGCTTGCGTATCTATGCCTTGAGGGTAAAAAAGTTTCCGTCTTATACTGGGGATACCATTTTGGAAAAGTTCCAATGGGCTGGTTCCAGGAGTATTAACGAGCGTAACTATACCATCCCAGCATTTTCTAAGCTCATCCGGAGAAAAGTTGCGCTTTAAAGTATGTAATAATGTCCGTGTAAAAGTCCTCCTTAGCATCCTTTCCATTCCAAGTAATCCTTTTAAAAATCTGTCTTCATCGATTGCCTCAACAAGATTGCCGTATATTTCCCTGAGCCGTGTCCATTCCGGATTTTGTCCTATCATATAATCCCTGTTCATCACTTCAGGATGTGCGGCGAAGGTAAGGCTTGTAAATTCTTTGGCTAAGGTTGGGCTTGTAATGCGATCGGATTGTTCTATCTCTTGCTGTATCCGGAGGTTGTCTTTTTCGAATTTTTCTCGCGCGGATTTTATAAAAGCGGCTATTCCTTCCGGGGTTGCAGGTTTTTGTTTATCAAATTCCTCATCAAACAATTCCTTCGCCCTTGTTGATCTTGCCCTTATCTCGTGTAAGAGGCGGCCGACTATTTTTCTTCTTCCTTCTTTTGTATCTTTCTCGCTTTCTAAAGCAAATACTGTGACATAGGTGCCGGCGTGTCCCCATGCCTTCTTTCTATCAAATACAGGCAGCTCGTCTTCACCCCTCACGAATATGACCTGCATACTTCCGCCTGCGGAAACAAGCGTCGTCTTGAGCCGGGCAAACATATTATTAGCGCCGCAGACATCGACACAATGCGTAAACTCTTCCTGAAGATTCGGTATGGCTGATAAGCTCTTGGCTTTATTTGCGTGCTGTTTTATGAATTCATCGATAGGCTCCTGATGTTCGGCAAGGCGTTCTTCCATCATGCCATGCATTTCTTGATAGACGCGAGGATTACCTACGAGGGGGGCAAGAGTATCTGAATCGGCAAAAGAGAGGGTATTAGCGCAGAATAGGCACACTAATACCCATACAATAGCTTTAGATAAGACGCTATAGCTACTCTTATGAACAAACATAGTGATGAGATTATACCATAGAAGTGCGTTAAGTCAACAGAAAGAAAGCTATCTTTTTTCTTCCTAACCGAAATGTTTTATGTACGAGATGTGTGCACTGACTTTTGATTGTTGTTTCGTTTTTTATCGAAAATCTTGCTAAAAATCGGCTTGTGGTGTAGACTATAACTTTATGGAAGCGCTGAGAATTAAAGTTCCATATTATAGGTTATACATAGACGAGGCCGGCGATCATACTTACAAAGATTTAGAGTATGTTTCTCACCGGTATTTGGGTCTATTAGGATGCATATTTGAAAGGGCGGTTGATTATCAGAAAGCTGCCGATGAGCTTAAAACATTAAAAGACGAATTTTGGCCAAAGCCCGATCCTGATAAACCCGTAATTTTTCACAGAGAAGATATAATAAATTGCCGGAAGTATTTCTCGCTATTTAGAAACGAAGAGATTAAAAACAAATTTGATGCTAAATTAATCGATTATTTGAAGCGTCAGAAATTTGTGATTATAAATGTTGTTTTAGATAAGAAGGCGCACGCTTCTCAATACAAATATCCCATCAATCCTTACGATTACTGCCTCACCGCAATGTTGGAGCGTTATTGTGGCTGGCTAAAAATGAAGAGAAATCTTGGTGACGTTTTGGCGGAAAGTCGGGGCGGGAGAGAAGATAGGCAATTGAAAGCAGTGTATAAGAAAATATATCATCATGGCACCAATCAGCGTACCAACCCAAAGTTTTTCAATAATGTATTAACCTCATGCGAAATTAAAATTAAACCAAAGATTACCAATATTGCCGGGCTTCAGATCGCAGATATCTTGGCTTATCCATTAAAAGAAAAAATATTCTATGAAAAAGGCATTAGAAAAGACAATTTTGTAGGCACCTTTAATGAAAGAATTTTTAATGCGGTAAAAGATAAGTATAATAGGGAGATTTTTACCGGTAGAGTGAGAGGTTATGGCGAGGTATTCATATAGAAATAAAAAAGCCCTGATTTCTCAGGGCTTCGATCGCTAAGCGCGATCCACCTCCAATTTCTTGGACTAGTCAAAGTATACCTTATGAGGAAGTGAATGTCAAGAAATTTTTTAAAATCCGCTCTTTTATACCTAGACAGTTGCCGAGAAAGGAAAATTATTTAAGATGAATTCGTCCAGCCAAAAGGCAATTTTCACATACAACTCTATATAGCTGTGGATGTGGAATTTCCTACACGTAGACGATTGGAAATTTGCCCGCGCCCAAAATTGCCTTTTTGTTTCGAGTCTTTTGTGGGGAGGGCTCGGCAACCCACCGACGCCTCGTGTGATTTACGTGTTGGAAGCGGAGGTGGGGCGGACGAGCTTGTAGAGGCGCGCGTTTTTCATGGTGTAGCGTGTAGGCGAGGACGCGAGCGCGCCGGCTGTAGCCGTTACTCTACCTGTTTAGCTACAGCGCAGAGGCAGGCGCGATGCCG
>CAYSSS010000064.1:0-9110 GCA_964433975.1 uncultured Planctomycetia bacterium
GCCCTGTCTCTATGCTCAAATTAACCTGATTAATACCGCAGCAAACAAAATCCTCGATATCAATCAACTCAATTCCAAAATATTTACAAACCCACCTGGAGGCAAGTTCATACTGAAGAACCTTTGTGGGTGTAGTGCAGCCTAAAAATAAAGCATATTTATTCATTCTGAATTAACTCTTGGCTTAACTTTATCGATACTTGTTGACTTAATTATTTTCTTGAGTTTCTGGTGATCCTCCTTTAGCGGAGGAAGTAAAAACCCTTCTCTTTTTTTAACCCAGTTATCTTCAGTAGGAAAAACTATACCTGTTTCGATCACCTGCCTTGTCTGCTCAACCCAGGCTGCCGGCGCATAACCTTCTTTGGCCGCCATATTCTTTAAGACATTCAAGATATTAAAAAACTTAACATTCTGAGGGCAGCGTTGTTCGCAATTGTGGCAGGTAGCGCAATACCAGATATAAGGACTGCTTAAAACCTGCTTTTTCATACCTAATCTCACCATCTTGGCAAGTTTCTTCGGGTTATATTCCGGAAATACTTCATGGATAGGGCACCCTGCCGAACAAGTCCCGCAACTAAAACAGGCATTTAAACCCTGCGCATCAGGATATAGCAAAACCAAAGATTTAAAATTCTGGTCAAGCTCTGATGTAGAAACCGGTTTTTTAAATTCAATCCTTCGGCCTTGCTCAGGATTGATACTGAGCGTAGTCGAAGTACCAAGCGTCTTTTTAGGCTTATTCACCCTTCTTGAGTTCCTCCATAAGCGCTTTCTTTAATTCTTCCTTTTTTGGTACTCCCATAAATTTAAGTTCGCCATTAATAGCTATGGCAGGAACCGACATGATGCCATACTGTGATGCTCTAGTAGTATCAACGGTTATATCCACTTCCTCCACTGTTATCTCACCCTTTAACTCTTCGGATAAACTTTTAAGCATCTCCTTTACTACCGGACAACCAACACACCCGGGTGACATAAATTCCTCTACATAAACCTCTGCCATAATTAATATCTCCTTAATTTGGCCTGTTTGATTTCACAATAAGCTCGGGCAGTTGTATTTCGCCTTTCCTTAGTTCGCTATCCGTGCAAGACACTGCTGCTTTTGCCTGCACAATTGAATCGGGAATATCTTTCGGCCCTTGTGCTGAACCGCAGATATAAACACCCCTGACATTTGTCTCAACAGGCCGAAGCTTAGGATGGACTTCCTTAAAAAAGCCGTTTCCATCCAAATTTATGCCTAAAAGCTCCGCAAGCTGTTTTGCGCCCTTAGATGGCACAGTCGCGCAAGATAATATAACTAAATCCACTTCCAACCTAAGAAGCTCACCTATATCAGAATCCTCAACCTTCAAAATAAGGTTTTTTGTTTCGGAATCTTCAATAACCTCCGCGGGCCTGCCATGAATGAAATTAACACCGATCTCTCTAGTGCGCTTGTAATATTCTTCAAATCCCTTGCCGGTAGTACGCATATCTATATAAGAAATATAAACTTGAGTATCAGGTAAAACCATCTCCTTTATTATCTGAGCATGCTTTAACGCGTACATGCAACAAACAGCGGAACAGTATCCATTCGCATTCTCATCACGTGAGCCCACACATTGAATCATCGCGACACTCTTTGGCTCTTCTCCATCAGTAGGCCTTAAAAGTTTACCCTTTGTAGGCCCATCTATATCCAGAAGTCTTGCCAGCTGAAATTGAGTGATAACATTACCATACCGCTCATACCCATATTCGGTCTTATGCGAAGGATTATATTCATCAAAACCCGTAGCCACAATAATGGCACCCACCCTTAACTCTATTGCCTTAGGCTGCTGCCCAAAATCTATTGCTTGAGCAGGACAAGTCTTCTCGCATAACCTACAAGAACCTTTCTGAAAATAAAGGCAATTTTGGGCGTCTATGACAGCTTTCCTGGGTATCGCCTGATCATAAGGTATGTATATTGCCCCACGCCCACCCAATCCTTTCGAATATTCATTGTCGATCACCTTTGTAGGACATTTTTCAATGCATAACCCGCAGCCAGTACATTTTTTTTCATCAACATATCTGGGTTTTTGATTAACTACAACACTGAAATTACCTATATGGCCTTCCACATTTTTTACCTCTGAATTGGTCAATAAATTTATGTTCGGATGGATATTGGCAAACGCGGTCTTAGGCGCTAATATGCAAGGAGCGCAGTCATTTGTGGGAAAAACTTTATAGAGTAATGCCATCTTACCTCCTATAGTCGGCAATCGCTCTACAAGGTGTACCTTATACCCTTTATCCGCTAAATCTAAAGAAGCTTCTAATCCCGCCACACCTGCCCCAATGACCAAAACTGACTGATTAACTTCTACGGTAACCTTGGGGATTATCCGCTTTAAGCGCATTCTTTTTACAGCTTGCTCGATGAGCCTTTGGGAGTTTTCTAATGCCTGTTCCGGGCCAACCTTACTTGGGCTGCCAAACATAGTCCATTTTCTGATATCAATTAAATCTATAAACGCAGGATCTATTCCCAAATGCTTTGTGCATCGTTGAAAAGTCGTCAAATGCAAACCAGGGTCACAGGCGACAACAACAATTCTGCCTAACTCATTATCCTTTGTGGCATTCTGAATGGCAATCTGACCTTCTTCAGAACAGGAAAACTTATTATCAGTAACAAAAACAACTCCCTCCAGTTTCTTTGAGCTTTCAACTAAAGCCTTTATATTTACGCCTCCGGCAATATTCTTGCCGCAATGGCATATAAAAACACCTATTCGTTTCTGCTCTTTATCTTGCGCCAATTTTAAATATCCCCGCTTTTATCAACCTTTCGACAGGCTCAGGGTTGATACTGAGCCGCCGTCGAAGTATCAAGTATGTCATTAATCGCCATAGCCGCCTGGGCAGCAGCTGTTACCATCCTCTTTACCGGATGATTAGTTACGTCGCCAACCGCATATATGCCATCAATATTCGTTCTTCCTTTTTCATCGACAATAATATAGCCTTTTTCATTTATGCTTATTCCGGCCTTTTCTGCCAACTGGCTATTAGGCGCCTCTTCTAACTGAAAAAATACGCCATCGGTATCTATTTCTCTAATTTCTTGAGTTTTCTTATTAAACAAAACAACGCTTTTTATTTTAACATCTCCTTTGAGTTCTTTTACTTCCACATTATTTAAAATTTCCGCTTTCTTTGCTATCAATCTCTCTATAAGAATCTTCTCTGCCTCTATTCTGGGCCTTAAACATATCAAAACCACCGATGACGCCAATTCAGATAAATATGAAGCAACTTCTGCCGCGGGACTGCCTTCTCCTATTACAACTACCTTTTTATTTCTAAAAAAGGTACCGTCACACACCGCGCAATAGCTAACTCCCTTTCCGCGAAATATATCCTCACCGGTTACACCAAGCGCCCTTGGGTACCTTCCCGAAGCAATAATTACGTTATCGGCTGTATATTTAGATTTATCTGTTTCCACTATCTTTTCTCTGCCTTCAAGATGCAAATTAAGAACTTTCTCAAACTGGCATATTTCAATCTTGGATCCCTTACACTGCTCAACCATTCTATCGATTAAATTTTTGCCGCTAAGGCCTTCGCTAAAACCAGGATAGTTTTCCAATAGGGGAATTTCCGCAGCTAAACCTCCGGGAATATTTTCCTCAAAAATGGATGCCTCAAGGCCGAAATAGCGCGCATATATGCCCGCGCTAAGGCCTGCCGGTCCCGCGCCTATTATGATTACATTCCGATGCCGCATTTTGCTTTCTGCCATTTTTTTCAAATATTATTCACCCGCTATTGCCGTCAAGGCGCACCGTTTAACGCTTCCTAAAATTTAATATATAACCTTTTACCTTGTTATCGTCATGAATTAATTCAGTATGAATTTCCCTTTCAAATTTGAAACCGGATTTTTCAATTTCCTTTTTAATTTCTTGGTTCGAGGTGACGTCTGTATGCGTAACAAGATGAGTCGGATAAACTGAAACAAGACCATTCTCCTTAGCAATTTTCTTGATAGTTCGATATAGTTTCATCCTATCTTTTACAGTGCTTCTATCATTTTTACCCACTAAATGTATGGCATCATAACACAAAACCACATCAACCGTATCCGCGCCTAAAGGAATTTTCGTTTCTTCATTTATCAGTTCAACATTTGTTATCCTCTCCTCTTCTAATTTCCTCTTTAGCTTATTTAAAACATTTTTATCCTTATCCACGGCATATACTTTAGCGTTTGCGCCTACTACTTTTGAGGCGGGGATTGTGTAATGCCCCTCACCTGAGCCAAAATCTAACACGTTTTGGCCTTTTTTAACACCAACTCCTTCTAAAAACTTTTCACCATCCTCTTCTATCCACTTCCTAATATTGTCTGTCATCTTAATTGTGCTCTTCACTAAGCAAATTTCAAAATCAACATTTATTTGCTATACAGCTCTTCGAAAACGCTTTCGGCGGCTAACGCTATGGGTTCTCTGCCAGGATCCGGGGATAACTCCGGCTGACCGGCACATCTTACGGTAACTAAATCCAAAACCTTCAAGCCGCACCTTATCGCTAAAGCAACCACATCAATGTATCTCACCGGACATTCGGAATCACTGATTATCTGACCGCCTATCAATTTCTGGCTCTGTTTATCAAATATAAGCTTTACAGTATAGGGCTTTCGCTCCCGCATCATAGAATGTTTGCTAATAGACTCTTGTTTCGATGTAATCACCTCAATACCTTCCTTTTTAGCCTCCGATTCGGTGATACCTGCCCCTGCTATAGATTTATCAAAAAATTTCGTGCAAAAGCTGTTAATTAAAGGCGGGAACTTTACGTTAAAACCCAAAATGTTCTTAGCTATAACCCTCCCGGCGATAACCGCATTCGGGCGTAATTGGCCAAGCGCCGGTTTACCCGTAACATGACTCCGGTATTCTATAAGATCCCCCCCGGCGTATATATTAGGGTCCGAAGTCTGTAAATTCTGATTAACCTTTAAACCAAGCCTACCCAGCTCTAATCCGGCATCTTTAGCTAATTCAACATTACAGCGGGCGCCTGTGGAGATAATAATCATATCTGTATTCACTTCTTCGCCTGAAGCCAGTATTACGCTTTTGACAACATCTGTTCCGTTAATCGTTGTTACCTTTTGATTTAACTTTAGTTGCACCCCCTTATCTCTCATAAAATCCTGCACTTCTTCAGTCATATCTCTATCTAAAATACTTGGCATAATATGTTCGAGCATTTCGACAAGCGTTATTTTTATTCCCTGCCGGGAAAGTAAATAAGCCTCTTCAATCCCTATTGCGCCGGCGCCCAAAAGAACGACATTCCTCACGCGTCTTGAATTTATCCAATTGAGAATATTAACGGCGTCGCCGCTTGTGCGAAGAGTAAATACTCCGGGTAGGTCAATTCCTGGAATGGGGGGCATGATAGGTTTAGCGCCGGTAGCCAGAACAAGTTTGTCATAAGGATAAGTACCGCCATCAGCGGTTGTAACTATTTTTTTCTCTCTATCTACTTTAACCGCTGTTACATTTACCAACTTTATTCCCTTTTCTGTAAATATGCTATCGTCTTTATAAGAGGAATCTACCATAACATTACCGCAACATATATAAGGGGTCGCGCATCTTGTCAACAAGCCTTTTTCCTGCGGTTCCCGGATTATAGTTACCTCAAGAGAAGGTCTCAATTTTTTTACCGCTAGAGCGGCTAACGCGCCGCACCCGGAACATCCTATAGCGATTACTTTTCTTATTCCAGCCATTTCATTTCCTTTTTATCTTTTACAAACCCCATCCCCTAAACAAGAAGGTTTATCTCAAGCGTTTGAGTTCCTACGCTTTTTGAATAAAAATATAAAAACCCCCGCCAATACCATACCAAAACAAAAAATCTGCCCCATGGTAAATGGGCCTAAAATAAATCCTAATTGAGGATCGGGTTCTCGAAAAAATTCTATGAAAAACCTCAAAATCCCATAACCGACAAGATACAAAGAAAAAATAAAACCATCAAAATATTTTATTTTTCTTAAGCTCCAAAGAATTATAAAAAGAAAAATTCCTTCAAAGAACGCTTCATAAAGTTGAGAAGGATGCCGTAGCTGATGGGTTAAATCTAAGGGAAAATACATCCCCCAAGAAACATTAGTTACACGGCCATAGAGTTCGCCATTAATAAAGTTACCCAGCCTTCCAAAAGCATAACCTAAAGGAACAGCGGGAATAAAAAGATCAGCCAATCGCCAAAAATTTATCTTATTTTTGTAGCAAAAAAGGATGCAAACAACCACTACGCCGCATAATCCACCATGGTAAGACATTCCATAGATGCCGGTGTAATGAAATCCGCCGGAAAAATCAAAAGGAAAGACTATTCTAAACGGGTTGGCAATAAAATATTTGAGGTCGTAGAATAAAACATACCCTAATCTGCCTCCGATTAAAACACCAAATAGCACCCAAAAAATAAAATTACTGACAACTTTTTTTGTAAACTCAAATCTTTCTTTCTCAAGCCTATAAAGAACTAAACAATAAGTAATAAAAAATGCTACTACATACATTATCCCATACCAACGAATTTCCAAAGGCCCTACATGGAATGCAACTGGATTTATGTGCTCTGGAATATGTGACCAAATAGAAAATCTCATAAATTATACACATCGCTTATTTCTTGATGTAATCTCAATTTAAACTTCTCCAAAGCTTTCGTTAAAACCTTATACTTTGCCTCTTCTTTTTAAAGTATCCTTTTTGCTTACCGGTTTAACTTCTTTCAGTTCGGCTTCATAGACAGATATAGCATTTAAGCCTTCAAAGTACTTTTTGATTTTATCCAATTCCCCCCTAGACAAAGGTTTTACCTTGCATGGCCTTAAAGGAGTATTGATCTGGATCTCATTAGGGTTAATTTCTTTCGCTATTTGCGCGATCTCTTTTGCGTACATTTTATTTTCTTCCACAAACATAATCTGCAACGCCAATTTCCCAAGATAACAGCTTTTGAAATCTTTTATTGCATGGATAATAGTATCCAGCTTAATAGTTTTCATTGGTTGGTTAACCAATGCAAAAATATTCTGCGAGGAAGCGTCTAATTTGGCAACGACAAGATCCGCGCAAGCTAAGTCTTTTTGAACGTCTTCCCTATGCATCAGTGAAGAATTTGTCAGAACGGCTATTTTCTCGCGCCTGATTTTTTTCACCTCTTTAATCATCTGCCCTAAGTTTGCCGCTAAAGTAGGTTCGCCGGTTCCGGAAAAAGTAATATAATCTATTTTCAAGGGCGGCAAAGAATTCAGTTCGCCTATTATATCCGATGTTTGAATAAACGTTTTTCTCTCATCGGTTAATAATCTCGTTTCTCCGATCTGACAATATACGCAATCGAATGTGCAAACCTTTCCTTCTTGTGAGAGAGGGTCTATCCCCAAAGAGCTGCCCAGCCTCCAAGAAGGCACAGGCCCATAAATATATTTATAGTCTTTATCGCCCATTTAAAACCTCCGTTATCTGTGCCTTCTTTTTCTAGAAATTATCCTTTTACCCCCTCATCATCTTTGTCCCGCATTTAGGACAATTTATTGAATAGCAAGGAGCTCCTTGCTGATGGGACGCTCTCTCGCCACAACTTGGACAAACACAGATCCCGCCGGGACCCGCGCCCGGGCGATTGCCGCCTATCCTACCGCGTCCTCCGCCTCTACCCATGCCTCTTCCTGTCCCTGGACCTCCTCCAGAAGGGCCTGTTCCGTCTCCACCTGGCATATTAATCACCTCCTTACGATCTTTTTACTTATTGCCACCTGCCCGGTCCTGGCTAACTCCCGTACCCCCAATTTATTCAATTCATCCAAAAGACTTTTTATCTGAATCCGATCTCCAACCGCCTCAATAATCGCGGTATCATCTTTATGATAAACGATCTTACCTATATACTTATTAAATATCACCCCCAATCTGGCCTTGTTTTTTATTGAATATTTTACATTAGCCAAGACTAACTCGCGTCCAACATGCTCCTTTTTGGTAAAATCAATAACAGTGACTATATTAATCAACTTATTTAACTGCTTTTTAATCTGCTCTAATATCTTTTCATCCTGCGATTCAATCACTATGGTCATATAGGAAACATTAGGGTCAAGCGTCGCGGACACCGCTAAAGACGCGATATTGTAACCGCGCGCGCTGAATAATCCGACGATGCGCGCCAAGACTCCGGATTTATTCTCCACTAAGACCGATATGATATGTTTCATTAAGCCAACCCGCCTATAATCTTATTTATTGCCTCTCCAGCCGGGACCATAGGGTATACGTTCTCTTCAGGCTCGATATGAAAATCGACAAACACAGTGTTATCTATTTCCAAAGCCTTATCGATCGCGGGCCTCACTTCTTCTTTTTTGGTCACTAAAATGCCCACCGCGCCGTAACTGTCCGCAAGTTTTACAAAATCAGGGCTTGAAAGACAAACCTGTGAATAACGCTTCTTATAAAAAAGCTCCTGCCATTGCCGCACCATACCTAAATATCCGTTATTGAGTATAAAAACTTTGACATTTATTTTGTTGGCAACGCAAGTGGCTAATTCCTGAATATTCATCTGGATCGAACCATCGCCCGCTATATCAATCACCTGTTTATCTGGGCGGCCCATTTTTGCTCCCATCGCCGCGGGGAAACCAAAGCCCATAGTCCCGAGTCCGCCGGATGAAATAAATGTGCGCGGCTCGGCATATTTATACCACTGCGCGGCCCACATCTGATTTTGCCCTACTTCGGTGGTAATAATAGCGCCTCCTTTGGTAGATTCGTAAGTCTGCTCCATAACATATTGCGGCTTGATTTTTTCGCTGTCTTTATATTTTAAGGAGTATTTTTTCTTCCAATTCTTAACCGTCTTAAACCATTCGGCTGTATTGGTGGATTTTTTAATCTGCACCAGTAGTTCGCTTAAGATATTTTTAGCGTCGCCTACTATCGGAATATCTACTTTTATGTTCTTGCTAATTGACGTCGGGTCAATATCGATATGAATTATCTTGGCATCGGGGGCAAAGG
>CAYSSS010000065.1:0-6985 GCA_964433975.1 uncultured Planctomycetia bacterium
AAAAAGAGGAATAAAGATTGTACGAGTTTCTGAATTGGCTCGGAAGCAATAGACAAAATAGAGTTTCGTTGATACAATAACCAAAATAGACGCGTATGCCACTAAAAACAAAAAGCATTAAGCACTCTAGCAGCATATTTCTAGTATTAATATGCGCACTTCTTTTATTAAGCATTGGCGGAATATTTTTACACGACCATCGTGACGCAGATTACCATGATGATTGCCGGATTTGCCAATGGACCCTCACATCTATTTTTATCTTCTCAGTTATTCTCGTATTGTTTTATTCTCGCCTTCTTTGCCGTAGAGCCATTTTATATGTCATCACATTTATATCAACTTTCTGTAAGATAAACCTTCATCTTAGATCACCCCCTCCTCTATCTTATCTTTAAGCTTCTCAAAAATTTTTCAATAATCACAATTTTCTTTAATGGAGACAGAAATGAAAAAGACACTCATACTTTTCATTATAACTTTTTTATTCATCCCCTTGGTTGCAACCGATTCAAGGGGAAACGATGCCGCTGGCGTGCAGGCAGAATTAGCGGCATTACGATCTCAATTCAATGAGATGAAGGGTAGTTACGAGGTAAGAATAAATCAGCTTGAAACTAAGATCGAAGATCTGGCGAAGACCTATTCGATTTCAGCGACGGCGAGGCCTCAAGTTGTAACGCCGCCTCAAACCACATCGCTTGGTCGATATTTCCAAAGCTTTAATCCGGATGTGAGCGTTATAGGGGATTTTGTTTACCGTAATACGGATGCGAAGAGTACGGAATTTCGTAATCAGTTCCAGATGCGGCAGACGGAGCTCGCGTTCTCGGCGTATATTGATCCCTATGCGCGAGGAGACTTTTTCTTCCATATTGAACAGGAGGATGGTGACTGGCACATAGGGTTATGCGAAGGATATATGACGCTTCTCGCGCTGCCAATAGACGGTTTACAGGCAAAGGTCGGGAAATTTAAGGTTGATTTTGGCAAGGTGAATAAGCTCCATCTCCACAACCTGCCATGGGTTGACTATCCAAATATGATCACTAACTATTTCGGTCCGGAAGGCATGAGCGAGCCGGGAGTTTCGGCGAGCTACCTTATACCGAATCCCTGGGATAAGTATATAGAATTGACCGGGCAAGTGGTCAATAATCGCAATGGTGTTAGTTTCGCTGGCGCGGAAGGCACGAGCCTCGTTTATCTTGGGCGTCTCAAGCTTTTCCACGATATTAATGAAGCATCGACTGTAGAGCTTGGCACGAGCCTTGCAACCGGCTCAAACGACAAGGGTCTTGGCAGGTTCGGCTCGGACATGACGACCCTCGAAGGTGTCGATCTTACCTATAAGTGGCGTCCTCTTCAACAGGGTTTGTATAAATCGGTGACATTTCAGAACGAGCTCCTATTCAGTCAACATAACCGGCCATTCTTTGATGATGGCACCGACATAATAGACGCAAAGAACATCAACTCATGGGCGGGGTATTCATCGCTTGAGTATCAGTTCGCGAAGCGATGGTCAGCCTTTGGCAGGTATGACTTCTCGGAATTCCCCTTAACTTCGTCATCGCGGGAAAACGCCTATTCGACCGGTATCACGTTCGCGCAGAGTGAATATTGTTTCTGGAGGCTGCAGTTTAAACACACCAACAGAAACTTCAGCAAGGACTCCAATGAGGTATGGCTGCAGTGTGATTTCGGATTGGGTCCTCACAGGGCGCACCAATACTAATGTATGGGAGGTGAAAGATGAAAAGAATTTTTATTTCAATATTGTTATTCTTAAGCGTTGGTTCATTTTTATATGCCGAAAGTTCAAAGATAAAAGTATTGACGACAACGGAAGATCTTAAATCTATCGCTGAATATATAGGTGGTGATAGGGTGACGGTGAACAGCCTTGCCAGGGGGTATCAGGATCCTCATTATCTCGAGGCAAAGCCGTCTTTTATGATGAAGGCAAAGAACGCTGATCTATTTATACGGATCGGGTTGGAGCTTGAAATTGGATATGAGGAGCTAATAATAGACGGTTCCAGAAATCAAAAAATTAGGATTGGACAACCCGGGCATCTTGACGCGTCCGAGGGAGTAATCTTATTAGAAGTTCCAACTACCACAAAGGTTGACCGCTCAATGGGGGATGTTCATCCTATGGGGAATCCTCACTATTGGCTCGATCCTGAAAACGTCAAGATCGTGGCGCGAAATATAGCTGATCGATTATCCGAACTCTCTCCGGACAATTCTCGATATTTTCAGGGAAACCTGGCAGCATTCGATAAAAAGATGGATGAGAAGATGGTTGAATGGAACGAGAAGATGACGCCGTTTAAAAACAGTAAAATCGCTATTTATCATCGCAGCTGGCCGTATTTCGCGGATAGGTTTGGGCTTGTAGTGGCGTGTGAGCTAGAGCCTAAACCGGGTATCCCGCCATCACCGGGACACCTGAAAGAAGTGATAGACATAATGAAGAGAGACAAAATAAAAGTCATACTTATGGAAGTCTTTTATGATGAAAAACCGGCGCAATTTGTCGCAGGTCAAACCGGCGCCAAAGTCATAATCGTGCCCAATTCAGTGGGAGGGTCTAAAGAGGTGAAGGATTATTTCAATCTTATAGATACGATCATTGATAAGCTTGTGAAAGGGCTAAAGGGATGATAAAAATGGTAGAATTCAAAAATGCGATATTGGGATATGGGCGAAAGGAGGTATTTAACCGCCTCTCGCTCGATATTTACGAGAATGACTTTCTCGGAGTGGTGGGGCCCAATGGTTCAGGGAAGACGACTTTCTTAAAAGCCATCATGGGGCTCATTAAGCCAAGAGGTGGAGAAGTTACCAGGATAGGCGGGATTAAATTCGGTTATTGTATGCAGAGACAGTTTATCGACACCCTTTTCCCATTTACGGTCTTCGATATCGTTATGATGGCGCGCTCTTCAACAAAAGGAGCCTTTAAAAGACTGGGCAGAGAGGACAGAGAAAAGGTATCGGAGTCTTTGGATATTGCCGGCATTTCGCATTTAACAAAATCAGCTTTTCGGGATCTTTCGGGAGGTCAGAAACAGAGAGTTTTAATAGCACGCGCTCTAAGCCTTGAACCTAATTTTTTAATCCTGGATGAACCTACCACCGACCTTGATGTTAAAGGTGAGCGTGAAATTTTAGAGTTGATAACATCCCTTCATAGAAATAAGAGGCTTACCGTAGTGTTGGTGAGCCATGAGCTGAATGAGGTTATTAACTGTTCTGATAAGTTCCTGTTTCTGAACAGCAAATTGCCTCACCAGATTGTAATGAAAGATGATTTGAACGAACACATGTTATCGGAAATATTCGGAGTCAAAATGGAATTTAAGAAGGTAAACGGTAGATATATAATTACTTGATCGAGGTAGAAATATGACAGATATTTTTAGAGAATCCTTTATGTTAACGGCGCTTTTGGCAGGTCTTATTACGGGCCTTGTATGTGCTTATCTCGGTGTATTTATTGTATTGAAACGAATTGTGTTCATGGGGATAGCCCTCGCGGAGGTCGCGGCTCTGGGCGTTGCCCTGGGTCTCTTCATAGGGATGAACCCTTTTACGAGTTCTTCTATACTGACCCTTATTGGTGTTATCGTATTCTGGGCCGCGCATGCGGAAAGAAATATTTCAAGAGAAAGTTTCATAGGTTTCGTTTATGTATTTTGCGCGTCTTTGGCGGTATTATTGATCGCTAAAAATCCTATCGCCGAGGCAAAGGGCATAAATCTTATTTCGGGAAATCTTCTCTATACGACATGGCAGGATGTGGCGGTTTTAGGAGTAGCGGCCTTTTTGATCATGCTGGTACATCTCGCTTTCTTCAAAAAGTTTCTTTTTGTCTCGTTTGACAAGGAGACCGCTTTTACCTCGGGTATTAAATCAAATATGCTCGATCTTTTGCTTTATATGACAATAGGGATAATCATTAGTTTGGCGACAAAGGTCTGTGGGGTAATTTTCGTTTTTGCCTCATTCCTAATCCCCGCTATGATCGGATTGGTTCTGGCCAAGCGTATAAGAACGATCTTCATAGTGGCATGCTTATCAGCATGTTTTTGTGTTATAGCGGGCCTCACATCTTCATATATATGGGACCTGCCGACAAGCCCAGCGATAGTCATTTTGTATAGTGTTCTTTTTTTATTCATCGCGGGGATTAAGTTTATCTTAATTAAATAAAGGGAAGATATGAATTTTGTATCAGCTGTTATTTTTGGCATTGTAGAGGGCATTTCCGAGTTCTTGCCCATATCATCTACGGGACATTTGATTTTGACAGCTCATTTGCTGAAGCTAGAGCAGACAGAATTCTTAAAAAGCTTTGAGATCGCGATACAGCTCGGAGCTATTTTTTCAGTGGTTGTGTTGTATGGAAGGTGCCTGGCAAACTTTAAGCTGATGAAGAAAGTCATGGTGGCATTTGTTCCTACAGCGATCATAGGATTAGTTTTTTATAAAATAATCAAAAAGGTGTTATTGAATAGCCACTATACTGTTCTTTGGGCGCTTTTTTTAGGAGGTGTTTTTCTTATTATCTTTGAGTTATTTCACCGCGGAAGGGAGGGTTCGACAGAAGAAACGTCATCGATCTCGTATCCACAGGCTTTTACAATTGGTATATTTCAATCCATTGCGATAATTCCGGGAGTTTCAAGGGCAGCGGCGACAATTATCGGCGGATTGATGCTGGGTTTAAAAAGAAAAACCATAGTGGAATTTTCTTTTCTATTGGCTGTTCCGACGATGGCGGCTGCGGTTGCTTTGGATTTGGTTAAAAGCGCAGGCGCGTTTACTTCCGCTGATTTTTCATTTTTATTAGTTGGTTTCCTTGTATCGTTTATTGTCGCGCTTCTGTCGATAAAGTTTTTGCTTCAGTTTATAAAAAATCACAATTTTATTCCTTTCGGTATTTACCGTATTATATTGGCGTTATTATTTTTACTTATAAGCGATTAAGGCGTAATCCGTGAGCTCATCGCATAGGTTTTAACTTGACAGGTATGCATTATGTGCTACAATTTTTAAAAACATGATACGGAGATAGAAAATGGCAGGACTATTCAGGTTCGGTATTTCGGTGCCGAAAGATTTATTGGATAAGTTCGATAAGCTCATAAAAGAGAAAAATTATCCTAATCGCTCCGAAGCCTTTCGCGATCTAATAAGACAGGAGCTGGTAAAGAAAGAGTGGCAGGCCTCCGGTGCGATTGCCGGTGCCATAACTCTTATCTATAACCACCATAAAAGAGAGCTTGTAAATAAGCTTACGGATATTCAGCATGGTCATCAAAAAGTGATTATTTCAACTCAGCATATTCATCTCGATCATGACAATTGCCTGGAAATAATTGCTATTAAGGGGCATCCACAGGAAGCTCAAAAATTGGCCGATACTTTAAAATCGGTAAAAGGCGTAAAGCACGGCACATTAACTATGTCAAGCACAGGTGAAGGGCTCGATTAAGCGTATTATTTTTTTGCTTGTAAGTAGCACGAATATTATATTAGTAGCACAATAGACAAAAATTGTAGCACAGTAAAAAGGGATTTTAGTAATGAAAAAAGTTATTATCAGTATGGCCATCACATTATTAGTAACAATAGCCTCATCTCTTATCATATCCCAAGTTTGTTTTGCGCAGGAAAAATCGAAAGAAAAATACGATAAGGCTTGTGAATTAGGCAAGATAGTGGTTACCGCTACGGGTTTAAAAACTAGTTTAAGCGATGTTCCGGCAAGTATATCAGTGATTGAAGGCATGGATATCAATATGTCTCCTTTTGAGAAAACAGAGGATGTCTTGAGAGCAGTTGCTGGTGTTGAAGTAGAATTACATCGAGGGGTGCATACTACCGCGGGAAATCGGCCTGTTAATGTTAGGGGGGTTGGCGGTTACGGAGACAGGACGCTTGTTTTAGTTGATGGGATACCGCAGAACAATGCGAACAATGGGTGGGTTGAATGGTCTCAGACCCCTTTAGATTATGTTGAGAGGATAGAGGTTGTGAGGGGCCCTTTTTCGGCCCTGTACGGGTCGAACGCGATAGGCGGCGTGATAAACATAATAACCAAGAGGCCCTCAGAAGACAGGGAAACCGTTTTTGAGGGTAGATACGGCAGTTTTAAGACCTATAAGGGGAAGATATCGCAAAGCCAGAAAGTGGGCAGGATCGGTTACTATATAGGAGCCGAATACGAAGAGACGAACGGTTATATAGCGTCAAAACCTCAATTGTTTTATGACATAGAGAGGTATGACATAGAGAGAAATTATATGGGGAAGATGATGTTTGATTTAACCGATTCGTCAAATCTGGACCTGGGCTTTTCAAGTTATCACGCGAATATGGGCCGGGGAAGGCAGTATTTTTATGGGAAGACGATGAACGAACGATATTACGCGAATTATAAAATGGACGAAGAAAAAATTCAACTATTGGCAAATTTTTATTTAAACAACGATAAATGGGATGCTGATTTCGATAATGCTCCGAACTATGATTGTCTGTACAGAAACGAAGTGATCCCCATGCAAAGTATAGGAGGCATGATTCAGGCAGGTATCAATTTAGCGGATTGGAATGAATTAAGCATGGGTTTTGATTATAGGCATAATAAGGTAGATAAAACAGACACATATTTTACTGTTTCAAGATCGGGCGGTATAGAAGGGAAGCAGGACTGCGTGGCCGCGTTTGCTCAAGATAGCATTAAAATGTTTGATAATAGATTGATATTAGATTTCGGGGGAAGATATGATGTGATCGTAAGTTATGATGGAGCGAATTGGGATACCAATCCGACGCCACTACAGCCATACTCGAACGAATATTCGTCAAAGACATGGAGTGAAATTAGTCCAAAAGCAGGTGTAGTATATCATCTTTTTGACAAGACGACCTTGAGAAGTTCTTTTGGGACGGGATTTAAGGCTCCAAG